>CAZSBS010000016.1:0-30922 GCA_964605095.1 uncultured Planctomycetaceae bacterium | reverse complement strand
CGCCAGCTCTCGCCGCCGCGTGAAGCTCAGCTTCTGAGGGAGGCGTCCTTACGGCTACGCTACGAACGCCCCGTAACTGAGGCATTACGTTCAAGGCACGAATTTCCACCACAGGAGCGACATAGTGAACGCGACCATTGCGACTCGCAGAGGATTCCTCAAGGCCGTCGGACTTGCGGTGGCATCTATTGCGGCAGGGCCGCTTGTCCGCCGCGCGATAGCGGCCGAGGACGAGGCGGACGCTAAGACCACAAAGAGGCCCAACGTCCTGTTCATCTACACCGACGACCAGCGCGAGGACACCGTCTCCGCGCTGGGCAACCCCAACATCAAGACGCCCAACCTCGATTCGCTGGTCAAGCGCGGAATGGTCTTCCGCAACGCCTACTGCATGGGCGGCTTCAGCGGGGCAGTGTGCCTGCCCAGCCGGATGCAGACGCTCCGCGGGCGATGCTGGTTCCACGTGCGAAACCTGCCGGCCGGGTTCTCCAACTTCCCGGCCTCCATGAAGCAGGCCGGGTACGAGACGTTCTTCCTCGGCAAGAGGGGCAACTCGGACCAGCAGGTGCAGAGCCTCTTCGAGCACAGTGGGCACGTCAACCAATGCCCGCAGCCGGGCAAGCCGCTGGCCGACGGAACGATCGAGTTCCTCAAGACCCGCAAGAAGGACCGGCCTTTCTTCATCTACCTCGGTGGCCCAGCCCCGCACGACCCGCGCGTCGCCCCCAAAGAGTACATGGACATGTACGACCCGGCCAGGATCCCCCTGCCGGCGAACTTCAAGCCCTTCCACCCCTTCAACAACGGCGAGATGACAATCCGCGACGAGAAACTCGCCCACTGGCCTCGCGGCGAAGATGAGATCCGCGGGCACCTGCGAAACTACTACGCGATGATAACCCACCTGGACGCGCAGATCGGGCGGATCTTCCAGGCCCTCAAGGACGCCGGCGACTTCGATAACACCATCGTCGTATTCTCATCCGATCAGGGCATCGCCATCGGCAGCCACGGGCTAATGGGCAAACAGAACCTCTACGAACCCTCCATGGGCGTGCCGCTGATCTTCGCCGGGCCTGGCATCCCGGCCGGGAAGCAAACCGACGCCTTCGCCTACCACTTCGACATCATGCCCACGGTCCTGGACCTCGTCAGGGCACCGGTGCCGACCGACATCGACGGCAAGAGCCTCGCGGGCATCATCCACGGCCAGTCGGGCAGAGTGCGGGATACGATCTTCCTGGCGTACAAGGACATCCAGCGGGCCGTGAGAAAAGGCCCATGGAAGCTGCTGCGATACCCCAAGGTCGACAAGACGCAACTGTTCAACCTTGCGGATGACCCCAACGAGACCAAGGACCTTGCCGGCGATCCAGCCCAGGCCGGGCGGGTAAAGGAAATGCTCGCCCTGATGGCTGACCAGCAGAAACTGTGGGACGACAAGGACCCGCTGACCGTCGCGAATCCCGCCAAGGCGGAAGTGGACCTGGATTTCTTCCGCAAGCCCGCCAGCAAGGCGCAATACGGCGAAGCCAAGCCGAAGAACAAGGCCAAACGCAAGGACAAGGCGAAGGGCTGAAACATCAATAAGGTTTCCCGATCTTTTCTCCCACAGTGTTTCCTTACCCGCTTGCCCTGCGGGGGTGGACCGGAAAAGGTTCCGGACCCCGGCCAGTCCCGGCTGTGGCGGATCATGTCCGGGCGTGGCTGGGGCTCAAGGCGGCGAAAGGCGGGAAAATGAGCGTCTCGGCAATACGGGGTTAATTCAGTCGATCCAGGCCGTATCCGCTTCCGGGTCTATTGCCTTGAGGGCCTCTACGGCATAGCGAACGGCCTTAACCGCTCTCTGCGCATCTTCAGCCCAAATAAAATCGGACTCTTGGACGTCGAGGACGGTCACCGTTCTTGATTTGTAGTGTGCGAGCTTGTTGCGGATGGCAACAATCCAAGTGACCTCCTGCATCGCGCGAGAACCTGGGGCCAGTTCTCTGCCAGTCAATAATCGCGGAACAATGAGCCACTTTGAAAGAAGGTCCAATCTATCCAAGTAGTTGGAGAAATAGTTCTTCGACAATCTGGTAATTCCATAGTCGTTGATAAAGGCCTCCAGCGTGAAAGCGGAGAAAATAACGACGATCAGGGCATGTTCGGCTATAGCATTGTTCTTCTCGGCAAGGCGATCCGCGTCCTGATCCGAAATCTCTTTCGATTCGAGAGTGAGCTGTAGAGCGTCGTGCTGCCTCTTGAGTGCCTCGATGACGCCATAATTGGACGTCGCCACTTTGTAATAATCACCGTGACGGATCCATTGGAACTTGTGAAGCTTTCGTTTGTCGCTCATCATCTACCACGCGCGGCTAAGGTATTCGTAAGCCGTTAAATACGGGCCATTCGGGGCAGATACCTTTATGCCTCTTACGGCATAGGGTAGCCGATACTCGGCCTGCGCCACCCGGGCAAGCGTATTGTGGAATCTATGCCTGATTCTCCTTGGAGTGAACAAGGACGCTGATTATTCCGATGGTCGGGCCGGGTCGGTTGTGGTGGCCTCGCCTACAGGGGAAGCCCCGACAGCCAGCAGTCTTCGGAAGTATCGGTGGTAGAGCCACGATGCGGCTATCAGCAGCGTTCCGAGGCACATGAAGGACAGGATTCGGTAGACGGCCTCGACGTTTCTCATGTCCACCAGGAAGACCTTGGCCAGGGTGCCGGCGAAGACGATCATGGACAGTATCCTCGGCGCGCGGCGGCGGCGGATGAAGCCGATCGCCATCATCACCGTCGCGAAGATTGCCCACCACACCGAGTATGCGGTGTGCATGGCCTGGTGTGGGTCCTGCCAGACGCGGCCGGCGGGGCTGGCGAAGTAGCGGTCGATCTCGAAGCTCACCGCGTAGAGCACCCCCACCGAGCAGATCATGCCCGCGACGACGCCCAGCACCTCCGGCGCCAGCTCCGCACTCCCAAGTTGCCAGGCGTGCGGCACGCGGCGAGCAAGCAGGGCCACGTGAACGGGCAAGGCCGCAAGAACCACGATCCCGGCGGCGAACTGCCAGTTCAGCAGCGGCGTGATGTTGGTGGCAGCACCGTAGGCGACGCGCATGGCGATGGTGTCGAAAAATGCCCACTTGCCGGCCGAGATGAGCAACGCCGCCGCGCCAATGATCCCGAGCCACTCGCTGCGGGCCGCGATTGCCGTCGCTGCCAGCCCGGCCGCAAGGACCAGCCAGGCCCACATCGCGCCGGTGACGGGCAGTTCGAGCCCGGCCCGGCCTGCCCAGAAGACCGTGGCGGCCAGGACCAGGGCAATCGCCAGCGCCCGCTCGGCCTGGTCGCTTAGCAGAGGCTCGCCCGCGCGGAGGATCCCCCCCGCCGCGAGCATTCCGGCGGCGATGGCGGCCGCAAGGAGCAGGCCCCAGGTCACCGGCGCGCCAAACGCGACCAGCGCCGTCTTGCCCATCAGCGGGTCCATCGGGAGCTGATAGCCGAAGAAGTGCATTAGCGCCAGCGCCAGCACCATCGGCGCCATGATGAGCAGCGGCAGGCTTCGCAGCCGGCGTGCCAGGAACATTACCACGACGCCCTGGATACTCCACGCCAGGGGGATGTTGGCCTTGTGAAACTGGATCGGCACGGCCAGGACGAGCAGGACAAGCCCCTGCCCGAGCAGCGCGTAGGCCAAGGTGCGTCTCTCGGCCCGGCGGCGGACGAGCACGGCCGTAACGATAGCCGCGGCGCCAAGTGCGGCGGTGTAGGCGCCCATCCAATCTTCCCCGACCGCCCGCAGCAGCCCGTACGTCAGGCCGAACATGCCCGCCATCGCCGCCGTGGAGGCCCAGGCGTAGACGGGCTGGTTCATCGGGCGGGGCTTCAGGAATGCCCGCACCAGCATCTGCGCGGTAAGCAGGCCGAAGAATATCCACGCCCACGCCGAGAGGCCCCATCGGTCCGCCAAGGCCATGTCGCCGGATGACCAGCGATATGCGAACTGGAAGAATACCGCCCCCGCCGACCATAGAAGCACCGCCACCCGGAGCACCGAGAAGTCCTTCCACGTGCAGATCGCCAGCGTCACAACAACCAGCCCCCCCACGGTCGCGAGCATGGCGTTCATCGAAGCCGATTCGATCAGGTACACCCACAGCACCACCGCGGCCGAGCCGACGACGATGAGAATGCCCTGGGCCGAGATATCGTCGATCCGCCGAATGCGCATCGCCGCGCATGTGTAGACGATGAACTCGCCCAGCAGCAGCCAGGCAAATACATTCAGCGCCGTCCAGTCCGCCGGGCTGTATCGGTGTGCCACCCAGACGCCCGTTATCAGCAGTGCCTGACCCAGGGCCACGACGCGGAGCACCGGGAAGCTCTTCCACGTGCAGATCGCCAGCGTGATGAGCATCAGCGGCAGAACGTTGACGTACAGGGCAGTCGTGGAGACCGAATCAATCAGGCACGACCACAGCACCACCGCGGCCGAGCCGGCGACGATGAGAATGCCCTGGGCCGAGATATCGTCGATCCGCCGCAAGCGCAGGGCCGCGCAGATGTAGACTAGAAATTCGCCCAGCAGCAGCCAGGTGAATACGTTCATCACCGTCCAGTCCGCGGGGCTGTATCGGTGTGCCACCCACACGCCCGTTATCAGCACCGCCTGCCCGACGGCCACGACGCGGAGCACCGCGAAGCTCTTCCACGTGCAGATCGCCAGCGTGATGAGCATGAGCGGCAGAACGTTGACGTACAAGGCCGTCATGGAGACGGAGCTAATCAGGTACACCCACAGCACCACCGCGGCCAGGCCGGCGACGATGAGAATGCCCTGTGCCGCCTGCTCGTCGATCCGGTCCCAGCGCATCGCGGCGCAGGCGTAGACGATGAACTCACCCAGCAGCAGCCAGGTGAAGACGTCCAGCGCCGTCCAGTCCGCAGGGCTGTATTGAAATGCCGCCCACACGCCGGTTATCAGCACCGCCTGTCCCAGGGCCGTGGCGCGGAGCACCGGGAAGTGCTTCCACGTGCATATCGCCAGCGTGATGAGCATGAGCGGCAGGACGTTGACGTACAGGGCAGTCGTGGAGACCGAATCAATCAGGCACGACCACAGCACCACCGCGGCCGAGCCGGCGACGATGAGGATGCCCTGTGCCGCCTGCTCGTCGATCCGGTCCCAGCGCATCGCGGCGCAGACGTAGATGAAGAACTCGCCCAGGAGCACCCAGGTAAAGGCGTCGAGCACGGCCCAGTTGGCGGGCTGGTAGTTGTGCTGCGTCCACAGGCCGACGATGCAAACCGCCTGCCCTGCCGCCATGATCGCCAGCGACTGCCACCTCCTCCAGGCCGCCACGGCCAGCATCGCCGCGGTAACGCCAGCCAGCAGGATCATCATGCCCATAGGCTCGCATCGGCCAAGCTTGGCGTGGAACCCCATTGCCGCCAGCGGGCAGAGCATCACCAGAATGCACGTGCCCTCCCACTTTTGCGTTGCGCAGCCCGCCAGGCCCAGCGCCGCGACCGCCCCCACGCACGCCAGGAAGGCCGGGCCGCTCATGGCTGGGTGCAGTACCAGCAGCAGCACGGTAAACACGGCCACGACGAGCAGCAGCATGATCTTCGCGCCGTCCAGGCCCAGTCGTCTCGTGCGAATGCCCGCGGCGAGGTAGGCGACGAACTCGCCCAGGAACGCCCACGCGAAGCCGACCGTCCGCGGCCAGGCGCCCGGGGCGAAGTGCTGGGCGTACCATCCGCCGAAGAGGCCCGCCGTGCCCGCCAGCGCCAGCGGCGCCAGCACCGGCCAGCGCATGCCCAGCCCCAGCGACAGGAAGCCCGCGTCCACCACGAGCATGTAGCACATCAGCAGGACCTGGCGGTTCTCGCCGGTTGAAAGGAGAACCGGCGTGGCCAGGGCGCCGATGAGCGCAACGAGGGCAGTAGAGAGCATCCGCGTCTGCACGGAAAGCACCATACCCAGCGCCGTGACGACGCACATCAGCCCGAACGACCACGGCGCGCTGATGAGGCTGTACCAGCCGTTGGGGCTGGCGACGAAGACGACGAAGTACAGCAGCACCACCCCGCCGCCCATAATCCCGGCCGCGAAAAGCTTGAGCTGCCGCTTGATCAGCGACCACTCGCCTATGCCGATCATCACAAATCCGACAGCCGCTCCAGCCAGCAGGCGCAGGGGCTTGCTGATCCATCCCTTTTCGATGGCGAACTTGAAGAAGAACACCGCCGCCAGGAGCAGCACGGCCACGCCGACGAAGAGCATCACCCACGTGCCGAGCCGCTGCTCAATCGACTGCCTTATCTTGCCGGCCTGGGGCTTGGGTGCCGACTTCGGCGCGGGCCGCTCGCGGATGATGGGCGGCCCGGCGGCGGCTTCGGCCGGCTTGGCCGCTGGTTTGGCTGGAGGCTGGGGTGGCGCGGGGGTTGGCGCGGCCTCGGCCCAATCGTGCAGCTTGCGAACCGCCGCGGACCAGTCGCCTTGGCCCTCGCCCACCGAAGCCGCCGCCGGTTTGGCTTCGGCCGGGGTCGGTGCCGGGGCTGGTTTGCCAGTGCCTTGAGCGGGCGTAGGCGACGGCTTGAATGGCGGAGGCGTCGGTTTGGGCGGCGCGGGGACCGACCTGGCCGGCGGCGGGGGCTGCTTGGCCGCGGGCTTCAGGACCGGGACCTCGGCCGGTGGCGGCGGGGCCGGCGCATGCACCTGTTTCGTCGCGGGCGGCTCGGCGGGCTTTGCCGACGAAGCCTGAGCTTCTATCCGGTGGATGGTCTGCTCCAACTGCGACAGGCGACGTTGAATATCCTCTAACGCCTTGAGGACATCTCCCGATGAAGGCCGACTGTCCGCGCCCATGCCTTGCCCTTTCCCACAGTCCCACCGGAACCCCATGGATACCATCCCTCGCGAAGAATCCGTTGCGCGTGATTCTACAGCACGTTCGCCGCCGAACGCAATGGCGGGGTTTTGCAATCCCCCTTTGGCAATGGACGTTACCGCGCAACAAAGCAACTAAGAGCTAAGAGCTATGACTGCCACCTTCATTTCGCCGCCGGCATTTCCGGCATCTTGCGGGCTTCCAGGACTCGTCGGCAGCGACGAGCGCCGTCGTAGGCTTCGGCGTCTTTCTCGCCGGACAGTTCCACCGCTTGCTCGTATTGGCTGAAGGCCAGGGCGAGCAGGCCGGCGGCCTCGGCTGCGGCGGCGAGGTTGAAATGCAGCGCCGCGTTGTTGGGGTCGGCGGCGAGGGCTTTCTGGAACTCGGCCACGGCCTGGGGCCAGTCTTCTTCGCCCGCGGCGGCGAATGCTTTCCGGCAGTCGACGGCGGCGCCCCCGGCCGGGCGAAGCTGCAAATCCGCATTCAGCGGCGTGGGGGTTATCAGGCACTTGAACGCCTCGGCGCACTGGCCGAGCAGGCCGTCGATGATCGGCTCGACGGGCGGGACGCGGTTGGGGTCATCGGGGCGTTCGAGGCCCAGTTTGCCCCTCACGGCCGGGTCGAAGGCGGAATCGTAGCTCCGCGAGACCTCGGCAATTCCCAGGCCCTGACCGGCGCCGGCCCGGCTGAGGGCGAACTCCACACGAACCCCGGCCCTGCGCACGAGCGTGGGGATCTCGGCGGGCGTGGTCGCCTTCGTGGCTGGGTCCAGCAGCACGACGGTGCGTTTACCGCGAGCCTCGCGGATCTCTGGGTGAATCGTGGCGTCGATAATGCACTCTCCGCTGCCCGCGGCGGGGCGCGTATCGCCCGGGCGCGGGTGTATATAGCCCTTGGCCTCAAGAGCCTCGCCAAGCCGGACCTTCATGAACTCGGCCAGCCTCGGTGTGATAGGCACAATAGCGCCGCCGGCCGGCTGGGTTGCGGGACCTGCAACGGTGATCTCGCCGACTCGCAGGCGAGCAAGGGCCGGCACCGGCAGCCCGGCCGGGAGACTGTGATGGACCTTCACCACAGGCGGCGCACATCCCCCGGCGGCAAGACAAGCCGAGAGTGCGGCGAGGCAATACGCGACGGCGGCTGATGCATGTCTTGGCATGGACTTGTCCTTAACGTTATTCTCGGCCCGCATGAGAGCGGCGATGCTGTAATGCTATGTCGCCCGCCGCGCCGCCGCAAGCCGGAGCGTTCGTGGTGGCGTCGTAAGGCGGTATTCTTCTGGGCGCCTGGCCTGGCCAGGAGGAGAAGAAGAAGATGCTCTTACGAGCACACTACAAACGCCAGAGGCAGTTTCGGAGCCCGCCGCCGGGCGGGCTTACGCAACACGATGTTTGAAACGCGGCGCCGAAAGCCGTAGACTTGCCCGGACTAACAACTTGGGATAAGTTATGAAACGTGGTGCGACAATGGCGGCGTTGTGGCTTTGGGCGGCTGTGCTCGGCGGCTGCGGAGTTCAGGAGCTAATGCTGGGCACCGAGAACGATTACCTGCTGCTTGCCATAGACAGCCTTGCCGCGCCCAACCAGGAAACGATGCTCCACGTGCAAGTCCGCGGCGGGGACTTCTTGCGCGGTCAGAGCGGCCTGGCGGTGAGGTTCTTCCGCGACGGCAGGCTCTTCAAGGTGGCCGAGACGGGCGAGGACGGCGCCGCGGCCGTAACATTCACCCCAAGTGCGCCGGGCGACTACGAGTTCGTGGCCCAGGTGGCGCCCGCGGGGCTCAGCCAGTCGCCGCCGGAACCCGCAACGCTGCTCGTGGCCTGCCGACAGCCGGATGCGCCGCTTGTGCTGGTGGACCTGGACAAGACGGTCGTGGCGTCGGGCTTCGAGGCCGTCCTGCTGGGCACGCCCAAGCCCATGGACCATTCGCGGCGCGTTCTGGGCCGGCTGGCTGAGAGGCGGACGATCGTGTACCTCACGCATCGGCCGGAGCTGCTAGGGCCCAAGTCCAAGCGCTGGCTGGCGGACAACAGCTTTCCGCGCGGGCCGCTGCTGTCCAGCACGGTCAGCGGGTTCCTCAAGGGCAGCGAGGCCTACAAGGCCAGCCGGATCGCCGAACTGAAGAAGACCTTCACCAACCTGGAAATCGGCATCGGCGACAAGATATCCGATGCCAGGGCGTACCTTGACAACGGGATGCGGGCGATCATGATCCTGGACATACCTCCCGCAGGCGCCCGGAACCGCCGGGCCAGACTGAAAGACCTGGCGGAAGAACTCAAGTCGCTTAGAGACGACGAGAAGGCCCAAGTGGTGATCGGGTGGGACCAGGTCGAAAAGGCCATCTTCGAGGGCGCCGCCTATCCGCCGTCGGCGATGCAAAAACACCTGCTCGACATGGCCAAGGGCGAGTGAGAACCGCGTGAGACATACGATAATAATCCTGGCGTTGGCTTTGGCGGCGATGGCTGGGTGCGTGCCGAGCTACGGCGTCGCACGTGGCGAGTTCGACCGCTACTGGATGCTTACGGACATGTCCTCCGGCGCCAAGCCGGCTGCGCCAAAGGCGGGCGAGGGCTTCCGCATGCCCACCCTCTGCATCATCCACATCGAGGACGATGAGACAATTGCCTCCGACAGCCTCCGCCGCGCGATGGTCGAACTGCGCGAAGGGGCCAACGAGTTGGAGTTCTCCATCAGCAGTTCCCAGACGGCCGGGGTGGTCGACGTGTTGCGGGACATTCGCCTGGCCATGGAGCGAATGGAGCAAATGCTCGACACAGCCGGGCGGGCAAGCAGGAACCAATGGGCGGCGGCCCTGGCATCGGCGCTGGTCAAGGCGGAAATCCTCAGCAGGCCCTTCACCGCCGAGCCCAACTCGCCGGCGGCCCGGCCGGGCGATGTCTTTGGCGCAGCCGCCGGGCCTATGCTGCAAATGCTCGCCAGGTACCTCAACGAACAGGCCGAGAGCGGCCTGTTCGGCCAGCTTACGCCGGTGGAGAAACGCCGCCTTCACGACGCCCTGGCCGAGGCGATGATCCAGGCTGGCTTCGAGGTCGCCGGCAAAGCCGCGACCCGGCAGGTCCGCCGAGAGGTCGCCGCGATGATGCGCGGCAGCACGGACCCCACCGCGCTCCAGCGGGACCTGGCCAAACTGCTGGCCGAGCGGCTCGCGACCGCCCCACCCGCCCACGGCAACAGCAAACAGCTACTCGTCCGGAACATCCTCAAGTGGGGGCCGAAGGTCCTCGGCCTGATGGAATCGTTCCTGGCCCAGTGGGACCGAATGGAGAGCATCACCGTCGAACTGCTCGAGCGCCGCGGGCGGATGGCGGTGGCGGTAACCATCGCCGTCAAGCCGGGCAAGCAGGTCCGCCTCGCCGATATCGTCACCGGCATGCCGGCGATCGTCTTTGACGGCAAGGTCCGCTTGATCGCCCAGCCGGACGCGGTAGGCACTGGCGAGACGGTCATCTCCTTTGAGTCCGGCAAGGGCGGCGGCGCCGTGGCGCTGCGCTACGAGGGATTCTTATTCGACCTGGCCCGTCTGCTGGCGGTACCCCTGGCCAACGGCCCGCTGCGTGAGGTCCGCATCTCCAGCAACTCGCCGCCGCGGGGCCGGCAACTGTTCAACATCGCCCTCCTGTCCGAGGCAGCCGACGACGACAAGACCGATCCGCGACGGATGATCGTCGTCCAGAACACCAGCCTCAAACACCTCGTCCGCGAGGCCTTCGAAGTCCACACCGTGACAGAAGGCTCACAAAGCGTGTTCAACTACATAACGCCCCAAAGGCGGTACACGTACGTGACGGATAAGCCTTCGCCATCCGGAGCCGCGGCTTCAGAAACGAAGTAGTGCCGGACACATTTGGGGAGATCACAATGGCGAGCAAGGAGTAAAAGCGACCTCCTTGTCCCCACAGACCATGTATCCGAGTTCTCTCCGGCCTGTCCCGTTTACGGTGACTTCGGCTGCGCAAGGCGTTAGAATCGGCGGGACATGAAACGACGCCAACCGAAAGCCAGTAATTCAAGCCCGGCCTACGCTCTGCCGCCGACCGAGCCGCATCTGCCGGGCTTGCAGCGCGGGCTTGGCATCGCGGCCGCGGCGATGGTGGCGGCGTTCGTGCTGGTCCTTGGCGTGCGGACGCTGACGACGGAGGATCTGGGCTATCATCTCGCCTATGGCGAGCACTTCCTTTCCACCGGGCGAATCGTCGACGACGCCCTGGGCACTTACCGGATCGTGCCGCACGACCGGCTCCGATACGACCTGCCGCCTGGGGCGTGGCTGGACGCCGACAGCCGATACCGCTTCCCCAACGCCAACTGGCTCAGCCAAGTGGTCATGGCGGCTGTGTATCGCATCGGCGGGCTCACGGGCCTGAGCGTGCTGTTGGCGGCACTGTCGGCGGGCATATTCGCCCTGCTGGCAATCACAATGCGCCAGCTTGGCCTGGGCGCTCTGGGCATCGCGGCCGGGATGCTGCTGGCGGCGATGGCGTCGTACGAGCGAATCCTCCTGCGCCCGGAGATGTGCAGCTACGTCCTTCTTGCGGCGATGCTGTGCCTACTGGTTCGCGCCCGGCTTACGAGGCCGTCGGCGGCTGCCCTGGTGGTGCTGCAACTGCTGCTGGTGAACCTGCACAGCTACTTCCTGCTGGGCCTGGGCCTGACGGGCGCCTTCGCGGCCGAGGACGTGCTGCGCCGCCTGTGGCGGCGTTTTGTCGGCAGGGAAGGCTCGCGGCGGTCGTCGTCCGCCCCGTCCGGTGCAAGCCGGGCTCTCTGGGTCGTGCTCGGCTTGCAGGTTCTGGCGTGCTTTGCCAACCCCTGGACGTGGCGGCTGGCGGCCTTGCCGTTCCAAACGCTTGTCTTCATGCGTGCCAATCACATCGCGGGCGGCTCGTTCGTCGAGACGGGCCATCCCTGGGCGGTCATCGGGGAGTTCTTCCGCCCGTTCGCGTCGGGTATTTCCGAGAACAGCAGGGCAAGCGACGCCTACATTGTACTGCTGGCGCTGGCGGGCGCCGGGGCGCTGTGTGCGGCCTGGCTGCGAAGATGGGCCCACGTGCTGGTGATATTCGCGATGACGGCGGCGTCTTTGACGATGCGGCGGAACATCGCGCCCGCGGCCTTGCTTATCGTTCCGCTTGCCCTGTCGGCTTGCCGGGATGCGCTCGGGCCGCTTGGTCGGTTGGCTTGGCGCTGCCGGCCCGCCATTGGGCGGGCGATTCCGGCCACGTCGGCGGCGGTACTGATCCTCGCGGGAACAGTGGGCATTTTTGGCGTACTCACACAGCGGTTCTACAGTTACGAGAACCGTCCGACGCGCTTCGGACTGGGCGTTTCCGAGACGGCGCTGCCGCTCTCGGCGGCCCGGTGGATCAATAGCAACGCCCCGGCCGGGAGGCTCTGGACCGACTACAACACGTCGTCGAACCTCTACTGGTTCACCGGGGCCCACCGCGACGTGCCGGTGCTGACCAACACCTGGGCATATCCGCCGGACGCGATGGCGCTCGTGCTTGCCGTCTCGCGCGGGCGGGCGGATTACCGGGCGGTCTTCGACCACCTTGGCGTCCAGGTCGTGACGCTCAAGATGGATTACACGTCGATGCCCCTGGCGAGGCGAATGCTGGCCGACCCAAACTGGGCCCTCGTGGACCTCGACGCCATTCACGCCACGCTGCTGCGAGCAAACGGACCCAACGCCGACCTGGCCCGGCGGCAGTGCATCACGCCCGATACGCTGGACGTCGACGCCTTCATCCGGCACCTCTCGGCGATGGACCCCGTCAGCAACTTCCCCGTGTACTTCGGAGCGTCCACGCTGGCGGAAATAGGGTGGGACAAGCAGGCCTTGGCCGTGCAGGACTACACCCTGGCCAACTGGCCTGACCAGCCGCACGTCGAGCGGGTATGGGACATGAAGGGAACCTGCCTGGTAAAACTCGGGCGGCAAGCGTTCCTGAGATTGCCCCCGGACGTCCAGGCGGGGCGGAAAAGCTGGCAGGACGCCCGCCGGTGCTTCATCAAGGCCCTGGAACTCCGCCCCGGTTACCCAGCCGCCTCCGACCACCTCCGCTTGATCGACGAAGACATCGCCGACGAGCAGCGCGGGCGCATAAACGTTCGCCCGGACTGACCCCGCGTGAACTCGCACTGGACCGTTGGAATCATCATGGCGGGATGGTAAACTCCCCGCCGTCGGCAGCGTAAGCCGGCAAGCGGAAAAAGCGGCTCAAAGCAGTTGCAACAAGAAGGACCCAAGCAATGGAAGACACTTACGGAAACCTGATATCCTCGCTGGCAAAGTCCAATGACAAGCGGATCGTGCTTCTGGTCATGGACGGCGTGGGCGACTGCGACAACGCGGGCAAGGGCACGGCCCTGGCCATCGCGCGCAAACCCAACATGAACAAGCTCGCCACGACAAGCGCCCTTGGCCTGCTGACGCCGGTTGCCACAGGCGTGACACCCGGCAGCGGACCCGGGCACATCGGGCTCTTCGGCTACGACCCGCTGGTTTACCAGGTCGGGCGCGGCGTGCTCAGCGCGCTGGGCGTGGAGTTCCCGTTGACCAGGCGGGACGTGGCGGCCCGGCTGAACTTCTGCACCATCGGCGCCGACGGCAAGGTTACCGACCGCCGGGCCGGGCGGATACCCGATGAGGAGAACCGCCGCGAGCTGGACAATATCCGCAAGAACCTCAAGGCCCCCGCCGGCGTGGAGGTGTTCTTCGAGACCGAGGCCGAGCACCGGGCGCTCATGGTGCTGCGCGGCGATGGGCTCGACGACAACGTCGGCGATACCGACCCGCAGGCCACGGGCCTCGAGCCGCTCTCGCCCGTGCGCCCGCCGCATGACAAGTCCAAGACTGCCAAGATGGTCAAGGACATAATCAACCAAGTCCGCCGAATCCTTGCCGACGAGCCGAAGGCGAACATGATCCTCGCCCGCGGTTTCGCCAAGGCGCCCTCCTGGCCGACGTTCGCCGAGCGGTTCAAGTTGAACCCAGCCGCCGTCGCGGGATACCCGATGTACCGCGGCGTGGCCACACTATTCGGGATGCCGGTGGTCTCCAAGCCCACGACGGCTGCCGACGTGTGTAGCGAGGCTGCCAAGGCCCTGAAAGACCACACGTTCGTCTTCGCGCACTTCAAGTACACCGACAAGACCGGCGAGGACGGGGACCTGGCTGGAAAGGTCAAGCGGATCGAGGAGATGGACGCCGCCCTGCCGGCGCTTCTGGCGGCCAGGCCCGACGTGCTGATAATCACCGGGGACCACTCGACGCCCCCGAGCCTCAAGGCCCACAGTTGGCACCCGGTGCCGGTCCTGATGAGCGCGCCGCATCTTCGCGGCGGGGACGGCGAGAGCTTCGACGAGGTCGCCTGCCGCCACGGCCAGATCGGCACGATCCCGTCCAAGGAGATCATCCCGCTTGCGATGGCCCACGCGGAAAAGCTCGAAAAGTTCGGGGCTTAAGAAGAAGAAGCTTTATCCGCAGATTGCGCGGATTATCGCAGATAGGAAGTCATGTCTTTATCTGCGTTAATCTGCGCAATCTGCGGATGAGTTTCTTTCTCTGTGCGGTAATCCTCTTTTGTTTCTTCTTCTTCAGAACAGCTTGCCGCTGACGGGCAGGCCGCCGGTCAGGGGCATGGCGTAGTTTATGAAGGCCTTGGTCACATGGTTGCCGGCCTTGTTGAGGTAGCCGCGAGGCATGTCCTTGGTGAAGCGGGCTACGTCCTTGAGCTCGGCCCGGACAAGGTCCACCTTGTACTTATCGCCCTTGAGCCGCCTGATGGCGACGGAGCCGTCCTCGCAACCCGCCAGGGCAAGCTCGACCGCCTTGACGCCGCAGGCGCGGGCCTCAGCCTGGTCGACCGGCGAGGCGAAACCGGGGAAGCTCCGCTGCAAGTAGCCGAACGTGTCGGCGCGGACGCGGAGCGACTTGTACAGGCCCTTCATCCCGGCCTTGAGGTAGTCGGCCAGGAAATCGCCGAGTGCCCCCGAGCCCGATAGCTGGATGTTGCCGTGGCTGTCGCGTTCGACGTCCCTGCCAAGCTCCCTGGCAAGCACGGCGATGATCGGCGTGTGGTCGGCGTCGGCGATGCCTTCGCTGACGGCGATCTGGCAGCGCCCCAGCTTGCCGTAGACCCTCTTGACGTCCTCAATGAACGCCTTGGTCGAGAACGGCAGCTCGGGCACGTAAACCAGGTGCGGGCCGTCCTTGTCGTCCTGCCGGCCCAGCGCGGCCGCGGCCGTGAGCCAGCCGGCGTGCCGGCCCATTATGATGTTGATCTTGATGCCTGGCAGGGCCGCGCAGTCGCGGTCGTCGCCGATAAAGGCGGACGCGACGAACCTGGCCGCCGAGCCGTAGCCGGGGCAGTGATCCGTCACGCGAAGGTCGTTGTCGATGGTCTTTGGGATGTGGAAAACGTGCAGCTCGTAGCCGCCCTTCTTGGCCAGTTCGTTGACGATCCGCGCCGTATCGGCCGAGTCGTTGCCGCCGATGTAGAAGAAGTACCGCACGTCGTTCTCGGCGAATACGTCTACAATCTTGCGGCAGTACTCCTCGTCGGGCTTGTCGCGGGTGGAGCCCAGTGCCGCCGCCGGCGTGCCGGCGAGACGTTCGAGCATCGCCCCATCGACCGCGTCGAGGTCGATGAAGTCCCGGTTTAGGATGCCGCGAACGCCGTGCCTGGCGCCGAGCAGTTTGCCGATGGCCCTGGTCTTGCGGACGGCCTCGATGACTCCCACGAGTGACTGGTTGATAACCGCGGTGGGCCCTCCGGACTGCCCGACAACCGCGTTTGGGTGTGCCGCTTTGCTCATGACTGCTAATTCCTTTCAGATTTCAAATCTCAAATCTCAAATCTGAGATCTCAAATCTCAGATTTTAAATCTCAGATCTTAAATCTCAAATCTGAGATCTCAAATCTCAAATCTGAGATTTTAAAATGCACCGAAAGCTCCTGGCCCGGTGCGTTTGGATATCCGGCGCGGATGCGATAATGCGATCAGATCTTGAGCATCTCGCGTTCGATGTAGGTGGTGTCCCACTGCCCGGCCTGAAACTTCGGGTGGGCGAGAATGTCGCGGCACAGCGGGATGGTGGTCCGCGTCGGGTAGATCACGAACTCCTCCAGCGCCCGCCGACACGTGGCGATCGCCTCGCCACGGGTCGGGCGGTGGACGATCAGCTTGCCGATAAGGCTGTCATAGCTGGACGGAATCGCGTAGCCCTGGTAAACGTGCGAATCCCACCGCACGCCCAGGCCGCCGGGGGCGACGAACGCCTCCACCCGCCCGGGGCTCGGACGGAAGTTGTGGGCGGGGTCCTCGGCGTTGATGCGGCACTCGATGGACGATCCGCGGGGAACGATCTCGCTTTGCTCCATGTCGATCTGCTCGCCCGCCGCGACGCGAAGCTGCCACTTTACAAGGTCCTGGCCGATGACCATCTCCGTTACCGGGTGTTCGACCTGGATCCTCGTGTTGACTTCCATGAAGTAGAAGTTGAGGTCCTCGTCCATGATGAACTCGACAGTCCCGGTGGAGTAATAGCCCACTTCCTTGACCAAGCGGACGGCGGCGTCGCATATTTCGTCTCTGAGCCCGGCAGGGAGGTTGGGCGCGGGACTTTCCTCGATAACCTTCTGACGCCTCCGCTGGACGGTGCATTCGCGCTCGCCAAGATGCAGGACCTTCCCGCTCATGTCGCCCAGGAGCTGTACCTCGATGTGGCGGAAGTTCTCAATGCACTTTTCCATGTAGAGCCTGCCGTCGCCGAAGGAGATTTCCGCCTCGGTGCGGGCCTGCTTGAAGCATGATCGCAGGGTGGCCTCATTGTGGGCGAACCTGATCCCGCGCCCCCCGCCGCCGGCGGCAGCCTTGACGGCCACCGGATAGCCGATGCGCCCGGCCGTGCTGACGGCCTCTTCGACGGTGTCGATGGCGCCGTCGCTGGACGGCATGGTCGGCACGCGCGCAACGCGGGCGAGTTCCTTGGCCTTGATCTTGTCACCGAGGGCCCTCATGCTCTCGACGCTCGGGCCGATGAACGCGATCTTGCAGTCCCGGCAGACCTCCGCAAAGTGGGCGTTCTCGGCCAGGAATCCGTAGCCCGGGTGGATGGCCTCGACGTCGGCTATTTCGGCCGCGGCGATAATCCGTGGGATGTTGAGATAGCTTTCAGCAGGGGGGGCTTCGCCGATACAGATGCGTTCGTCGGCAAGGTGGAGGTAACTGGCGTTTCGGTCGGCCTCGGAGAAGACGGCTACCGTCTCGATTCCCATTTCCTTGCAGGTGCGGATGATACGCAGGGCCACCTCGCCGCGGTTGGCTATCAAGATGCGATGAAACATTCCAGGCTTCCTCGTTGAGCCACTCAGGCAGGCCTGACGCGGAAGAGGACCTGCCCGTACTCGACGGGCTGGGCGTTCTTCACGCAGATCTCGGCGATGACACCGGAGACCTCGGCGCGGACTTCGTTCATTACCTTCATCGCTTCTACGATGCAAACGACGGTGTTCTCGTCAACGTAAGAGCCCACCGACACGTACGGATCGCTCTCGGGGCTGGCGGCGGCGTAGAGCGTGCCGACCATCGGGCTCTTGATCTCGACAAGTTGCTCGGATGGTTCTTCCTCCTTGCTAGCCGTGGGCGCCGCGGCCCCTGCCGGCGCGGAGGCAGCCAACAACGCGGCAGCACCAGGCTGGGAAGCCGAGCTGCGCTTCAGGGCTATGCTGCGCCCGCCGTCCGTGACGCTCACCTCGACCAGGTCGTGCTCGATCATGAGCTTCACCAGGAGCTTAACGTCGTCGATCACCGCCGTCTTCGTCGGCGCCGCGGACTTTTGCGCCGCTACCGTCTTCTTTGGTGCCTTACTGGCCATCTGATTCCCTTCGTTCACAGCCGCATGGCGTCGATGTCGCGGGGAAGGCTCGAAAGCCGCCTGGCTGATGAAGCCGTCACCAGCACGTCGTCTTCGATCCTGACCCCGCCGATACCGGGCAAGTAGATGCCCGGCTCGACGGTAACAACCATCCCGCTTTTCAGGCGGTCGGCCGAAAGCTTGCCAAGACCCGGGGCTTCGTGGACTTCCCTGCCCAGACCGTGCCCGAGGCCGTGGCCAAACTGCTCGCCATAGCCGGCCTCGGCTATCACTCGCCGAGCGGCCGCGTCTACCGCTCTGCAACCCACGCCGGACCGGATGGCGGCAATACCAGCCTCCTGCGCACGGCGGACCACTTCGTAAATCTCGCGCAATTTCGCGGGGATTGTACCGGTGAAGACAACCCGCGTCAAGTCGCTGCAGTAGCCATCCGCGCGGGCGCCCCAGTCCACCAACACGGCCTGTCCGGGCCGCACCCTGGTCGAGCCCGGACTGTAGTGAGGCACCGAGCCGTGCGCCCCGGCCGCCAGAATGGTCGGGAAACTCGGTCTGTCCGCGCCCAAGCGGCGCATGCGATATTCAAGTTCCGCGGCCAGGTCGCGCTCGGTCCGTCCGACCCATCCCTTCGCACCCAGCGCGAGCATTTCCTTGAACGCCTTCTCGGCGATCCTGATCGCCCGGCGCATAATGGCAAGCTCGCCGTCGTCCTTGCACTGACGCAGGATGGAAACCACCCCCGAGACCTCCACCAGCTTCTTGCTCTTGAGCTCGTCGGCCAGGTTCTGCCGGAGCTTGACCGTAACGTGCTTCGGCTCGAAACCCAGCTTCCTGACGCCCCGGCCCTTGAGCACCTTTGCAACGGCCGACTCCAGCGAGCCCTTGCGAATGTGGCACTCGATGTCGCCGCACTCCTTGGCGGCCTGCTCCGTGAACCGCCCGTCGGTCACAAGGCACGCCCAGCCTGCCCCCAGCAGCAGGAAGCTGTCATCGCCCGTGAAGCCCGTCAGGTATCCCACATCGACCGGGTTGGTCACAAGCATCGCGTCAACGGCCGCCGCGCGGAACCCGCCCGAGGCGCGGCGGCGGCGCCGCGAATGGCCGCTCTGTCGCCCGTCCTTAGCTGCCGACTTAATCTGTCGTATCATCTGCGTCAGTCCTCATTGGAGTATAGCCGCGTCAAGGTACCGCCCAATCACGCTCAACACAATGGATTTTCCCACCAGCATGCGGGAAGTGCCCCTGGATGCCAGAAATGCCAAAAGACAGATGCCATGAATGCCATGAATGCGTCTCTGCGGTTAATTCTTCTTTTCCCAATCCGCATTCCGCAATCCGCATTCCGCAATCCTCTCACCGTCCGCCCGAACCGGAGACGTCTTCGGAGAAGATGCGGTTGTCGCGGCGGTACCAGATAAACTTAGGGCTCGCTACGGTCTGCGTACGCCCGGTCTGGGGATCTTCGTAGGTAATCGAGCCCTTGGCCGGCGGCTTGCCTTCAAGGAAGCCCCACACCACCGCGAGGTCCTTTTCGCGGTTATAGATCAGCCGCTGGGCCAGCACGTGGCGCGGGCCGTCCTTGAGGCTCACGTCGCCGGTGGCGCTGAACAGGTCCAGCGGACCCATCGTCGGGCCTTCGCGAAGCGGATCGCCGCCCGAACGCCTCGCCGGGCGCGTGCTGGGCTGGGTTGCGGGCATGCTGACCGGTTCGCCGAACCTGGCCATCATTGTGTCGCACTCCAGGCGGGTCTTTCGTCCGGGCGGCAAAGTGCCCCACTGATCCCGCGGCACGTTCAACTTGTCCTTGCCCATGATCTGGTCGCCGCTGCGGTGGTCCAATATCACGCCGCCTTCCAGCGTGACAACGCGGTCTTTCTGCGACAACACCATGCTCTTGTTCCACGCGAAGGCCGACTGGCTTGGGCGGTCCACGGCGGCGATCATACCCTCGGAGTCGGCAACCTTCTGCGGGCGAGGCTTGTCGTAGTCCTCCGCCATGAGAGTCCCACGCCCAAGCATCGTGATCCGCTCGCCCTCGGCGTCGTAGATGAGCTTCTCGCCGCTAAGCTGCATTCGGCGAAGGAGGCGGTTCTTATCGTCCTCACGCCGGCTTCGCAAGACTATGTCCTTCTCGGCGAAGATCATGGATATCCGACGCCGGCTGTACTGCTCCATACCGACCGCCATGCCCCCAAGCCTCGATGCCCTGGCTCGCCCGGCGGGCTTATTTGCAATAGGGGCCGAGGTGGCCACGGGGGCAACGGCGGCAACGGCTGGTTTGGCGGCACCGGAAGCGGGAGGCGGGCCGACCGGCGCGACCAGTTGATCGGTGAACACCAGTTGCAGATCCTGGCAGCGGACATCGTCCAATGCGCTGTCCAGCGCCACGTCGCCGGTGAACTCGGCCGTACGCTTCTTGCCGCTGAAGCTCATCGCCTTGACCCATCGCACCTTCACGGCCCGGGGCTCGGGCAGGTCATTGCCGTTGGTGTCCTTCTTTGTGATGAAGTCCAGCGTTCCCGCGCCGTCGACGGCGGCGGAGTCGTCGGTCTGGTCGAGGCGGATTTCCCGGCCAATGAGCTTGTTGGGGCCCTGCTCGATTCGCGCGGGCGCCTCCGGCCTGCCCGTAAGCACGGCCGTGCGACGGGACCGGTCGTTTTCGATCAGCTTGCTGACCATCCTGTCCGCGGTGGCGGTCAGGAGTTCGGCGTTGGGGTCGCGGCGGTCGTTTATGACCACGCCGCCCTCGGCAACGATAGTCGCCGGGCGCACCCTCGATCCGGAAGCCAGTGACATATCCCCCACCCGGCCCCCGGCGGGCCTGGCGGCCTGCGGCGCGTCGCCCTCGACGAAGTCGACCGTGACCTTGCCAGCCGAGACGTCGCTGCCCTCCTGCCTCGCCTTGACGTGCCCGACGGCGACGGCGGTCTTCGGGTAAGCCGAGCCCCGCGCGCTGTGGCCCATGGCTACCGCCAGGTCGTCGCACTCGACAACGTCGCCGTTGGGATCGGCGCTCTGGCGCAGGACGACGCCTTGGTGGAAGTCGGCTTGCTGGATGAACTGGCGAGTGGTGGTCCGCCCGTTGCGAGTTACCTTCTCGTCGGTGAACGCAAGCTCGACGCTCTTTGCCCACGTGATCCGCTCGCTGGCAGGCAACAGTTCGGGGTCGTCGGTTTCGATAAACTCGATGGCCTGGGCCTGGCTCAGGCCATCGGGGAAACGCCTTGCCATGTGCCCCGCGCCGTAGAGCCAGGCCTTACCGTTACCCGGCTCGAAGTTGATGCGGTCGCACGCCACATCGGCGCCCTCGCTCAGCAGCATCCTGACCGGCTGGCCGGGGGCGCCCTCGAGCCAGCCCGCCCGCCGCGGGTGCTGGTAGTTGAACCGCCGGCAAAGCACCGTGGCTCGGGCGTCGGTGAGGACAACCCGCTTTCCCTCGGCCGACAGGTCGTAAGTCCCGCGCGAGGGCGTTTCGGTCCGGCCCGTCGGCTGGAGCACCAGCGGGCCGGTCCAGTAGATCTCCATCGCCTCGGGGTGCTGGCCAGGCTGGGTAGCCGCCGTCGCGGTGGCGGGCACGCCGGGCGGCTGCGTTGCTCCCGACGACATGGTAGCCGGGCCGGTGGTGGCCGCGACGGCCTCGCTGCGGCGCACGCGGCGCGACTGGCCAAGAATGTTGTCCGCAGAGGAGCCCTTTCGCCACGAGTCGTCCCAGTCGAACTTCAGCTTCAGCACGTCAGCACCGCTGAGCCGGCGGTTGCGGTGGATCACCTTCACGTCGTCATGGAACTCCGCCTGGTACTGGTTGCGAGGCAAGGGCTTATTCGGATCGGCCGCCGGCTGCGAACCCGCCGGCTGCGACCGGGCCGGCGCGGTCGTCGGCTTGCTGCCCGGCAGCGCGATCATGTCAAGCTCGGCCGGGACGTTGTAGATGGCCATGTACTCGCCGTGCTCGATCCGCAGCAGCCGAAGCTCGCGCGGCGACTCGTTCCAGCTTATGGTCATCCCGCGCCCGTAGATGTCCGCCTCCGGCGAGAAGACCGTCACCCGCTTGTCGGTGGTTATGGTCTGATGCTCGCGGTCGACGTCGACGTCCTCCACGTGGACCCGAACGACCTCGTCGGGCCTCTGCTCGACGGGCACCCTGTCGGGCTCGCGCGACGGGTCGAAGTAAATCGTCACGTTGCCGCTTAGCTTGGCTCGCCGGACGTTTACGCCGCGGTTGAGCTCCTGCCCGTAGAGCTCCGCCTTGTCCGCGCGGAGGATTATCTGCTGGCCGTCCTTCTGGTAGAGCTCGACGCGGGGCTTCGTGAGCACCTGGGCGCCGTCGGCGCGGCGGTCCCAACGCTCGGCCCGGTAGACGCCCTGGAGGCGTCCGCGCTCATCGCGGGCGATGATCTCCACGTCCTGAGCGTCGCGAACAGGGCCTGTACCCTCGCCGGCAGGGGCTGTCGTCGGAGCAGATGGGACGGGGGTGTTGGCTTTCCGCTGGGTGTCCAGGCCCTCGCGCCCCGCCACCAGGGCGTAAACGTAAAAGGCGCCCAGCAGCGCCGCCAACGTCGTCAGTACCAGAAGGATACGTCGCTTCATTGCACGGGGTCCTCCCCCTGCTGACGCCTCGAACAGCCGGGCTGGATCCCCCGCTTGGGGGTTCCAAGGGCAGGGACCGGCAGGTAGCGAGCCATGATGCCGCCCCACCGCCCGGACTTCTTTAGAACCAGGTCGATCGCCTCTCGCACGCAGCCCCTTCCGCCCGGCAGGGTCGTGATGTAATCGACCGCCTGACGGACCTCGGGAACCGCGTCGGAAGGCCCGGCCGAGAATCCGCACTCCCGCAGCAGCGGCAGGTCGGGCAGATCGTCGCCCATGACGACAGCCTGCGCGGCGTCCAGGCCGAGTTCGGCCAGAACCTCGCGGTAGACCGATAGCTTGTCCTTGGCGTGCATGCGGACGATCTGCACGCCGAGCTCGTCGGCACGGACCTGCACAGCCGGCGAACTGCGCCCGGATATGAACGCCACCTGCCCGCCGGCGCAAATCCAGTACTTGATGCCCGCACCGTCCTTGCAGTCGAAGGCCTTTATCTCGTGCCCGTCGGGCGTGAGGATGATCCGCCCGTCGGTCATCACGCCGTCGACGTCCAGGACAAGCAGTTGAAGTCGCCTAAAGTCAGTCTCGGGCATTGGCCACCGTCTTGATTCCCAGAAGGTCCTGAACGTCGATCACCCCGACCGGCCTGTCGCCGTCGTCCACCACCGGAAGCTCGTCGATTCGATATTCGTTGAGGATTGCCACGGCCCTGCTGGCCAACTCGCCAAGGCGAATTCGCTTGGGGTTGCGGATCATCAGGGCCGCCACCGGCTCGGCAAGGACATCCCTGCCGCGATGGGCAACCAGCAGCCTGCGAATATCCGCGTCGGTCAGGATTCCGCTGAGCCGCCCGGCAGAGTCCACCATGAGCATCGCGCCGGTGCGGCGCTTGCCGGTCTCGGCCTGGGCCAGGGCGTCGCCGAGGCTCAGGGCGTCCGAGACGCAGCGCAGCTCCTCGCCCGTGCCAAACCGCATGGCCTCCTCGACCTTCAGCAGTTTGCGTCCGAGGCTCCCGGCCGGGTGATAGGCGGCGAAGTCCTCGGGCGTGAACCGCCTCATTTTCATTACCGCCACGGCCAGTGCGTCGCCCAGGGCGAGCATGCAGGAGGTGGAGACGGTCGGGGCAAGCCCCAGCGGGCAGGCCTCCTCGACCGGCCCGTAGGCGATGGTCACGTCGGCATTGCGCCCAAGCGGCGAGGACCTGTCGGAGGTAATGGCTATGAGGCTGGCGCCGCGGCTGCGGAGGTGATCCAGCAGGCGGATGAGCTCCTCGGTCTGGCCGCTGTGACTAAGCGCGACGACCACGTCGCCACGCCTGACCCGGCCAATGTCGCCGTGCAGGGCCTCCACCGGATGCAGGAAGATGCTCTGCGTGCCCGTCGAGGCCAGCGTCGCGGAGATCTTGCGGGCTATCAGCCCGGCCTTGCCGATCCCGGTGGTAATCACCGTGCCCTGGCAGCCATAAAGCAGCGTCGCGGCGGCGGCAAACTCCTGCCCGATCCGCCCAGCCAGGGCGCGGATCGCCTCGCCCTCGGCTTCGAGGGCCCGGCGGGCAACATCGAGATCCACGCCCGGTGAGTCCATACTCGCGCTATTACTCTCCCGCAGCCTAGGGGCGCCAGCCCGGCCGCTCCGGCCAACGAACCCAACCGCGCATTATGCTTGTTTGGCAAGGAGCGGTCAAGTAAAAGGGGAGTATCGAGAGAAGCACGTTTATGATATTCAGCCAATCGCTTGTGGAAATACTGTTCCTGCTGCCCCTGCTGATATTCAGCATTGTCATACATGAGTATGCTCATGCCCGCACGGCCTGGGACTTCGGCGACCCCACTGCCAAGAACATGGGCAGGATGACCCTCAACCCCCTGGCCCACCTGGACCCTATCGGAACGCTGGCGCTGATCTTCATCGGCTTCGGCTGGGCCAAACCCGTGCCGGTGAACCCCTTCAACCTCCATCCCCAGCGCCTCGGCGACATCGCCGTCAGCATCGCCGGGCCGGCCAGCAACCTTCTGGTGGCCGTCGTCAGCCTCCTGCTGCTTCGCGGCTGGGAAGCCCTTGGCAATTACGGGGTTATCGGGGATTCCGTCTACAATCCAATCGCCAGGGGCCTCTTTACCCTGGGGCTGATCAACATTGTGCTCTGCGCCTTCAACCTCATCCCGTTGTACCCCCTGGACGGGCATCACATCCTTCGCGAGTTGCTGCCCGTGGAGCACCAGCAGAGCTTCATGATGTGGCAAATGCGATACGGACGGATACTTGTGATAGCGCTGCTGGTAGGGCCGAGTCTGCTGGCCAACGTCACGCACAACCCCAACTTTCCCGATCCGCTGGATTTGATCTTCTACTACGCCCGCGATGCAATCATGACCATTACAGGCTTGGGCTAGCCGCGCCTCAGCACCATCGCCAGGTATGATTCGCTTACCGGCTCGCTGGCCAGGCCAAGCCGCCGGGCGACCTCAAACACCGTCGGCTCGTCGGGGCCTTCGACTTCCACGAAGCAGCCGATGTTCGCCAGTTCGTCGAGTTCCACCATGCACCCGCCCAGCCGGTAGCTGGTGCGGCGCTTGCGGACGACGACGGTCCCCACAAGCCCGCAGGCCTCGAAGACCTTCTCCAAGGCCTCGGGGGCGTCCAAGTAGGTCTGGTATTCCGGGCGGATCTTCGCCCGCACGTCAGCCAGGCGCGGGCCCTTGAACGTCACCTGCGGGCGGGTGTCGATCTCCCCGCCGGCCCCGTCGAGGCGGCGCGACAGGCGAATCCGCAACCCGCAGCCACCATCGCGAAGCCGGCCTCGCGGCGTGTCGTAGAACTGGTCCACCTGCTCGAACGAGCCCATATATATGCCGTCCTCGCGACGAAGCGCATCCGATATCGCCTGGTGGCCCGTAACGGCGAACTTGACCTCGATCTCGTGGTTGGCAAGGCCTTCTGAGTCGCTCATGGCCAGGATTATACGCCACCGGCAAGAGCGTGGCGAGTAAACAACAGCAGGCTTCAGGCTGCAGAGGCATGGGGCTTATAGGTCCTATAAGACCTATGGACTTGTGCTGCCTGCTACCTGCTCGCTGAAGCGAACAGGCCTCGGGCCAAGGATGCTTTCCAATCCCCGGTCTCCGGTTCCGGGTTCCAGGTTCCAGGTTCCGCCGTATTGCTTTTCCCGACTACCGATTCCTGGTTCCGTTGTTCCGGGTTCCCGGTTCCGCCTTTCGCCTTATCCTGGCCCGGCCTCGGCCAAAACCGAGCCATTCGATCAACAACCCGCCGGTCAGCAGGTGCAGCATCTCCGAGCCGACGGTGCGAACCATGTCCCTGGCCCGCCTGGCGCCTGGGTCCGGCATGCCGATAAGCAGCAGCAGGGCCGTGAACCTCGCGAGAGTCGAGACGGCGAACGTCGCGTGCCAGTTGTTCCACTCGAAGAACCCCACATGCAGAGGATGGTACCAGGGCGCATCGGCCAGGCCCTGTGCCAGCAGCCCGCCACATACCGCGCCGATCACGCCGCCGGCGCCGCAAAAAACCGCGTGGGCCGCCACGTACTTGTTCCGCCCGCCGCCGTCGGCAAAGCCCAGGATGATGCCCTGCTGGCCGAGCATGACCCCCGACCAGCCGACGAAGCCGAAGAATATGGTCGTCGAGCATATCAGCCACGCCCCCACCGGCGCGCCGGGCCCCAGCATCTGCCAGTTGCCCCAGTCAACGCTCCAGCCAAGCCAGGCCGCGATTGCCGCGCCCAGATGCCCCAGCCACCCGGCCGAGGCGTTTACGGCTTGGGCAACGTACGGCGGATTCGGCGTGAAGCGGGAGGCGAAGCAGTACGGCACGGCCCCGAAAGCCGCCACACTCGTGGCAACCATGAGCATGGGCCGCCGGCCCCAGCGGTCCATGAGCTTGCCCCAGGGCTTGACCGACATGATCGCCATCAGCGGCCCGAGGATCATGTAGATCGCGTTGATCGACATGTGGCTGAGGCCCAGGTCCTCCCTCATGTTGCGGACGTAGAACGACCCGCCCATGGTCATGGCGAACGTGATCGTCGCGCCGTAGAGCACGTAGCGGCGGAAGGCGTGGTCCTTCAGCGGGTCCCGCAGCAGTTGCCCGACCACGGACGCGGCGTAACGAACGGCGTAGGCCAGGGCTGAGGCGGCGCCGCCGCGGGCAGGCCGGGCGATGGTTATGATCACCGAAGGGGGCGGAGGCTTGTCGGGCACCGTCGGCCTGACCTCCCGGATTCGCAGGAACGTGAGTATGTCAGCCACGCCGAAGAACGCCGCCGCCACGAATACCGCCGCAAGTGTCCAGAGCAACTGGGGCTGGGCCTGCGGGGTGACCGGCTTGGACCCGTCGGTCATGCGGTCCATGAGGATCGACAGGCCTATGGCGACGGGCACCAGGATCAGGCGGGTTATCTGCTGGCGCCGGGCCAGGAACCGCCCGCGAATGCGCCGCGGGATCAGGTCGCCCATCCAGGTCATCCACGCCGGCGTGCCAATGGCGTCCAGTATCGACGCCACGAGGATCGTCAGCAGCACCAGCCAGATCCCCGCTCGCGTCCCGCCAAGCGTCACCAGGATCACCGCCACCACCAGCCAAAGCAGCCGGGATATGGACTTGCTTATGATGAACACGTACTTGCGAAGGCCCGTCCGCTCGATGATGACCACCGCCGCCAGATTCCCCAGCGTCGCAAGAGACGGCAACGCGGTCATCAGGGCGAAGTGATTGTTGTTGAAGCCCAGCATCAGTTGAAATGAGTTCATCCAACTGCCACCGGTGCAGGTCATCCAGATGATGCCCAGCGCCCAGGCGCCCGTGACCAGCCGAAGGGACCGGCGGAGTTCGGCCTTTCGGACGCTCAGGGCCGGCAGGATTTCCCAAGACGCATGACGCAGCCGCATGAAACCAATCCTCACGCCTCGCCACGGTGGGCGGAACGCCGATTATGCAAAAACAATTCACCGGAAACTATAACCCCCAGAGCCTCGCGTCCGCGACGCCGCCCTACAAGCGAATTCCGCCCAGGGCGGGAAACTCCGCGGGCATGCCGGCCCCCATGGCAACCGGCCAGGAAGGCCGCGGCATCCGGCTCTGAAAAGAAGGTAGTAGGCGGCAGGTGGTTGCGGCAAGGCTGCTGCAAGAAAAGTCGCCGCAAACATTGCGGCAAAAAACGCTTGTCAAGCGGCAAGCGAACAGGTACTATGCCTCGACTGTTTAGAAATCAAGATATCCGTAACAGATACTGCAAGAGAGCATCATGCATTACCCACACAGGATTTCGAAGGTAAAGAGGGCACGCAAGATCGGCTTCCGCGCACGGATGCGCACCGCCAATGGCCGAAAGACCATCAACAACAAGCGCCGAGTAGGCCGGCGAGTCCAAGTAGTATAGCAGCATCTTTTGGCTAAAGACGTTGGCAATTAAGCCGCCCTGGCCGAACATTACCGGGCAGGCGTGTCCACACGAGGCACGCCCGCCCTTTTTGTTGCGCCGGCCGCCGTCAGGCCGCAACGACCTTCTGAGTTGCCGCAACGCGAAGTATCTGCTGGTTTTCCGTCAGTTTCTGGATGAGGGCCTGCACGTAGGCCAGTTGACTCTGACGGTCCCGCTCGATTGCTTCTTCGCTCGGCTGGCCGACCAGGCCGGCAACGCTGTCAAACTCGTGGAATAGCATGTTATGGTCCACCTGCGATATCGTCGAATCCAACGTCCCTGCGCCGCACACCGACGCGCCGTCATCTCTTACACCTTTATCGGCGCGCGGATCGGGGGCGACTTGAGCTATTTGTTCCCCAGAAATATCCCAAAGCCCTCATGTTCGCCATATTGCCGCCCGCCGATACCGTGCGGGTCAGTCCCGGCCATGCACATGATGTGTCCATGCATGCACAATTCGTGTGCGAACCATTGGCCCAGTGCTAAAGGTTGGACATGCCGGAAGCCCCGCAAAAAATGCACCTGAAGCTATCACACAGCGAGTGCGCGCTATTGACACAACCATTGCGCTGCCCCCATAATTATCGCAGCCAGAGCGGGCGTGGGAAGGATTTCATCACCTCCGCCGACTGGAGAATTGAGGATTCCAAAAAGAGGACATGACGAATGGCGCCATGGCAGTCGGCCGTGGGAAGAGACGGATTGGTACACATGCGCGGAAGTAATTTCCCGTGGCTGATGGCCGCGGCGTTCTTCTGCGCGGCGGCGGTTGGCATGATGGCAAGCATGGCCCAGGCTGCGAACGCCCCCCTCGGGGGCCCAAGGCCGGCCGGCCCGGCTACAACTCAGCCGGCCGGGACTTTGCCTGCGCCGCCCGTGACCGTTGGCGCCGCAGCGCCGGCAACCGCTCCAGCGGCCGAGCCGAACAAGCCTGCCGCCAGCGGCCAGGCCCCTCGGACCTGGCTGGATGAGGTGCTCGTGACTGCAACGCGAAGCGAGATCCGTTCCTTCGCGGCCCCGTACGCCGTCAACACGGTCAACGTGCAGGGCTTTGCCAACAATCACTTGTACCGCACCACCACCGACGCCCTTCGCGACGTGCCGGGCGTGATGATCCAGAAGACATCGAACGCCCAGAGCTCGCCGTACATCCGCGGCTTTACCGGCTACAGGACGCTGATGCTGGTCGACGGCATCCGCCTGAACAACTCGACCTTCCGCGACGGGCCTAACCAGTACTGGAACCTCATCGACCCGTACACCATAGATCGCCTGGAGGTCGTCAAGGGTCCCTCGTCGGTGCTCTACGGCAGCGACGCCGTGGGCGGAACGGTCAACGCCCTGCTCCGCCGCCCGGACGGCTACGGCGACGGTCTGCAAGGCTATCGCCAAGTCTACGCTCAGGTAGCCTCGGCCCAGCGCAGCTACGTCGGGCGAGGCGAGGCGGTCGCCACCTATGGCCCGTGGCTGGGCATCATGGCGGGCGGGACGTGGAAGGACTTCGGTGACGTTGACGGCGGCCAAGGCGTCGGCATCCAGAAGAAGACCGGCTACGGCGTGTGCAGCGGCGACGTGAAGATCGAGTACCACCCGGACCCGACGACCACCTGGACCTTCGCCCATTACCAGCTCTACGAGGACAACGCCTGGCGGACGCACAAGACGATCTACGGCGTAAACTGGTACGGCACGACGGTCGGCGACGAGCAAGGCCGGATCATCGACGAGGGCCGGTCGCTGTCGTATATCCGCTACCGCAAGGATCGAGTCAGCGAATGTTTCGACTCGATTGAACTGACCGCGTCGTTCCAGACGCTCAGCGAGGAGCAGTGGCGGACGCGAAGCAACGGACGCCAGGATCGCGATGGCACGGACGTCGAAACCTACGGCCTGGGCATGCAGTTCGTGACGCCCAGCAAGATCGGCAAGTGGACGTACGGGGCTGAGTGGTACCACGACGAGGTCAACTCGTGGTCTCGCTCGCTGAACGCCGACGGCTCGCTGCGCAGCATCGGCATCCAAGGCCCCGTCGGCGATGACGCCTCGTACGACCTGTTGGGCGTCTACGTCCAGGACGTTATCCCGCTGTGCGAGCGGGTAGACCTGACCCTCGGCGAGCGGTACACCTTCGCACGCGCCGAGGCCGGCAAGGTCCAGGACCCGGACACCGGCGATCGAATTTCCATTGCCGACGAATGGAACAGCCTGGTCGGCAGCGCCCGCCTGGCATGGTTCGTCGACCCCAAGGAGCACTGGAACGTCTACGGCGGCGTGTCGCAGGGCTTCAGGGCGCCGAACCTCTCGGACCTGAGTCGCTTCGACACCGCCAGGAGCAACGAACTCGAGACGCCCGCGCCGGGCCTCGACCCCGAAAAGTTCATCTCGTACGAAGCCGGCGTGAAGGCGAAGTACGACGACTTCGCCGCCCAGGCGGGCTACTTCTACACCGACATCCGAGACATGATCGTCCGCGCCCCGACCGGAGCAATCGTCGACGGGCTAAACGAGGTCACCAAGCGAAACGCCGGCAACGGTTACGTCCAGGGCGTGGAGACCGGGGCGTCGTGGCGGTTCTGCCCGCAGTGGACGCTCTTCGGAGCCCTGGCGTGGGTCGACGGCCAGGCCGACGCGTACCCGACAAGCGCCCCGGTCACCAAGCGCGAGCCGCTCAGCCGGCTCATGCCAACCACCACCCAGGTCGGCCTGCGGTGGGATCACCCCAATAAGAGGCTCTGGGCGGAGACTTCCTGCACGTTCACCGACCGCGCCGACCGCCTCAGCAGCAGCGACATCGCGGACACCCAGCGAATCCCCCCTGGTGGAACGCCGGGATACACCGTCCTGGATATCCGCGCCGGCTGGAAGGTGTGCGAGGGGCTCGACGTGTGGTCTGCCGTCGAGAACGTCACCGACCAGGACTACCGCATACACGGCTCCGGCGTGAACGAGCCGGGCACGAACTTCAAGTTCGGCGCAAAGTGGCGATTCTGAAGAAGAAGAAACGGCAGGTTCACGCAGACCAACGGTCCCTGCGGGAGGTCGCGGAGAACGCAGAGAATTAGAAGAAGGGATCTCATCCACAAATCGTGGTGAACAAGACGCCGGTTCTGCTGGA
>CAZSBS010000015.1:12661-31046 GCA_964605095.1 uncultured Planctomycetaceae bacterium | reverse complement strand
GATGTCCAGCCGCTCAGGTTCGCAGAGGGCTGGGCGGTAATTGGGCAACACGCCCCTCAGACTTCAGGCTTGGAAATGGGTGCCATGCTTCCCCATGCTTTTCGGGGAAGCATGTTCCCGGTGCTCCATTGGAAGCGGATTCCAGAACACCACCCGCACTCGTCGGAACATGCTTCCGCAAACAGCGGCCCAAGCATGGCACCGCAAACGGAGATTTCGGGGAAACAGGCCACCAGGCGTTCGCCGCCGGGCTCAGGGCGCTCAAATCGGCGCTGGAGCATCGGGAACAAGCCCGCGGAGGAATTCCTCGCAGGGCATGCAGAGCACTCCATTGATCTTGACGCGGTCTTTGCCGCCATAGAGAAGGCATGCCTTCGCCTGGGGATAGTCCTCCTGAAAGGCCAGCAACGCCCTGACGTCCTTGCTGTATACGCTCCGGGATCGCTTGACTTCGATGGCGAGGAACGTCTCTTCGCCATAGATGACGAAATCGACCTCCAAACCCCTCCTGGTCCGCCAGAAGTGCAGAGACCGCTCGGCTTTGCTGTAGGCGATCCACGCTCGCAAGTGCTGTGCGACGAGCCCTTCAAGGCACGCCCCACCGACCTCTTCCGGCGAATCCAACGGCCCCTTGGGGCGAAGCGAGCGGAATACACCCGCGTCGATGTAGTAGAATTTCGGGTGCTGCACGAGTTGCCGTTGGGCTCGCCGTGTGAATGAAGGCACGCGATATCCCAACAGCAGATCCTCCAGCACTTCCACAAATCCGTCCACTGTCCCGCGATTCACCTGACATTCGCGGGCGACATGCGAGGTGTTCAGCATCGACGCGTGAGAAAACGCCATGGCCTCCAGAAACCGCGCGAAGTTGCCGACGTTGCGGACCACGCCCTCGGCCTGGACTTCCTCCCGAAGGTATAGCGAAACGTAGGACTTTAGCGTCTCGACAGGCTCGGCTGAATCAAGCACGAGCGGGAGCATGCCGACTTGAAGGCTTCGTTCCAGTTCGAAATGCTGTCCCAACTCCGCCGCCATAAATGGATGCAGGGACCTGAGTATGGCCCGGCCGGCGAGAAGGTCCGTGCCGCCTCGCCTCAACTTGCGGGCACTGGAGCCGGTGAGGATGAACTGAATCTTCCGGCGGTCCCTGGACTCGATCAGCCGATGCACCTCATCGAGAAGGCTTGGCGCCTTCTGGATTTCGTCGATGATCACAGTCCTGGCCTTCGGACTGCCGGCAATCAACTCAGCCAGTCGCTCAGGCCTGGCCAGGTATGTGCGAAAGGCGTCCTGATCGAGCAGGTCGACATAGACCGCATCTGGGAACGTCTGCCGCAGCCAGGTGGACTTGCCGGTTCCTCTCGGGCCGAACAAGAAGAAGCTCTGATCTGCCGGAGCCCGAAATAATCGCTTCACCAATTTCATGTTTGCTTCCTTTTTTACATCTTCGGCATAATTTTAGCACACATTTTGCCCTTGATGTGCAAGAAATGAAAGCGGGCGCGAGTTTTCTCTGAGATTCGTATAACGGGTGTGAGGGTGCCGCCCCGGTCTTTGGCCCCGAGGGGGCACCCCGCATGACCCAGCCTGATTCCGCCTTTCCTGCTCGCTGAAGCGAGCAGGCCTCGGGCTGCCCCCCCCAACGTCGCTCGGGGTAAACCGGCTACCGGCTACCAACTACCGGCTACCGCCGTCATACCGCCTGAAGTTCCTTTTGGCGTTTGTCGAGCTGGTGGCGGAGTCGCGAAAGGATGGCTGAGTGCATCTGGCTGACGCGGCTCTCGGAGAGGTCGAGGGTCTCCCCGATTTCGCGCATGGTCATTTCCTCGAAGTAGTACAGCACGATGATGAGCCGCTCGGCCCGGCTGAGGCCGCGGGTGACGAGGTCCTTTATGTCCTTGCGCTGCACGGCGCGGAGGGGGTCGTCGCTGCGCTTGTCCTCGAGCACGTCGATCTCGCAGACGTCCTTGTTGGAGTCCGTCTCGAACCACTTTCGGCTGAGGCTGACCAAGCCGACGGCGTGAGCGTCGCGCTGGAGCTTGCGGAACTCGCTCATGGAAAGCCTCATGTCCTTGGCCAGTTCCTTTTCGAGCGGCCTGCGGCCAAGCTCGGCCTCGAGGCGCTGGAGCGACTCCTTGAGCTTGTGCCCGCGGCTGCGGACCAGGCGCGGCACCCAGTCCATGCTGCGAAGCTCGTCGAGGATCGCCCCGCGAATCCGCGGCGCGCAGTAGGTCTCGAACTTCACGCCCCGGCCGGGATCGAACGCGTTCACCGCGTCGACCAGCCCGAAGATCCCAGCCGAGATCAGGTCGTCAACTTCGACCTCGTCGGGCAGCTTCGTGTGGAGCCTCTCGGCCGTGTACTTGACAATCGGCAGAAAGTTCTCGATGAGACGGTTGCGGGCATCTTCGTCTTTGGCGACGTGGAATGTTTTCCACAGCGCGTCAAGTTCCTCTTTCGTCGCCTTGCTGCGCGTAGTCTTCATTCCTGATCGCTCCTTCCCGTCTGCTTCGCGAGAGACTCGCCGATCACTGCCCGGCCCAACACTGAGGCACCGGCAGCACAAGGTGAATTGTGCATGCGTCTCAACTTATCCATTCTATCTTATCTACCTAGTTTATCTCGTCAACCCATATTATTATTCTTTTTTCGGACTTATTCGTCCCAGCCAGCCCTGTAAATGAACATAAGACTTGGCTAAGAAATCAGATGTGGATTTGCGAGCGATGGCATTTTTTATCGCGCAATTTCCGCACCGCCACCGGTCGGAACCCTCATAGGCGGCGCGAGTCCCCAGTGGCCAAGGCGCAAGCCAGTGGCAGCGCCTCGGCGGCATCCATGCCTTAAGTTGTTTATTGCCAAGCGAATCCATTCGCTTTCCTCTTGATCGGGGCCGCATCTGGCCCCGGGAGCGTCTGTCATGCAAACCAATTGGCCACTCGCCTGAAGAAGCCTTCCTGGGCCCCAGCCAGCGATTCGCCGCTGCGCAGCCTTGCCGCCAGTGCGGCCAGGCACCTGCTGGCCGAGCACCTCGGGTAGGCCAGGACGAACGGCTCGCGTTTGCGAACCGCCTCGGGCACCCTCGGGTCGGCCAGGACGTAGCCGGCGTCAAAGAGCCGCTGGCCCAGGAACTGCCGTGCCACGGTCGCTATCCGCTGATGCGTCATCCTTGCCTCGTGCCGGCTGGCAGCCATGTTTACCAGCAGGCTCACGTGCCCGGCATAGCGGCGCTGCGTGATAGCCTTGACCACGGCGTAGGCGTCGGTGATGGCGGTCGGCTCCGGGGTGGTGACGACCATGACATGGTCAGCCCCGCAGGCGAAGCTCATCACGTCCGGTCCTATGCCGGCGCTGCAATCCACGACGATCACGTCGTTATCGGCCTCGAGGCCCGCAAGCGACCGCAGCAGGGCGGCTCGCTGGAATTCCGACAGGTCGGCCAGTTTGGCCAGCCCGCTGGCGCCGGGCACCAACTGCACGCCGCTGGGCAGGTCTATTGTCACCTGTTCGAGCGTGTGGCTGCCGGCGATGACGTGCGAAAGGTTCGCCCGCACCGCCACGTTGGCCAGAACGTCCAGGTTGGCCAGGCCCAGGTCCGCGTCGACGAGGGCCACGCGGTTTCCCGCGGCCGACAGGAGTATGGACAAGTTCAGCGCAACGTTGCTCTTGCCGACGCCGCCCTTGCCGCTGGTAACAGCGATCGTGCGGGCCGTCCTGCTGGTTCGCATCAACTCCCGAAGTCTGCTTGCCTGATCATCAGCCGCCATGTCCAACTTCTCCGAACCGCCCGGTCAGGATGCACTCAGCCAGGGCATCAGCATCGGCCCGAGCGATGTCCTCAGGTACATCCTGTCCGGTGGTGATATAGCTTATCGGGCCACCGCCTGCCTCAGAAACATTCAGGAATACGCCAAAACTACCCGCCTCGTCAAGCTTTGTGACGATAATCCGGTTGGCCCCAAGCGGCATGAACCGCTCCAGGACCGCCGCCGTGCATGCGCGATTGGCCGTCGCGGAGACTACCAAGTGTACCTCGTCCGGCTCGGCCGCCGCGATGAAGCTCTTCAACTGACCGAGCCGCAGCCGGTTGTTCTGGCTTCGCCCGGCCGTGTCAATCAGCACCACGTCCAGGTCGTGCATTGCCTCGACGGCCTGGTTCAATTCCCCAGTCGTCAGAACCGCGCGGAGCGGAACCTCTATTATATCGGCATATGTCCGTAATTGGTCCACCGCGGCGATACGGTATGTGTCGATGGTGATCAGCCCGACGGTCTTTCCCTCGCGGAGCTTGTAGTTGGCGGCGAGCTTGGCGATGGTGGTGGTCTTGCCGACTCCGGTCGGCCCGATCAGCGATATGACCTGCGCCCGCCCGGCCTTGCGCGGACGGGTCGGCTCGGCCTTGTCCGTGCGGATGCGCGCGGCGACGAGCTTACGCAATTCCGAGCGGAGCATCTGGCGGTCGGTGAACTGCTGGCCGGTGAGGCTCATGCAGAGCTGCTTGAGTATTTTCTCCGCGTAGGCGGGATCGATGTCCTGGCAGATAAACTGCTTCTGAAATTGCCTGACTTCCACCGGCACCTCGGGCCAGGCCTCGGTGGCGCCGCCGCCGGGCCGCTGGAGAAGCTGCTCGACCATCTGCCGGATGTCGTGGACCTGCGTTGCCAGTTGCCCGGGTTCGTCGGTCGTCGCCTGGGCGGTGGTGGCGGGCACGGGCAGCGCAGCCTTGGCGTGCGCGGGGGGCTCGGGGGAGGGGGTGTCCATCGCGGCCTCGTACTGGCCTGCCGCCTGGTGCTCCGATTTGCCGTCCCCAAGGCGATGTGGCACGTTGAGGTTCGGCGAGGCTGTCACCTCCCACATCTGCTGTCGCCAGAATGCCAGCAGCCCGCCCCGGCGGAACGTTCGCGTGTGGAGGATAACCGCGTCGCGCCCGAGGTCCCGCTTTACCTCGGCCAGGGCTTGAGCCATCGTCGGGGCTTGGTAGGTCTTGAGTGTCATGATTCGATACCCACGCTTTCCATGGAGTGTACTTCGACCGAGTCGATTTCGTTGTATCCCAGCACCGCCGCCTCAGGCATGGTCGGTGCGATCAGTTGCTTTATGGTCATCCTCACTTCCGGGCTGCACAGCACCACCGCGGCCCGGCCTCGCTGGCGGAGCCGGCCCAGCGCCTCTGCCATTCCCCGGCCGATGCGCCCCGCGAGTTCCGGCGGAACCGCCGACGGGTCGGGCCGGCCCATGACGCCCAGGTGTGCCCGAAGAGTCTCTTCCAGCGGCCCGTCGAGGCAGACGCACCAGAGCTTGCCATCCTCGTCGCAGTACTGCTGGCTTATCGTCCGGGCGATGTGTTGGCGGACGCACTCGACCAGCATGTCGGCATCGTCGGCGGTGTCGGATGACTCGCACAGGGCCTCGAGAATCGTCTCGAGGTCGCGGATCGGCACGCGCTCGCGCAGCAGCGCCTGGAGGACCTTCTGTATCTGCCCGACGGTGAACTTGCCGGTCACCTCGGCGACCAGGTCGCTCGCGGTGTTCCTGAGCCCGTCCAGCAGCGACGCCACTCGCTGGCGCGATAGCAGCACCTGCGCGTGGCGGCGTATGACCTCGGCCAGGTGCGTGACCACGACGCCGGCAGGGTCGATCACGGTGTAGTTCAGCCGCTCGGCCTGTTCGCGCTGCGAGTGGCTTATCCACGCCGCGGGTGTGCCGAACGCCGGCTCCTCCACTTCCCGGCCAATAACTTTGCCCACCGGGTGGTCGCCCGCGATGGCGAGCAGTTGGTTGGGATACAGGCGCGCGGAAGCGACCTTCGCCCCGCGGACCTTGATTACGTATCCGCGGGCGTCGATCCCGAGGTTGTCGCGGATGCGGATTGGGGGCACGATCAGGCCGAGCTCCAGGGCCACCTGGCGGCGCAGCGCGGCGATGCGTTCGAGCAGGTCGCCGCCCTGGCTGGCGTCGACGAGGCGGACCAGAGCGTAGCCCAACTCGATACGCATGGGATCGACGCTCAGAAGTTGCTCGACGTCCTCGTTAAGCGCGTCGGCGCGGGCCGGGGCCGGACCCCAAAGGCCTGCGCCATCGGCGCCGGCGCCTCCGGAGACGGGCGCGTCGGACGACGAGCCGCCTCTTGGCTGTCGGCGAGACAGAAACGCCGCCAGGGCCACGCAGCCCGCGCCCAGCGTCAGCAGCGGACCCTTGGGCAGGCTCGTCAGGCAAAGCGCACCCATGAACACCGCGGTGATGACCAGCACCGCCGGGCGGGCCGCCAACTGCGCGAGCACCTCCTCGCCCAGGTTGGTCCGAGACGTGCTTCGCGTGACGACCAGGGCGGCCGCGACGGAAATCAGCAGCGCTGGGATCTGCGTTACCAGCCCGTCGCCGATGGTCAGGCGAGTGAACAGGCCGGCCGATTGTGATAGGTCCCAGCCGTACTGCACCAGGCCAACGTATAGCCCGCCGAGTATGTTGATGCACGTGATGATCGCGGCCGCGACGGCGTCGCCGCGTAGGAACTTGCTGGCACCATCCATCGCGCCGTACATGTCGGCCTCGCTGGCGATTTTCGCGCGGCGCTGCTGGGCCTGGGCCTGGTCAATAAGCCCGCCGGCAACGTCGGCGTCGATAGCCAACTGCTTGCCGGGCATCGCGTCGAGAACGAACCTGGCGGCCACCTCGCTGATGCGGGCGGCGCCCTTTGTTACCACCACGAACTGGATCACCACGAGTATCGCGAAGAGCACCACGCCGACAACCAGCGACCCGCGGGCGACGAACTCGCTGAACGCCCATATGACGTGCCCAGCGGCCGACTGGGCCTCGACAACGGACCGACCGTCGGCCCCGGCCGTGAGGATCAGCCTCGTCGAGGCGACGTTCAGCACCAGCCTCAGCAGCGTCGAGCCAAGCAGCACCGACGGCAGCACACTGAACTCCAACGGCGTGCGAATGTAGATCGCCGTGAGCAGCACGATGGCTGAGAGCATGATGTTTCCCGCCAGGAGCAGGTCCATCACGCCGGGCGGCACGGGCACGAGCACGACAAATATCAGCGCAGCGGCGCCGATGGGCAGCAGCATCCCGCGATGCCTGCCGATCGCGCCTGCCATGCGATCTATTGTCGCCGCTCTCTCAGCCATTGGACTTTCTCATGCTCGCCTGCGAACCGTTATCTGCCTGCCGAGTTGTCGGCGCTGCCGGCGGGTGGCCGGGTCGCCCTCGGCGCGTTTCATGTCGTCCATCCACTCTCGCCGCGTCATGCGGAGGTCTCGCCCGTGCTGGAATCGCTGGTAGAGGTACTCCGCCAGTCCCAGCACGAGCAGGCACAGGCCGACGCGAAGCATCACCGTCGCGGCCAGGTTTCCCGCCTCGCCGGCAAACGACCGCGCGTCCAGCCGCGGCGACGCCGCCATCAGGCCAACCATCCGCTGGCCGGACCACCACGCGACGGATCCCGCGGCCGCGACCTTCGCGACCGCAAACGCGGCCCGCACCAGCGTTCGTGACGACATCAGTCTTCGCCACCCGGCCGACATCGACACTCGGTCCCAGTCGGCGGCGATACGGTCGGTCGCCCAGAGGGGCCCGACCTGCGCGAATGCCGCCACGGCGATAAGCCCGGCGATCGCCGCCATGATCCCTGCCGAGCGGGCAATCGCCCCGCCCGCGGCGGTGGCTACGGCCTGGCCGATATCGTCGCGGGCCGGGTCCAGCGCCATGCCGCGGTTATCCAACATCGCCGCCGTCATCGCCGTCATCTCTCGCAGCAGCCCTGGCCCAGCCAGCGCCAGCACCAGCAGCGCACAAAGGCCGGCGGCGGCGCTTGTCAGGTCCGCACTGCGCGGAACCTGCCCGCGCTTGCGAGCCTCCTCGATCCGAAGAGGCGTAGCCTTCTCGGTTCGCTCGCCGGTCTGGTCTGTCCGCTGCTCTGCCATTGCCTATCTCGCCGCCCCGGTCAGGGCGATTATGTTCTTCTGCAAATACGTCGCGGCCGCCTCCATCAGCGGGCTTACCGCCATCAGCGAGGCCGACATGACCGCCAGGCCCAGCAGGGGCCTAAGCGGCAAGCCGACCGACAGCAGGCCCAGCGTCGGAATGGTCCGCTGGAGCAGGCCGATCACCGCGGTCGCCAGCAGCATCGCTATCAGCACGGGACCCGCCAGTTTGAGCGCCAGCACGAATGCCGCCCCAAGCATCGCCACTACCGGCTGGATCAGGGACCCAGGCTCGACGAATCCCATCGGAGGGACGGTATCGAAGCTCGCCATCAGCCCGCCGATTAGCGCCCTGTGCCCGCCGACGCCCAAGAAGATCACTATCGCCAGCAGCACGAACAGCCCTCGCAGGGCCGATGGCGCGTCGGGGTTCGTAGGGTCGATCACGTCGGCAAGGCTAAGGCCCATCTGGTTGCTGATGTGGAAGGCGCCGAGCTCAACGCCGGCGAAGATCAGGCTCGCCAAGTATCCGATGGCCGCGCCGATGCCCAACTCGCAGACGCCCGCGCCCGCCAGGAACCACAAGCTGCCCGGGACCGCCAGCGGACCCGCCATCGCCCCCGCGGCCGCAAGAGCCATCGCCGCCGCCATCGCCAGACGTACCTGCACCGGCACGGCCGAGTGCCCCAGCACCGGCGCGACGAGCACCATGCCGGCGACGCGCAGCGTCAACAGCAGCAGAGTAGGCGCCCAAATCGCTATGTGTGCGAGGTCAGTCATGGCAAAGTGCCGAACATTTCCCGGCCGAACTCGATGAGCTTCTCCATCATCCACGGCCCCACTACCGCCAATGCCACGAGCACGGCGATGATTTTGGGCACGAAGGTCAGCGTCTGGTCCTGGACTTGCGTCACGGCCTGGACGAGGCTGACAATGAGCCCGACGATCAGTGCCGTCACCAGCACGGGCGCCCCGGCCACCAGGACCAGCGTTATGGCCCTGCGTGCCAGATCGAGCGTGTCGTAGTTATCCATCGTTCGCGCCTTTCTTATGCGTTGTCAGCCGGTCATCAACCGTTGTCAGTAAAAGCTTCCCATCAGCGTGCCGACCACCAGGTGCCATCCATCGGCCAGGACGAACAGCAGCAGCTTGAACGGCAGCGACACCAGCACGGGCGGCAGCATGAGCATGCCCATCGAGACCAGCACGGCGGCGATGAGCATGTCGACGATGACGAACGGCAGGAACACGCGAAAACCCATGTAGAACGCGATTTTCAGTTCGCTGACGGCAAAAGCCGGGACGAGGCTGACCGTCGGCACGTCGCCCCAGGTGAGTTGCTGGCTGGCCTTTGCGGCGGTCTTGGGCAGGAAGAGGTAGACGTCGTCGGTGTTTCCGCCGGCCTCGATCTGCCGGATCATGAACTTCCGCACGTGCGTCTCGCCGGCGGCGACGGCCTGCTGACTGTCTATCTTGCCTGCCAGCAGCGGCGAGACGGAGTCGTTGTAAACGTCCTGCCAGACCGGCGCCATGACCGCGACGGTCATCAGCAGCGCCAGGCCGAAGAGCACTTGGTTGGGCGGCACGTTCTGTGCGGCGACGGCTTGGCGAAGCAGGCTCAACACGACGATGATCCGCGTGAAGCTCGTGACCATCACGAGGATCGCCGGGGCAAGCGACAGGATGGTCACCAGCACGACCCATTGAAGCATGTTTGCCATGCCCTGTGGCGTGTCGGAGCCCGGCAGCAGCTTTGCAATATCGGCCGGTATTGCAGGCCGAGAGCCCCCAACCGGCGCGGTCGTCGCGGCAGGCGCAGCGGGCGCCACAGTCGCCGCAGGTCTAGCCGTTGGCGCTGGGGCCGCCGCAGCCGCCGTAGCCGCCATGGCCAGCACTATCCATGTTGTCGCCGCTCGTGCAATCATCTTATCTTCATCGCATGGGTCATATAGGTCTTATGGGACTTATGAGTCCTACAGGTCCTACAAGACCTATTCCTTCTCCACGTCCTTTGCGTCCTTTGCGTCCTCTGCGATAAGCCCTTTTCTTTGTCGTTTCAGCAGGCCCGCCAGGCTCGCACCTTTAGTTGCTTTGACGCTTTGCATCAGTTCATCGACCTCGGCCTCATCGCTGACCTCAGCCAGCGTGGTCATCGTCCCGCCGCCGGCGCCGATGAGGACCAGCCGCTTTCCCAGCCTGACCAGCAACAACTGCTGCCGCGGCGCAATCGAGGCCCTTGCCAGGACCTCCATGGGGCCCGCCTGCCCAGCCTGCCCGGATGCGCCCCAGCGGCGCAGAAGCCACCGCACCGCAAATATCAGCCCAGCCACCACCGCCAAGGCGCCGAGCGTCCGCAGCCAGCCATTCGGGTCGCTGCCGGATCCGCCGCTGCCGATCGGCCTGGACTCGTCGCCGCCCGTCTTTCGCGGCACAACCCGCCCGGCCTGGTCGTCCGAAGACGCTTCGCTCCGCGCCGTCGCAGCCGGCGCCGTGTCCGCCGCCCGCGAGGCATTCTTCGTCGGCGCGCCGGAGCAAGGGGCTGCCCACGCCAGCGCCAGCATGAATAGCGCTGCCGCGGGCACGGCTGTCCTATGACTCCAGCGTCTTCCGTTCATCTCTTGTTCTCATTGCCGCCGGTCAGGGGTCCTGCCGTGCGGCCTGGTCGCTCGACTTCGACGCCACTTCGCAAATACGAACGCAAAAGCAATCATCCATCACCGCCAACTCGCCTCGGGCGACGCGGCGCCCGTCTACGCGGATTTCCGCCTCGCCGGCAGCGGCATCCAACAACGCAATATCGCTGCCGGGGCCCAGTCGGGCCGCGTCTTCGGCCACAAGCCAAGCGTGCCCAAGTTCCACTCGAAGCCGGCGTTTCATATTCCCTGCCTCTCGACGCTGCCGACGTCCTGCCGCCACTGGCCCGCCGGCACGGGCTCTCTTGCGGCGTGGATCTCATCCATTTGACGCGTCTCCTGCCTGGCCGCGACGGCAGCCTGGCGGGCCAGGAGTTTCTCGCAAGCGATCTGGGCCGCCCTTCGCCGGGTCATGGCCGCCCGCAGGTCCGTCCGCCGGTCCTCAAGTTCCGCGTCGACGGCCTTCTGCCGCGCCGCCAGCCGGGCAATTTGCCGGCGCCGTTTCGTCACGCCTTGGCGATAGGACTCGCCCAGGCTGTCCGGGCCGCCCTCGGCAAGGCGCTGCCGGGCTGCCTCGTGCTGGGCAATCATCGCAAGCTCCAGTTCGACCAGCCCGGCCTGGACCTCGTCGGCGCGGGCTCGGGCAACATCGAACGCCTGCTGGGCTGCGCGTTCGGCGCCACGGCTGATGGCCAGCAGCTTCCCGATTCGCCGCGTTTTTCGGTCGTCGCTCATCGTCGGCTACCTCTGCCGGGACTCTGCCATTGCCTGGCTCCGGCGGGCGTTTGGGCGCTCCTGGCGGCGCGGGTGAGCTCCTGCCTGGCCGCGACGGCGCGGGCCTGGAGCTCCAGCAGCATGAGGCGAGTCTCGGCCAGCGAGGCCGACTGGTCCATCCGCTGGGCGAACATCTCCCGCACGGCCGGGGCCATGCGGATGGCCAGGTCGTGCTCGATGCTCGTGCCAGCGCGGTATGCCCCGATGCTGACCATGTCCTCGACCTCGTCGTGCAGGGCCAGCAGGCTCAGCAGCTTTCGCGCCGCGGCCTGGTGGTCGGCGTCGGCGACGTCGACCATCATTCGGCTGACGCTCTGGAGCACATCGACGGCAGGGAACTGCCCGCGATTAGCCTGCGTACGCGAGAGGCAGATGTGCCCGTCGGTCACGGCCCGCGCGGCGTCGCCGACGGGGTCGGCCAGGTCGTCGCCCTCGACGAGCACCGTGTAGAATCCCGTTATCGATCCACACTGCCCGCGGCCGCAACGCTCGAGAAGCTGCGGCAGAAGGTTGAACACGCTCGGCGGATAGCCCTTGGTCGCCGGTGGCTCGCCGGCGGCCAGGCCGATCTGCCGCTGGGCCATGGCAAGGCGTGTAAGCGAGTCCGTCAGCAGCAAGACGTCCTTGCCCTGATCGCGGAAGTACTCGGCGACTGCCGTTGCCACGGCCCCGCCCTGCACGCGGAGCAGCGGCGGCTCGTCGCTGGTCGATACGACCACCACGGCCCTGCGCAGGCCGTCGGGACCAAGGTCCCTCTCGATGAAGTCACGCACCTCGCGCCCCCTCTCGCCGATCAGCGCGATGACGATGACGTCGGCCGCGGTGTGCCGGGCGATCATGCCCAGCAGCACGCTCTTGCCCACGCCGCTGCCGGAGAGGATTCCCATCCGCTGGCCTCGGCCGACGGTGAGCATGGCGTCTACCACCCGCACGCCCGTGCCGAGCGGCTCGGTGATGCGCCGGCGCCGCATCGGCGCGATCGGCTCGGGCCAGATCGGCATGCGGCGCTCGATGCGGATCTCGCCGAGGCCGTCGATGGGCCTGCCGAATCCGTTGAGCACCCTGCCCAGCATGGCCGGGCTGACGCCCACAGCCTGCTCGTCGGCTGAGCATACGACGCGGTCACCCCGGCAGATTCCCGTCGTGGCGCCCATGGGCATGACGAGCGTTTCATCGCCCGCAAAGCCGATCACGCGAGCCTCGACAGCGCTGGAGCCGCGGTGAATCCGGCAGGCGGCGCCGATCGGCGCGGCGAAGTCGGACACGCTGACAGTAAGACCGCGGACCGCGCGAACGCATCCCGCCAACGTCACCGGGCGGACGTCCTGCAAGATCTGTCTGTATGGGGCAAGCGGCGTCATTGCTGTAAGAAAGTAGGTAGTAAGTAGTGGGTAGAAGGTAGTAGGAAACAGGCAACACGCGGCGCGCGCCGCGCTACGCGTATTCGTGTAAACACAGGGCTCACGCGGCCCGGTGTTCCGTCTGCTATCGTGTATTGGCAAACCTGCGCGGGCATTATTCTTCTCTCGACGAAGTCAACGGCTGCCCCGATTCCAAGGAGGTCGGAGCGGGAGAATCCGCAATCCGCTCCCGGCGCGCCGGGACGCAATCCACAATTCCGCCGTGGGCAACGCCCGCGCCGGATGGCACGTAACACCCGCACTGGGCCTGGCTGACTCGCGAGCCCAGCAGAGCCTCGACGACGTTGTCCAGTTGCGTTTCGATAGTCGCGTCGATCTCGCCGCCGTCGGTGTGGACCTTCGCGCCGCCCGGCGAGATCGTCGCATCGCCCATCAGCCGGACCCGACCGCCATGGCCCAGCGCATCGGTCAGTTCGGGCAGGTGCTCAGCCAGGGCTTCCAATTGCAGAGGGTTCACCTTCACGCACAACTCGCGGTGGCGGTCGGCGAGTTCGAGGACCTTGCGGACGTTCTGCCTGGCCGCGGCGATGTCACGCACCGCGACGTGGCCGACGATCTTGGCCGCCAGCTCCAGCGCGAAATCCAGCAGTTCGCACCGGCCGGCGTGGAGCATCTCGTCGCGGGCGCCGGTCAACTCGCGGACGATCGCCCGCAGTTGGACGATCATTTCCGCCGACTGCTCCGCCATCATCTGCCGCCCCTCAGCCAGGCTCTTATTAAAGCCGTCCTCGTGGCCGTCGCTGCTGCCTCGGGCAAAGCCCTCGGCGTAGCCCTTGGCCACGGCGGCCTCGCGGGATGCGTCGGCCCGGCTTCTCGCCTCGGCAAGGACGCGGGCAGCCTGCTGACGCGCGTCGAGCATTACCGTCTGCGCCTCAACAGCAAGGCCGCTCAGGCCGCGGATCGCCCGCTCGGCCGCCGTATCGACAGGCCCTTCGGACTCCAGCGCGAGCATCACCCCACCAAGGGGTGTCATCGCGGCTGGCCACTGCCCGTTTGCATCTGCTTTGATAATTCTCGCCATAATCTATGCCTTATGCCTTCAGGCCAGGATCTCACTGCCTTTTCTCCCGGCCGACGACGTGTACAACCCGCCCTCGAGCCGCCGAACCGCCGACACGACACGCTCCTGCGCCGCCTCGACGTCGCTGAGCCGCACCGGACCGATGCGCTCCATCTCCTGGCGGACCTTGCCCGCCGCCCCGCGAGAAAGCGAGGAAAGCACCTTTTCCGTCACCGCCCTGCCTGCCGTGCGAAGGGCGATCGCCAACTCGTCGCTGCCGAGAGACTCAAGCGCGCTTCGCAGAACCGTCCGCGGCAGCAGGGCCACGTCGTCGAATACGAACATCTGCTTGCGGATCGACTCAGCCAGCGCAGGCACCATGCCGGTCAGGCCGTCGAGAACCGCCCTCTCCGTCGCGCCGCCGGTGTGGTTGAGAATGCGGGCGACCTTGCCCACTCCGCCCGCCTGCCCGGCCGTGACAGCCGGCTGAGCAACATGCGACTGCCTGCCCGCCTTGCCCTTGGCGCCCCTTGGGGGGGCTTCCAAGGCATGGCGGGGGGGATTCGTCCACTGCCCTACAAGCCCGTGAATGGCCTCAGCCACTACCACCGGCTCGATGTAACCCAGTGCCGCAATCCGCCGCGAAACCTCCACCTGTTGGTCCGGGCCGAGACCCTCAAGCACCTGGGCCGCTGCCTGCGGCGGCACCTGCGACAAGACCAGTGCCTGCATCTGCGGGTGCTCGCCCGCGAGCATCGCGCAAAGCTGCTCGCTGTCGATAGCGGCCAGCCTGGCAAGCGGATGGTCCGACTCAGACTCAACCTGCCTGGCGCCGCGCGCCCCAGCCGAACCGGGCTCGCCCGACGACGAGCACCGATCGAGCCGCCCAAGCATGCGGTGGCGGCCTATCGCCAGCACGCCACACCATAGCCCCATCGCCGCCAATGCCCAGCACCCGGCCGCAGCGCAAAGGCGAGCGTCCGAGTCCTTCGCGAGTTCGTCCAACTGGGCGGCGTCCGGCTGGGCCGGCGGCGGCGTAATCGCAGCCACGGCCGCCGCGGCCACATCGTAGTACCAGTCCACCTTCACCGCCTCGGGCGATTCGACGCCGACGGCGCCGCACACCTGCCGCCGGACGCGGTCCATCGCATCGGCGGTAACGACGCCAAGGCGCTCGTCGTTCGGCTCGTCCAGGGTTTGGCCGGCACCGGCAATTGGGGCACCTGACCCGGAAGCCCCCAAGTGGGCCGCGCGATAAGCCGCGGTGAGGTAGCTTCGCGGCACCGATACCGACGCGCCTATGCACCGCTCAATGCCGCCGTCGCTCTCGACCGACACGCGCACCAGCGCGCCGTCGATGTAGCGAATGGCCGCGGCGGCACGCTCGGTAAAATGCGCCTCCGCCCGGCGGAGCTTCTCGGCCTGGTCCTCGATCTCCATCGCGCCCGGCTCGCTCAGGCGGTAGCTTCTCCCGCCGCTGTCCACGATACGGACGTCGCCGGCGTCCATGCCAAGCACGCTGCCGGAGATAAGGTCCGCGATGGCGCCCACCAGGTGCTGGTTGACTTTGGCGCCGCCGGCAAGGGCGATCTGCACGGCCGCGGTAGGCTTGACTGCACCCCGGCCAAGACCGGATCCGCTGCCAGGCTCGATGATTACCGTCGCTCGGCGGATACCGGGGAAGTCCGAGATGAGCCGGCCCAGTTCGGCCATCTTCGCGGCCTGCCATCGCTTGTCACTTTGGCGCTGCGTGGTCCAGATGTCGCTCTTGGCGACAAGCTGCTCGAACGTCAGCGGCTTGTCGACGCCGACCGGGGCGTCATTCCGCGCCGCCGCGCGCAGGGAGTCCAAGTGCTCCGCCGGGGCCAGCAGGCGGGAGTTCTCGATGCGATGGGGAATGCCCCGCGCCTCCGCCGTCGCGGCCGCCGCGGCCAGCTCGATCTCGTCCATGGGTCCGGCCGAGAGGGGGTTAAACACGGGGGCTGACGTCGCGAGGTCGACAACAAGCCAGGCCGCGCCCGCCAAAATGAGAAGGCAAAGCCCACCCGCCAGTAACCGGGCGCGCAAGCCCGTCGCACTGACGCGAGCCGTACACTGCGATATCCATTTGGTTACCAGGCTCATCCAACCGGTCCTCCATGACCGTTGAAGCCTTAACAACACTTCTGCTTCTTAACCTCTGCGTTCTCCGCTCTGAAAGAAGACTTCAGGCTTCAGGCGACAGTCCTCGTCCTCGTCCTCATTCTCGGCTTTTCATCTTTCCGGGTGAGCCGAAGGCTCATGCTCGACCGCGTGAAATCTTCTTCCTTGAGCAAGTTCCTATTCCTCTTTGCTGGCCGGGTCCTTCTCGTCCAGGCGGGCGTAGTGCTCGCGGATCTCCACGAGGCTCTTTCCCTGCGACTTGAGCTCGACAACCTCGTCCAGACGGGCGAAGACCGACTCGTCGTAGAGCCGGTGTCCGCCCTCGGTCCACTGGGCCTCGTGCAGCAGGCCCATGATCGTGTAGTTGTGCACGGTCTGCCGACTGACGCCCGAGTATGACACCACCTCGCCGATGCGATAAAGCTTCGGCGGCCTGGGCCGGCAGCCGCTGCGCGGCACAAAGCCGGCGGCGGACGATGAGCCGTCCAACGTCGCCGCTGCCAAGAGGGAACCTGCGTCCTGTAATGGTGTATCCATGGTCTGTTCACCTTCTCCAATCATGCAAACCAGTTCCGGCCGACACATCGCGGCGAATCTTCGGGCGCTTGCCAACCACCACAGTCTTTTCTCCCGACAGTTTCCTCGTGATACAGGGCCGGACTGGTCCGCAATGGTCCACGCTCTCGGCACTGATGTGCTGTGTGCTGCTTTGTCCTTTATTGTGATGTGACGTCCTTGGCGAACGCTTATCCTTTTTACATTTTATAAAACGTATCATTAAAGCCCCACCTGTCAATAAAAAATATCTAAATGCCGATAATATTCTCGCCAAACGGAGAAGAAAAAGCAATTTAAGATGCTGTCTAAAAAGGTGTTATGTTTTGTAAAATGTTTCAGCGGCCTCGGTAATCCACCTCAATATCAGTGCTTGCCGAAAACCCGCCGGAAAACTCAGGGATACATCAAGCCTCCCGCCTTCGGCGGTTTCCCCCCACATGTCACAATCGCCGCCTGGGGCCTGGCCCGAAGAATACCGCCTTACGGCGGCACTACGAACGCTCCACCGTACCAGGCAGACAGCAACCAGTGAGGCGTTTTTCCCCGCATGCACCGCTCGCCGCTCCGTGTACAATGCTTCCATGATTGCGAAAAGACTGTCCATTCTGTCATTGGTATTGGCCTGCCTTCTGGCGGCGGGGTGCTCCGGCCGCGACGGGCAGGCCGACGCGAATCGCCCGGCCTCCGCGCCCGCGATTGAGGACGACGGTTCGGGGGCGATAATAGAAGACATCGACATCTTCTCCGCCGCCGGCTCCCCGGACGGGACAAACCCGGCGACGACAACGGTAGACGTGGCTCAGCCGCCCTCGGCTGAGCGGCCCGGCTCCCCGACGGTAGTGCCCGCACTTGCATCCCGCCCGGCGGTTGAGCCGGTGACCGTGCCGACGACTCTGCCGGCCTCCGCAGCCGCACGCTGGTGGCTGCCTTGGCCCACGACCGTGCCGGCGGCCACAACCGGCCCCGCAAGCGCACCGGCGCCTGAATCGGCCACGGCGCCCGCGACATCCCCCGCGCCCGGCCCGGCGACTTCGCCGGCGCCCACCCTTGTGCCTATCCCGAAGGCGGCCCCATCGCCCGAGAGCGACCCCAACTTCTTCATCGCCGCCGGCGACCGCGCGCTGGCCAAGGACGACCCCAACTCGGCCGTAAAAATGATGTACCGCGCCGTCGAGCTCGACCCGACCCGCCCATCGAGCCTTCGCGCCCTGGCTGTGTCGCTCGTCGCGGCCAGGCGGTTCGCCGAGGTCGTGCCGATCTACGATTCCATACTCGGCATGGACCCCAACGACCAGACCGCCAGGTTCAACCTTGCCCTGGCGCTTAGCCGCGTTCGCGATTTCGGCCGGGCCGAGAGACAGTACCGCGCGCTGCTGGCAAAGGATGAGCGGTCCATAGAGGCGTGGTACAACCTGGCGATGCTTTACCAGGCACAGGGCAGGCTCGAGGATGCCCGCCAGACCTGGCTGCGATTGATTGATCTTGACGGCGACATGGCCTCGGCGCACGGCTTCCTGGGCGAGGTGTACATGGACCTCCACAGGCCCGCCGACGCGATGGAGTCTTTCGCCAAGGCCGCCAAGCTCAAGCCCGACGAGGTCTCCGCATGGGTGAACCTTGCCGCCGCGGCAAGAGATGCCGGCAGCTACGGCCGGGCTATTATGGCAATCCACCAGGCCGCCGAGATAGCGCCCCAGGACGCTCTGGTCCAGTACCGCCTCGGCGAACTGCTGCTGGAGCTTCACCGCGCGACGGACAAGCCCGAGATGCTGACCGAGGCCGTCGCTGCGTGGAAGAAAAGCCTGAAGTTCGACCCGTCCCAGAAGGAGCTTGCCGAGAAGATAGCCAAGCTTGAGGCCGCCGCGACCACCAAGCCGGCGACACCCTAGTGCGGCAACATTGACTCCACCGGTCAAAGCACGAAAT
>CAZSBS010000015.1:10592-12561 GCA_964605095.1 uncultured Planctomycetaceae bacterium | reverse complement strand
AAAATCCCAATGTCAGAAACCCCCAACACGAACGCGTGTATTCTCACCAGTACCGTGTCGGCCATCGGCGTTTGGAACATTTGAATTTGGCAATTTGAATTTGTTTAGGATTTCGTGCTTCGGATTTCGGATTTGCTGAGCGTGAGCGAAAGATAGATCATCTATTCTATCGGAAAGGAGTTCTCCCATGATACTTGACCTGAAGTCGTTCGCGGCCAAGGCCCGCGTTTCCGACGGAGCGTGGGGCACGCAGATGCAGCTTGTCGGCCTGGAGGCGGGGGCGGCGCCTGAGCTGTGGAACGTCGATAACCCCGCCGCCGTGGAGGCCATCGCGGCCAGCTACGTCCATGCGGGCAGCGACGTGATCCTGACCAACACCTTCGGCTCCAACCGCTTCGTCCTGGGCCGTCACGCCTCGGCCGGGAGGGCGGCGGAACTGACCGAGGCCGGCGTCGCACTCAGCCGCCACGCCGCCGGCACCGCGGCGAAGGTCTTCGCGTCAATGGGCCCCACCGGCAAGATCGTCATGATGGAAGAGGTCCCCAACGACGACATCGTCGCCGCCTACGAGGAGATCGCACGGGCCGCCGAGGCCGGCGGGGCCGACGCCATCGTGCTCGAAACGTTCAACGAGCTTGCGGAGATCGAGTTGGCCGTCGAGGGTGTCCGCAAGGGCTGCCCGCTGCCGATCATCTGCTCGATGACCTTCGACTCGGGACCCGACAGGACCGCCACCACCATGGGCACCCAGCCGGCGGACCTCGTCCGCATGGCCGGGGCGGCTGGGGCGGCCGCCGTAGGCGCAAACTGCGGAATCGGACCCGAAAACTACGTCCGCATCGCCGAGCTTCTGCGGGCCGCGACGGACATGCCCGTCTGGATCAAGGCGAACGCCGGCCTGCCGCAACTCGGCCCGGGCGGCAAGACTATCTTCCCAATGGGGCCCGAGGAGTTCGCGCGGTACGTCCCGGCCATAATCTCGGCCGGGGCCAACTTCATCGGCGGATGCTGCGGCACCACGCCCGAGCACATCCGCCTGGTCCGCGCCGCCGTCGACAAGATCAACTCTTGATCCAGCCCCCGCACGCCGACATCCGAGATATCTAAAACTGGATAACATTATCCATAACGGCGGTCCGGCGCTAACCTTGACAGGTTTAAGTAACCATGATTAGTACGATCATCTGCGGCCTGTCCGAAGTGCTCATCCCCGGCCTCAAGGGGACCAGCCAGCCCCCTCCCGGAACTCCGCGAACTGCGGGCGAGGTGATCCTCGAACGCCTCGTCGCCGAGGATCTGCAAGGGCTTTGCGTCGGCGACATGACCGAGGAGGACTTCTGCCACCGCCTTCTGGACCGCGCCGGCTGGCCGACGGACATCAAGCACCTTCGCGCAGCCATACGCCAGCGATTCCGCGGCGAGGTGCCCGGCACGGCCGACGTGCTCCGCAGCCTTGCCGGCCAATACCGCCTGGTCCTCATGACCGACCACGCCCGCGAATGGATCGCCGACATCCGCCTCTACCACCGCGAGATCCTCGAAATCTTCACCCGGTCGTTCTTCTCCTACACCCTCAAGCGGACCAAGGCCGACCCGGAAACGTTCCGGATGGTCCTGAGCATGCTGCGCGACGACCCGGCCGAGTGCCTGCTGATCGACGACGAGCAGCCAAACCTCGCCGCCGCCGCCTCGGCCGGGATCGAAGGCATCCTCTTCAAGAACGCCAGCCAACTCGCCGCCGCCCTGGCTGACCGTGGCATTCAGCCGCAAGCCGCCTGACGGCAGCTTCCGCACACACCGAAACCGGCCGTAATGCCCTCCAAAGCCCCCCGTAAAGCCATCAAGACCCCTGCCAATGAGCGCAAAAACCGCACTTGGCAACCCTTATGGACTACCGCCAACGGTCGCCAGGCGCTCCAAACTCCCGCCAAAACGCACGGCCATGCAACCAAAACCACTCGGAAACCAC
>CAZSBS010000015.1:8387-10492 GCA_964605095.1 uncultured Planctomycetaceae bacterium | reverse complement strand
CCGGCTACTGTCTACTCCCGTCGCGCCGGGAGCGCGCCGGGACCGGCAACCACTTCAAACGGCATGGCCGGCAGGGTGGCGACCATGGCTCGGCGATTGACCATTTTCTTGCTGTCTTTGGCGGCCGGGAAGGAGCGTTCCATGAAGACGTTTACGATCAGGTTGCCGCACATGCCGGGCTTGGCCTTTGCGGCGTCGCTCTTGAGGACGATCTCCGGCGCGTCTCCGGTCATCGATGAGCTCTGCAGCGTTATGCCTTCCGGCGGGTCGCTCAACTCCAATCGTACGCCGGCGAGGGCGTTCCTGACCGGGCGCTTGGCGCCCCCCTTAGGATCCCCAGGCCTGGCCTGGCCGGGCAGGCTGAACTGCACCCTGGCCGTGCCGCCCGCGGGAATCTTCACGGGCGTCGCGCTGGCAAGCGTAACCGGCGCCCTGGCTGCAAAACCGCCCGTCACGCAGACCTTCAGATCCTGGGCGACCACCAGGTGGCGGTAGAGGAAGGCCTGCATCATGTCCTCGGCGGGGGCGGCCTGGTGAACGACGGCCAGGCCGGCAATCGTCGCCTTGCCCTCGATGGCCAGGCTGACCGGCTCCTTCATCGCCGCGCGCGGCGCCGTCAGAGTCAGGCGGACGTGGTCCTGCCCAGCCGGGATCCGCCCGCCGCTGAGCGTGAAGACGCCCCGCGGATCCTTGATCGCCAGCGTGATCTCGCCGTCAAAGCCGTCCTTGCGAAGGGCGTGGACGGTTATCGGCATGGACGCGCCGGCCCGCATATTGATGCTCGGCGGCACGACGCGAAGCTCGAAGTCCGGCCGGGGCTCGCTCACACGGAGCCGATATGCGTGCTCCCGGCCGCCCTTCTTCTGGATGTCGCCGAGGTGGATGTAGTAGGTTCCGTCGGCGGGCAGCCTGGCACGGATGTACGAGTCGGCGTGATGCGTTTCAAGCCCGGCGCCCTTGTTCTCCCAGTCGTCGTTGCAGGCGAGCTGCTTGCCGGATGAGTCGGTAAGCTTGAGCACGGAATCCAGCGGCGAGCCCAGGCGGCGTGCCATGACCTCCGCGACGATCTCGCTGCCGGCCTTCGCGGAGAAGCTGAAGACGTCACAGTCGCCGGGCTTGTCGATTCGCCCGTTGACGATGATCGGCAGCGTGAGCTTCCGGGCGGTCTTCGGCGTATCGTTGCCGGCCTGTTCGAGGCATTCCGGCAGGGAGCCGACGGCGAAAGGCACGCTGTTGGAGGCGCAGAGGTCCCTGCCCACGTTCAGCGGGTAGACGCCCGGCCGGCGGCCCTTGTCGTCGGCGGTCGTCAGTCTGGTGGTCGGCAGGTTCCAGCCAGCCAGTTCGACGGCTGTCCGCTCGCCCGCCTCGTGGCCCAGCGGGAAGATGCTCGTGACGAACGGCAGTTCGCCAATGGTGATGCGGTAGATGAAATCCTGCCGCCCGCGGTAGATCGAATCGCGGATCTCGACGATGTACATGTCGTCAGCCGGGATCTCGTAGCACAGCACCGGGTCGGGATGGAACTTATAGCGGTCGACGCAGGCCAGTTCGTTGCCCTTGGAGTCGTAGATGGCGAGCGTGGCCTCGAACCATCCGGGGACGGCGTCGGCGAGGTAGGGAATGAGCTCTCTGGCCTGTGCGGCGACCACAATGCGCTGGCCCTTGCGAGCCTTGAAGCGGAAGCGGTCGGCGTCGCCGGGCATAATCTGTCCGTTGGCGACTGCCGGCAGGGTGATTTCGGCGTCGCCTTCGGCGGCCTGGCCGGCGGCCTTGGACCTGAAGTAGTTGACCTGGCTGGTGGCTGGCGGGCTGGACTCGCTGAACTCCGGCAACTCCCCGACGCAAAAGGCCATCGGGCTGGTAAGCCCCAGCGTCGTCGCCAGGCGCAGCTCGCGCCGGCCTGGCTGCGCGTCGGGTGCTATCTCGACCTCGACGAACACGGTCTCGGCGATGGCTGGGTTGCCCTGGCGGTTCGGCGCGTTCATGAGCTTCTTGCGGACCTCGGCGAGCGCTTTCTCATCCGCATCCGTCCATGTCGGCTTTGTCGTCGGCGCCGCGGCGCCGGAATCGGCCGGCTTGCCTGCCACGGCGGCGGCCGGCTTGCC
>CAZSBS010000015.1:0-8287 GCA_964605095.1 uncultured Planctomycetaceae bacterium | reverse complement strand
CCGTCGCGGGAGCCTTTGCGGTGGTTTTCGCGGCCGACTTGGCAGCCCCGGACCTGAGGCGTTCGAGGACCCTGCCCGCCACCGGCGAGCCGTTGGCGGCGAGCTTCTTCTCCATCAGTTCCTTGAGCTTGTCCCGCAGGAGCTGGAAATCCTTGCCGGACAGCGGCTTGGCATGTTCGATGACCGTCGCCTGGACCCCGTCGCCGCAGACCAGCACGGCCGAGGCGCCGTCGAGGAACTGCCCGCCGATGGCGACGCGGAACGTGGTGCCCTGCCTGCCGCCGGCGGGGTAAACGAAGCCGATCCGGGGGCTTCGCTGCTGGCCCTGCGCGGCCAGGGCAAGCGACAGGACAGCCGCCCCAGCCAGGATCACATGATTTCTGTTCATCGGTGCTCCATTCAACGCAAAATCCGAATTTCGAAGCACGAATCCCTAAACAAATCCAAAATCCTAAATCACAAATTCGAAACAGAAAGAGGCACGAGCTTGCTGTTGATTCAGTTTGGAATTTTGAATTTGTCCGTTTTGAAATTGTTTAGGATTTCGTGCTTAGTGCTTCGAATTTCGGTTCTGGCATCTTCTCAAGTCGCCACACCGCATGCCACTACATGATTTCCTTGAGTTTGCCGCCCGATTTCACGCCGTCACCGGGCCCCGGCAGAACTCCGATCTTCAGGCCCTGGGGGTGCGGCAGCGTCGCCTGGGGGTCGATGCCGAGCAGTTCGTACATGCTGGCGATGAGGTCGCAGGGATATACCGGGCGGTCCTTTACATCCTCGCCGCGGGCGTCCGACGATCCGACCACCTGGCCGCCCTTGAACCCGCCGCCTGCCACGAGGGTCGAGAATACCCTGCCCCAGTGCGAGCGTCCGCCGTCCCACGGAGGCTCCCAAGAGACCTTCGGAGTCCGCCCGAACTCGCCGCCGCACCAGATGATCGTGCTGTCCAGCAGCCCGCGCCCCGACAAGTCCCCAAGCAGCGTGGCCAGGCCCTTGTCCAACTCCGGCAGCATGCGGCGCATGGCCTGGAAGTGCTGCTTGTGCGTGTCCCAGCCCTTGGCGTTGATGGTGATGTAGGGCACGCCGCGCTCGACAAGCCGCCGGGCCATCAGGCAGGACTGGCCGAGCGTGTTCCGCCCGTAGGCGTCGCGAAGATCGTCCTTCTCCTGCGAAAGGTCGAAGACCTTGCCCGCGTCGCCCATGATGAGGTCGTACGCCTGGCTCTGGCACTTGCGCGATGCCTCGACCCGCTCGTCGCCCTTCATGGCCCGGCCAAGAGTGTCCAGCTTGCCCATAAGCTCGCGGCGGTCCTTCTGACGCTTATCGGATATGCCCTGCGCGACGACGCCCTCGACGATAAACCGCTGCTGGCCGGGGTCGCCGCCCGTGGCGAACGGCTTGCACTTGGACGGCAGGAAGCCCGATTCCGAGAACCGCCCCTGCAATCCCGTAAGCACGATGTACGGCGGGATCAGCCCTTTGTAGCCGGCGTCGTAGCCCTTGAACAGCGAGACCACCGCCCCGACGGCAGGGAATACCTGTCCGCTGCCGGGCATGCGCCCGGTCTGAACCAGGTACGACGCCGTCTCGTGGGCGAATATGCCATGTGTCATGCCGCGGATGATCGAGTACTTGTCGGCCTGCTTTGCAAGCAGCGGCAGCAACTCGCATATGCGGATGCCCTTGACGTTGGTCTCGATGGGCTTGTTGAGCGGGCCGGAGTAGTCGCTGCCGGCCTCGGGCTTGGGGTCGAACGTGTCCAGGTGCGCCGGGCCGCCCCAGAGCCATATCTGGATGACCGACTTGGCCTTGGCCTTTGTCCCGGCCGGCGGAGCAGCCGGTGCGGCCAGGGCGGATAGCCCCTTGCCGCCAACCATCGCCGCGGCCCCGGCCGCACCAAGCAGGCCCAGGCGAAGCGCCTCGCGCCTGGTCAGAATTAGCTGCCTTTGCTCGCCGTTGCTCATTGTTATGGTCCCTCTTTGCTTCTCATAGGTCCTATGCGTCCTATAGGACTCATAGTTTTCTCTCAGTGCCGATACAGGAACTCCGTGCTGTTGACCAACGCCCAGACCAGGTCCACGGCGGCTTCCCGGCCCTTGGAGGAACTGGTGGTGGAATAGTCGCCAACGATCTTCAATTCCTCAGCCGTCGGCAGCCGCGAGAGGACCGTCAGGTAAATCGTGGCGACCATCTCGCGCGGAGTAGCCTTGGACTTCAGCAGGGCCTGGATTCTCCAGCCCTGCTCGATCTTCCGCTGAATGTGGCTGGAATTGAGCAGGTGGAGCCGCTGCGAGGGCGTCGGGCGGTTGTTGCGCTCGGACTCCAGCCCCGTGTCACGCGCGGGCCGGCCGTACATCTCGAGGAAACTGCTCGTTATGCTCCCGTCGGCCAGGGCGATCGACCGCTGCTTCTCCGGGATGAACGTGAACGGCTCGGGAATCGCGCTGCTGTACTTCTCCGTCGTGCCGGTTATCTGGCAAATCGCGTCGATGAGCACCTCGGCCTCCAGGCGGCGCAGGCCGTAGCAGGCGAACTCGGCCTCGGCCTGCGGATTGTCCGACGCGGGGATCGAGGAAAGCTGGTAGCACCTGGAGTTGAGGATCAGCCGGAACACCGCCTTGATGTCCCAGCGAGCCCCGACGAACTCACGCTGAAGCAGCGCCAGCAGCTCGGGGTTATTGGGCGGGTTGTCCGGGCGGATGTCGTCCGGCTCGTTTATGATGCCCCGGCCCATCAGCCAGCACCACGCACGGTTGACGATGTTGCGGGCGAACCACTGATTCTTCGGGGAGATAAGCCAGTCGGCGAAGACCTCGCGCGGGTCTCGGTCCGGCGTGAGCGTCACCTTCGTGCCGTCGGGCAGCATGGCCGAACGCGGCGCACCGGCGGCCTTGCTCGCATCGAAGAAGACGATCTCCTCCTTCCACTCGGCCGTGCACTTGTAGCCCACCTGTGCGAAGAATGCCGCCAGTCCCTCCTGGCGGTCCCTGGGCCACTTCTCCAGGCGAACGCCCATGAACGTAAGCGCCACGGCCTTGGCCAGCGCGTTGGGGTCCTTGCTCTGCACGGCGCGGTAGAAGTTCACCGCGGGCTCGGCGAAGTTGCTGCCGCTGGCGGTGAGCAGCTCGCGGACGAACTGGTCGTAGGGCTTGTTTTCCTTGATGCTGGCGCGAATCCAGCGATGGTAAATCTCGGCGGCGTTGGGCCAGAGGTTGATCGGGAACTCCGCCTTTACCCGCAGCAGGTCGCTCCACTTCATCGCCCAGTAATCCGCGAACTCCGGACGGCCCAGCATGCGGTCGATCAGGACCCTGCGCTTGGAGGGCGAAGTGTCCCGGATAAAATCGCGGGCTTCCCTGGCCGTCGGCAGCGTGCCAATGACGTCCAGGTAAACCCGCCGCAGGAAAACCGCGTCCGAACAGACGTTGGCGGGCTTTATCCCAAGCCGCCCCAGCCGGGCGAAGACCAGCTTGTCTATCGGACCAGTCCCATCCGGCGCCGAGGCGGTGGCGGACACATCGAACGGATTTGCCGCCGCTCCCTGGCCCGGAACGCTCCCCGCCGAGAGAAAGATCACAGCCGCACAAAACGCCGTCTTTCCCATGGCAACCGGCCTCACAGTTTGGACACGTCCACCGGGCAATTATACTTATTGCCGTACTCAAGTTTAACGCCCACACGCGGCGGATGTTGCCTGTTTTCGCTGGCCGCGGGGGTATCAGGACAAAAAAACGCCCGCGGCTTCGCGGTCCGAGCCGGCGAGATGAAAGATCTCAACCGGACAACCGACCGACAAAGCCGCGGGCATCGCCGAACCGCCCCGTGTAATCCGCGGGGCAGTCGCGGCTAAAGGCTAATGGAAGCCTCTTACAGGTGGAACCTTACTCCGCCGCCGGTTTCTTGGGGCGCTCGGGCCGCTTCGTCGAGGCGATGACCTTCTCGGCCGTGCCGGTCGCGGGCGTAATGCGGACGAACATGTCCTTCGCCAGCTTGTCCAGCGACGACGCGGCGCCGTCGAGGGTCACGACCGTCTTGTCGTCCGTGGCAACGGTGACTTCCTTGGTATCCTCACTCCCGCGGGTCCTGGTCGCGACCACGATGTTCGTGCCCTCAACCTTGACGATCTTGCCATAGACGCCCCGAGTGCGAGTCTTCTTGGGGGCATCCTGTGCCATGGCGAAACCAACCATGCCCAGGACAGCGGCCAACGCCAGTAGCTTTGCAACCTTCATAGCAGTCTCCTTGCATCATTCCGTCGGAAACCCGGGAACCGGTGTGAGCCAGCGCGACAATCGCAATCTGATATTCTCGCCCAGTCCTTTGTTCCGCTTGCGCGTGTATTGCACCCGACCCGCAGATCAACGCCCCCGGCGAGCGGATATTGCATTTTTATTTCCCGCCGAACGGCGGGGGCTGAACTGCCGCAACAAAAGGCCCGCAGCTTCGCGCCGCACGCCGGAGTAGCCCAATCGCATTCTCCGACGGCCAAACGACAAAGCTGCGGGCATCATCCGGCCGAACCGTCAAATCGAGCGGCCCGGCCACATCCGATAGGCTTGCTCGGCCATCCGAGCAAGGGCCTTGCGCACTACTCGGCCAACTTAGGCGTGGTGGCTACGATCTTCGTAGCCGTGCCGGTATCCGGCGTGATGGTCACGGCCATGCCGGCCTTCAGATCGGCCACCTTGGCCTCCTCGCCGTCCACGGTCACGACCGTCTTGTCATCCGTGGCAACGACCACTTCCTTCTCGGCGGCCTTGACGGTCACATTGGCCCCGTCGACCTTGACCACCGTGCCCTCCAGGCTCTTGGGGACATCCTGTGCCACACAGAAACTGACCATGCCCACTACAGCAAACACCGCCAGCAACTTTGCAGCCTTCATCTCGATTCTCCTCAATACCGCGGACACTCGGGAACCGGCGAGCCATCGCGACAATCGCGATGCGAATCCTCGTCGTCACCCATTGGTCCGATTGAAACCTCAAGCATTCCGCTCTTTTGCCGGCCTGCGCCTTTGCAGACGCCCAGCCCGGATGACAGAGAGTTTGTGAAACTTTCGGCAGAGAGCGCTCTCGGTGCCGGAACGCATTAACCTGTAACCTGTAGATTATCCATCTCTCGCCGCGAAGTCAACATAAATCGCCAACCGGAAAATGGATAATAAACGGATGCGGGATGCCCGCCGGCGCCCCGTCCGCCGCCGCTACGTGACGCCGCTACGTGACGCCGCCCGCTCGCCCCCGGCCGCGACGCAGCGGACAAAGCGCCCGCCTGAAAGGCCCCTCGGCCATCAGGACCTTGCGGATAAACTCCCGGTACCGCAGTGCCGCCGGGCTGATGTCCGCCCAGGTGTCCATCTCCGCGAGAGCCTTGGCTGCCGTTTGCCCCGTATCGTACGTAATGTGAAACGCCAGCTTGACTTGCCGGCGGTCCTCGTCGCTGATCTGAGGGTTGCGGCGCAGCCCGACCGAGTTCAGCCCGATCATCCCGTTTATGTTCGCCAGCAGCGTGAAGGGCGGCACGTGGCAGCTCGCGCCGGCCTGGCCCTGAGTCATCACCATCTCGCCGACCCAGCAGAACTGGTGAACCATCACCCCACCGGAAAGAATCACACGGTCGCCGATCGTCGCGTGGCCCCCCACGGCCGCACCGTTGGCCAGGATCACGTTGTCGCCAACCGTCGAGTCGTGACCGGCATGACTGGCCGCCATCCAGTAGCCCAGGTTGCCCACCACCGTCGAGCCGCCCGCCTTGGTCGCCCGAGAGATGGTCACCCCCTCGCGGAACCGGTTGCCCTTGCCGATCCGCAAGTGCGTCGGAGTGGCAGGGTCAAACTTCAGGTCCTGCGGCAGGCCGCCAAGCACGCAAAACGAGTCCACCAGGTTGCCCTCGCCCATCGTCGTGTAACGCCGAACGACCGTGTGCGACATGATCTCGCAGCCAGGCCCGATCTCGGTGTCCGCCTCGACAACGCAGAACGCCCCGATCTTGACGTCGTCGGCAATCTTCGCGCCGCTGTCCACAATAGCCGTCGGATGAATGCTCGGCATCTTCACGCTCCCATTTACCATGCCGCACGGGTCTTGGCCCTCATGGCCGGGATGCGATTATATCGCACCAGAGCCCGCCCGCAATATCAGCCAGCCCAAAGAGGAAAGGGCTTTTGCCCGGCGTCCGGCCAATCGCAAACCACCCCGAGCACGGGCGGCCGTTGCTTGACGCCTGCGATGGGTAGGCGGCATAATGCGCCAGCCGGGGCGGGGAAGCCTTTCGCAAGGACGCCTGAATAATGAGAATCGAGCATTTTGCCCTTAACGTGGCTGACCCGGTCGGGATGGCGCGGTGGTACGTCGAGCATCTCGGGATGCGGATCGCCTCCGGCAGCAATGAGCCGCCGTATGGGCACTTTCTGGCCGATGCGGACAGCGCAGACAACGCCGGCAAGGCTGACACCGGCGGGCAGGTGATGATCGAGGTATATCACAACCCCGCCGACCCTGTCCCCGACTACGCGGCCCAGCCGCCGACCCGGATGCACCTTGCGTTCATCTCGGCCGACCCGGCCGGCGATCGCGACAGGCTTCTGGCGACAGGGGCGGCGTATGTGGAGGATGTGCATCTGCCCGACGGCGGGTACATCGTCACCCTTCGAGACCCCTGGGGGCTGCCCCTCCAACTGGTCAAACGCCATCGGTAGGCCTTAAATTGGGGACAGTCACCAATGGCCCTAAGTTAAGGCGCAATTCCTTGCAAACACAAGCGTTGCTATCCTCTGTGGAACGTCTCGGCCTAAATCGGAACTCGGGCGGACAACGAGAACGCAATAGTTACGGACCTGCGTGCAATAGAGGCCATGGCGGGGAAACCGCCGGCATTCCTGGAACATTTGTCCTGGCAAAGGGTTGCGCCTTAACTTAGGGCCACGGGACAGTCACCTATTTCCTACGGACGCTCGGGATCTTCGAGTTCTTCGCGGCGGGCGACTTTCAGAAAGTCGAGCCGTGAAATGATTTGAGAGACTCTCCCTCGCCGGAGGGGTTTATGACAATACATGGCAGTATGATATGGCGGTGCCTGCGCTGACGTCGGCGCACGCCGCGGCAGGAACAGAATCGGAAAGGAAACGCAAACATGTGCCGTCTGATATCGCTGGTTGTCGCGTTGTTCGTGATCTCCGCCGCCGCAATCGCAGCCGCGCCGGCAGTCCAGGACGTCCAGGGCCTCTACGAGGGAACCCGCATGGATTCAAGCGGGTCGCACAAGTTCGAGGCCCGCGTCGTCGCCCTTGGCAAGGGCGCCTACAAGGTTTTTGTCCGGGAGATCCGCAAGGGCGGGGCCAAGGGTGCCGCGGTGACAAAGGCTGAGCTTGACGGCAAGACCGAGGGCGAGGCCGTAACGTTCACCGGCAAGAGCGCCGCGGGCGACTGGGCTGCCTCCTACGCCAACGGGGCGATCAAGGGCACGTGCGGCAAGGTCGGCAAGGTGGAGATGAAGCGCGTCGTTCGCGTAAGTGCGACGATGGGCGCCAAACCCCCAGCCGGGGCTGTCGTGCTGATCGACGGGAAGAACTTCAACGAGGTCGTGGCCAGGCCCGGCAAGGACGGCAAGGTCCAGGAGTGGAAGGTCGCCGCCGACGGCGGGGTATTGGTGGCCAAGGGCGGCATCAATTCCAAGCGGTCGCTGGCGGGCAGCTTCAAGCTGCACGTGGAGTTCAAGAACCCGCTTATGCCCGACGCCCGCAGCCAGGGGCGCGGCAACAGCGGCTGCTTCATGCCCAACGGCGATGAGGTGCAGGTGCTGGATTCGTTCGGCATGGGCACGTACACGGGCGGCGGCTGCGGCGGGATCTACAAGTACAAGGACCCCGACACGTTCGACGGTTTCTCACTGGCCTCGGCCCCGCCGGAGCAGTGGCAGACGTACGACATCGAGTACACCGTCGAGACCAGGGACTCCAAGCCGACAGGCAAGCCGGTGATCACCGTTTTGCACAACGGTATAAAGATCCACGACAAGTTCCAGCTCCATATGGACGCCAAACCCGGGCCCCTCCAGTTCCAGGACCACGGCAACCTGGTGCAGTACCGCAACATCTGGGTGCTGCCGATCAAGTAGGGAACAGAAGCTTCTCAACGCAGAGAACGCTGAGAGCGCAGAGAAAAGAAGGATCATCTCTCCCAGCCCCGTTTACGGGGCTCGCAGAAGACCGGCGGAGTATTTGGCTCCACGGCAAGAGTTGGGCGACGGCTCTGCCACCCTAAGACCTGCCTACCGGCCGCCTTAA
>CAZSBS010000014.1:0-33199 GCA_964605095.1 uncultured Planctomycetaceae bacterium | reverse complement strand
GCAAGACCCGCGTCATTACGCGGCGTGTGGCTTACCTCGTCCAGCAAGGCGTCGCTCCGTGGAGCATCCTGGCGATCACCTTCACCAACAAGGCCGCCGGGGAGATGCGGCAGCGCGTCGACGCCCTGAACGTCCCGCGCGGGACGCTGCTATGCACCTTTCACGGGCTTTGTGCCAGGCTGCTCCGCGAGTTCGCCGCCGAGGCCAACCTTGCCCATAATTACTCCATTTATGATCGCGACGACCAGCTCCGCATCGTCAAGGGCGCCGTCAAGAAGCTCGAGTTGCCGCAGGATATATTCAAGCCCGCTCGCGTTCTGGCCCTGATCTCCAACGCGAAAAACGAGATGAAGTCACCCGAGCAGTACGCCCTGGAGATGGCGGAGGATTTCTTCGCCCGGCGGGCGGCGGAGGTCTACCGCGTCTACCAGAAGACGCTCGACGACAGCAACGCCCTGGACTTCGACGACCTGCTGGTGCGGATGGCCTTTTTGCTTCGCGACCGGCCGGACATCAGGCAACTGCTGGGCCGGCGGTACAAGTACATTCTCATAGACGAATATCAGGATACAAACCACGCCCAGTACATCCTTGCCCACGGCATGGCGATGGAGCACGAGAACATCTGCGTTACCGGCGATCCGGACCAAAGCATATACGGCTGGCGAGGGGCGGACATACGGAATATCCTTGAGTTCGAGGCCGACTACCCCAACGCCACCGTCATCCGGCTGGAAGAGAACTACCGTTCGAGCAGGCCGATCCTCGCTGCCGCGTCGAAGCTCATCGCCCACAACTCCCAGCGCAAGGACAAGACGCTCTGGACTCGCCGCGAGGGCGGGCAGGATGTGCATGTGGTCTACTGCGACGATGAGCACGCCGAGGCCCACGAGATAGCCCGTAGAATCGCCCAGCACCGCCTGGCGGGCGGGCGATTCGACGAGGCGGCCGTGCTGTACCGCGTCAACTCGCTGTCCCGGGTGCTGGAGGACGTCTTCCGCAAGAGCGGCACCCCGTACCGCGTCGCTCGCGGCGTGGAGTTCTACAACCGCAAGGAGGTCAAGGACGTCCTTGCGTACCTGCGGCTGATGGTCAACGCGTCCGACGACCTTAGCTGCATGCGGATAATCAACACTCCCGCTCGCGGAATTGGCCCGACCACCGTAAGCAGGCTTGTGGGCGCAGCCGAGCAGCGGGGTCTTTCGCTGCTGGAGCTTTGCCGAGAGCCCGAGGCCGCGGGCATCAAGGCGGGCGCGGCCCAGAAGGTCCGCCAGTTCGCCGGGTTGATCGGCACGCTGGCCTCGCATCTTGACCGCCCGGCCAGCAAGGTCGTCGAGAGCGTGATCGTCGGCAGCGGCCTGCGGGCCTCATTTTCCGGTGAAGGCGAGGAAGACAAGCAGACCCTGGCAAACATAGACGAACTCGTGTCAACCGCGGCGGAATTCGAGCAGGAAACCCCCGACGCCCGCCTGCCGGACTTCCTCCACCAGGTCGCGCTCGTGTCGGACACCGATCACTTCGAGGGCTCGGGCGGCGCCGTCACGTTCATGACGCTCCACGCCGCCAAGGGCCTGGAGTTTCCGGCCGTGTTCATTGCCGGCTGTGAGGTGGGCCTGCTGCCGATGGTCCGCGTGGACGAGGACAACCGGTCCGGCAGGGATGAAGGTTGGTATTCTCGCCGTGCAGCGCAGGCCATGGAAGAGGAGCGCCGGCTTGCCTTCGTGGGCATGACTCGTGCGATGAACGAGTTGACGCTCACGTGCGCCCGCCGGCGGCGAGTACGGGGCCAGCATATGTCGCAGGTGGCCTCGCAGTTTCTCCAGGAGATCGGCAGCGAATTTGTCTGCTTCGAGGACACCACCACGGTCGTACCTGAAAGCCACCCCGCCCGCCGCCACCATCGCGGGGGTTTCTACGACGACGTGGACGAGCGTGCCGCCATCGAACGCGCCGTGGAGTCTGCCGGTGCCCGCGGGCGCCACCGCGGTGACGAGGCGCCCGGAGAGTTCGACATGCCGGACATCCCGCCGCCACCGGCAGAGTACGAGCACCTCGTCGTCAACAGCCGGGTGCGGCATTCGAAGTTCGGCCTTGGAAAGGTCATCGGCCTTCGGAACCACTGGCCCGAAACGCGAGCGGAAATAATCTTCGACAACTCTGGCCACAAGACCATCGTCCTGCGACTGGCGCACCTGGAGGTGCTGGGCAACGACGAGTGGATGTGAGCGGGCGCGGCCTTTGGCCGCGAATGTTCAATGCTCAATGCCAAATGCTCAATGCTCAAAACGCCAGGGTAGATGACATTCTATTCTTATATGAGCCTGGTATGAGAGTGATGGCCCGTCACCCGAGCAGTTCGTCAAGCGATGCCCGCGCGGTGTCGGTCTGCCCGGCGTCGAGTGCGTCGGCGGCGCGGGCCAGCAGGGCTTCCTGGCGGTCAGTGAATGCCGAGGGGAGGCGGGGGTGAAAGTCAGCCAGGCCGAGTGCGTCGATGATGTGTGCGGCAAGTTCGTCCAGGCCGTGACCGGCGGGGGCGCACACGGCCGCGTCGGCGTCGGTCGGAGGGGGGGTAAGGTCGATCTTCGTCGCCACGCGAAGCATGGGCACAGCCGCGGATGTCGCCGGCGCGGCGGCACCCGGCGGGAAGCGGAGTTTGTCGAGCCAGTCTGGCAGGGGTTCCAGGCGTCCGGCGCCCAGGAGCAGCACGAGGTCGGCGGTGGCGATTCGATGGGCGCTTCTTCGCACGGCCTCGGCGTCGACGCTGTCGGTGGTCTCCCACAGGCCGGCAGTGTCGGTCAGCCAGACCGGCAGGCCTTCCAGCAGGGCCAGTTCGCGGACCCAGTCGCGGGTTGTGCCGGGGCGGTCATGGACTATGCTCGCGGCCCGGCCGAGAAGGGCGTTGGCCAGCGTGCTCTTTCCCGCGTTTGGCGGACCTGCCAGGACGACCTCCGCGTAGCGGCCGGCGGGCGGGCAAAGCACGCGGCGCATCATCGCCCGCCGTCTGGCCGCCGCCCGCAAGTCGGCCGCGAAGGCCGGCAGTTCGTCGAGCCTGGATTGATGGTGCGAGATGCGGTCCAGCACTTCGGCAGCCAGTTTGCTAAGCCCGGCCGACCACTGCCAGGTCAGCGCCGACGCCACGCGCGCACTTGCCGCGGCGGGCAGCGCCTGGAGCATTTCCTTGCCGATGGCGGGGTTGTGCATGGCGGGGTGGCTGGGACGGAAGCAGTCGGTCTCGGCCGGGCTTGGGGGCATGACGACGGCGCCGAGGTCCAAGAGCCTGCGGAGCACCGCGGCGGCGACGGTGGGCCCGCCGTGAATGCCGATCTCGACCAGTTCGCCGCACCTGGCGACGATCACCTGGTCGATTACCCGCTCGCCGTCGACGATGTGCCCCAGTTGCAGTTCGCCCGTGCCGCCAGTCTGGTTGCGGCTGCCGGACAGGCTGCCTGGGCGAAACGCCTCCGCGAGGATCGCCTCGATGGCCGGGCCTCGCATTGCCAGCACCGCGATCCCGCCCCGCCCGGTCGGGGTTTGCATCGCTACAGTGGTGGGGCAGGTTTGTTGGTTCATGGCGCTACCCGGGGATTGCTGTCCCTGGGCTTGCAGAAGCTCTCATAGGTCTTATAGGACTCATAGGACCTATGGCTCCCGGCTCCCGACTACCGGCTACTATTTACCCAGCAGGGAGTTGTAGTATGCCAGGGCTGCGCCGCGGATGGTCAGGTCGGGGACGATGGCCTGGATGATCTCTCCGCTGCCGAGCCTATTGCAGACCAGTTTGGCATCGCCGCCGGTGACGATCACGGTGGGCCACTGGCCCAGTTCGGTGGCGTATGCCTCGGTCAGTTCGCGAAGGGCGCCTCGGGCCGCCGCGAGGATGCCGCTGATGATCGCCTGGGAGGTGTCCTTGCCGAACACCCAGGACGCGGCCCGCATCCGCACTCGCGGAAGTTGGGCGGTCTTGTCGTGCAGCCCGTCGACCGACATGCTGAGCCCCGGCAGAATGGCCCCGCCGAGGAACACTCCCTCGGCGTTGACGCAGTCCACCGTAATCGCCGTGCCGAAATCCGCCACCACGCAGGCCGCGCCGATTCGGTCGTAGGCAGCCACGGCGGCGCACATGCGGTCCGTGCCGATCGTCTGCGGGTTGGGCAGGTCGGTGGACATCGGCAGGGGCAGGTCTCGCCCGACGACGAGCACCGGCTGGCCGATGCACTCGCTGGCTGCGGCCTCCAGGGCCTTCAGGGCCGAGGGGTTCACGCTGACGGCCACGACCCTTCGCGGCTCGGGGATCGTGTTCCACAGTTCGGACAGGGCTGGACTCAGGCGGCTGAACTGCCCGACGGGAATGACCTGCATCTCGGTGACGTCGTCGCCGTGGACGTGCGCGAAATGCACCGCGCAGTTGCCCACGTCGCAGGCCAGGACGTTCGGGATGTCAGTTGTATCTTCACTCATGGTTGTGCGCGAAGGCTCTCAAGAATTTCCCATATTCTATCGCACAGCGGCGCCAGGCCCTTGCCTGTAACGGCGCTGATGCCGAACACCTCGACGCCGAGTTGGTCTCGCAGGCTTGCCAGTCGCTCGTCGGCGTCGGTGAGGTCCATCTTGTTGGCCACGACGATCTCGACCTTTTCGGCCAGGGTCTGGGAATACGCAGCCAGTTCGCGCCGGATGGCGTGATAGGCCTCGGCGGGGTCTTGGCCGTCGATGGGGCACACGTCGAGCATGTGCAGGATTATCCGCGTCCTCTCTATGTGCTTGAGGAACGCTATGCCAAGCCCCGCTCCCTCATGGGCGCCCTCGATGAGTCCGGGGAGGTCGGCCATCACGAAACGGCGGAAGTGCGACAACTCCACGATGCCCAGGTATGGATGCAGGGTGGTGAAGGGGTAGTCCGCGATCTTCGGGCGGGCGCGGCTCAGGTGCGACAGCAGGGTGCTCTTGCCGGCGTTGGGCATTCCGACCAGGCCGACGTCGGCGATGAGCTTGAGCTCGAGGCGCAGGCGCCGCTGCTGGCCGGACTCGCCCGGCTCGAACTGCCGCGGGGCCTGGTTGGTGGCGCTTTTGAAGTGCGTGTTGCCGAACCCGCCCTTGCCGCCGATGGCGACGCATATGCGGTCGCCCGCGACGGACAGATCCCTGAGCATCATGCCCGTGTCGGCATCGTGGATGATCGTGCCGGCCGGAACGTGCACGACCTCGTCCAGGCCGTTTCGCCCGTGACAGTCCTTGCCTTTGCCATGCCCGCCCCGCTGGCCCCTCCAGTGGTGTTTGCCGGTGAGGTGCCCAAGGGTGGTCAGCGAGTCGTCCGCCTGTAGATAGACGCTCCCGCCATCGCCGCCGTCGCCGCCGGAGGGTCCTCCTCGCGGGACGAATTTCTCGCGACGAAAGGCCATGCATCCGTTGCCGCCGTCGCCGGCAATGGCTTGGATCTCCACCTCGTCAACGAATATCGCTCTGGAGAATTCCTGGTCTTCCATCACCCTGTAGCCGCCGCGCCCCGTGACGCAAAGAGACCTAAAAAAGAGGATGGCGCCGGGGCCATCCTCGCATGCTCATTATATCCACCCCGTGCGGCACCAACCGCACGCGAGCCGCCGCCGACTTCAGGCGGTTACCACGTCCACAAAACGCCCGCGGAACTGGACCGAGCCTTCCTTGAGTGCAAAGAGCGTGTGGTCGCGCCCGTGGCCGACGTTGTGCCCGGCCTTGAAGGGCGTGCCAACCTGGCGAACGATAATGCTGCCGGCCTTGACGGCCTGTCCGCCGAACATCTTCACGCCGCGGCGCTGAGCGTTGCTGTCGCGCCCGTTCCGCGACGAACCTTGTCCTTTTTTATGTGCCATGTAACAACTCCTGCTGTCGCCTTCTTAGCTGCCGCGGTGCCGACGCGCACCGGCCGCGCTGCCAAGTCCTGTAGGGTACTACCTGCCCGCGGGCGTGTCAATAGAACTTTTCCCGCGCTACCGCATGACCCACTGTTGTTTGATGAGCCTGGGAGCCAAGTGCCGCCGTGCGGCCTTTTCGCCTGGAATGGCATACTGGAGTTCCAGCGTCTTGACCAGCAGGAGCTTGTCCTTGGTGATGGTGTGTTCCTTGCCCCGCCAGTCCGGCTCGACCACGGTAATGGGCGCCGGCAGATTGACCGATACGGTCTCGCCGCTCAGGCCTCCGAAAAAGATGCTTACCTTGCCGGCATTGGGATCGAAGTCCGGCCAGATCGCGACGCTGCCCTTGGCGTTGTCCTCGCCTTGGAGGAGCTTGCCCGTCATGGCGGTGGGGGCCTTCATGAGCGGATCGTTGTATACCGCCTTGATCTTGTCGAACACGACCATGGGCGTCTGCTTGCCGGAGCGGATGATCGCGCCGGTGTCCGTGTAGAGGATGACCTCCGGCACGAGGATGCGGTCCTCGCCCGACCTGTTGGTGACGGTGTAGCGGAGATACCAGAATATCTGGTCCTCCTTCTTGTCCGGCAGGCGCACGGCGATCGGGCGTAAGTCGCCCAACTCGATTTCGAACTGCCACTGCTGGGGAACAGTCAGCGGCTTGGGGAAGGTGCCGGCCTTGCCTTGGTCCTGCCCGGCGGGGTCCTTGCCCGGCAGGCCCGCGGCAGGCTGGGTCGCGGGCGTGGCGACCGGGTCAGGAGGTTGAGACACCTGCGTGGAAGATGCATTGCCCGCATCGTCGGCCGTTTGGCCAACGGATACGGCACCCAGTCCAGCCGCCACCAGCACCATCACTGCCACGAATACTCTCATAGTCGCGCTCCTGCGTAGCCTTTGTCTGCAACCCTGCCGACACTTGCGGATAAGCGTTCATGGAGAGTACAAGTTTCCGCCGCTCAAGTCAACCGGCAACGAGCGGAAAAGTTGAGCCGGCTCTTTGTGGCCCGCTCCGCAAGCCTGTGGATAACATCGGAAACGGTATCAGGCGTTATGGCCCGGGGTATTTCCCTTGCCGGCACACTGCAAACGTCCACAACGTAACCGATTCCGAAACTCCTGACTCTTGCGGTGGTTCCTTGGATAGGCGACGGCCGAAGGTCGAATGGTGTCCCGGAACAAATGCTTCTGCGAGTATGCATATGATGATCCCTGTCTTGCGTAGCGTGGCGGCGGTTGCGATTGTCGGCGTCATGGCGACAGGGTCGTTGCAGGCCCTCGCGGGCGATGGGGCGAGTCTTGGCAACTGGCCGCAATTGCACGGCCCCCTGCGCGACAACATTTCGACCGAGACGGGCCTTCTCAAGCAGTGGCCTGCCGAGGGGCCGCGGCTTGTGTGGAAGTCGCCCGAGTGCGGCACCGGTTATGCCGGCCCGGCCATCGCCGGCGGGCGGATATTCCTCTCGGGCGACTTCGCCGAGCAGGAGGCGGTGATCGCTCTGGACGCCAACGGCGTGCTGCTTTGGAAGGCCGCCAACGGCAAGAGTTGGAAGGGCCCGTATCCCGGCGCGCGGACCACGCCGACGTACGACAACGGCGTGCTGTACCACATGAACCCCCACGGTCGCCTCGCGGCCTTTGGAGCCGCCGATGGCCGGGAAGTATGGGTGGCTGATCTTTGCCAGCGTTTCGGCGCCAAGCCCAGCACGTGGGCCATGGCGGAGAACGTGATTATCGACGGCAACGCCGTGCTGTGCGCCCCTGGCGGCCCTCGCGGGCGCGTCGCGGCCCTGGACAAGGCCACCGGCCGGACGATCTGGGCCAACACACAGATAGACCAGCAGGCCGCGTACTGCTCCGCGATCATCTTCGAGCACAACGGCGTTCGGCAGTATGTCACCATCATGCAGAACCAAGTCGTCAGCGTCGACGTGCGGACGGGCAAGCTGCTCTGGACGCATCCGCACCGGACAAAGGAAGACCAGAATGTCACCATGCCGATCTACACCGACGGCAAGGTCTACGTCAGCAGCGGGCACGGCACGGGCGGCAGGCTGCTTCAGATCGCCCCCGACAGCCGGTCGGTCCGGCAGCTATGGGTGGACACCGACCAGGACAACTGCCACGGCGGCGTGATCCTGCGGGACGGGTATCTCTTTGGCCACGGGTGCAGGCTTTACGGCAAGGGTTTCGTTTGCGTCGAGTTGGCGACGGGCAAGACCGCCTGGAACGAGAAGGCGCTCGGCAAGGTCTCGCTGACCTGGGCCGACGGGCGGTTCTACTGCATCGACGACAAGGCGAAGGTAACGCTCCTCGAGGCCGGCCCCTCCGGCTGCCGCGTTGTCAGCAAATTCAACATGCCGCGAGGCAAATCGCTGACGCTTTCCCACCCGGTCATTTGCGGCCGGCGGCTCTACATCCGCCACTGGAACGATCTGTTCGCATACGATCTGGCAGCCGCCGCCCGGTAAGGGCGCATTTTCTCACCCAGCCCGCTCGTCGGTCGATTCCGGGTTCCCGGGCGTCATCGGCAGGAGGATCGTCACTTTTGTCCCCCGGCCGCGGCGCGAGTCGATGCCGACTGCCCCGTGGTGCGAGGCGACGCAGCCGTAGACTTTCGATAGCCCCAGCCCGGCGGCCTGGTCGGGGTCCTTGGTGGTGAAGAACGGATCAAATGCCCGAGCAAGCGTCTCGTCGCTCATGCCCTTGCCGGTGTCGGCGACGGTAATCCGCAGGTATCGCCCCGGCGGAAGGCCGTGGTTTTGGACGAGGTTCACAGCCTCGCCGGTCTCGGCCGGGGCGGCGGTGATCCTCAGCCGTCCGCCTTCGGGCATCGCATCTTGGGCGTTCAGGCCGAGTTCCACCAGCGCCTCTCGCAGAGCGTCGGCGTCGGCGTGCAGGGCAGGCATACCCATCTGGGCGTCCGCGGCGATTTCGACATTCAGCCCCATCCGCGGCCGCAGGGCCTCGACGGCGGAGTCTATGAGCTCGCGGACTTTCACCGGCGCTTGGCGAACAGGACGATCCCGTGCGAAGTCACGCAGCCTGGTGGTAATGCGTGCCGCCTGGTTTGTCGTGCCGAGGACATGCTCGACGGCGCGGGCAATGTCGGCGTCCTCGGGCAGGTGGGTGCGGAGCTTCTCGGCGCACGCGGAAACGGTCGCAAGCAGGCTGTCGAAACACCGGGCGACTCCCTCGGCCAGCCGGGCTATCGACTCGATGTGCCGCCTTTGCAGGACGCGCAACTCGTGCTGGCGGAACGATTCCGCGACCGCCCTGGTGTCGGTGACGTCCAGGCCGGTCAGAAGGACGCTTACGCCGACGGCCCCTGGCTGGCGCGGCGGCAGGCTTCGTGCCAGAAGCAGCGTCCGGCTTGTGCCGTCCTTGGCTCGCACGACGACTTCCAGGGCCGGCTCGTACGCCGCCGCGGGGCCTCGATGAAGCTCCTCCAGCACGCATCCGGTGTCCTGGGGTTCGACGAACTCAAGCACGTGCCGGCCGACCAATTCGTCCTTGGTGTAGCCAAGAATCGCGGTGAGGGTCTGATTGACGCTGCATATCCGTCCGTCGCCGCCGACAAGCAAGTGCGCGGCCGGGCATGTGTCACGAAACGCCAACGAGGCCTTTTCGAACGCGGCCATCTCGGGCATACTGCTCATGTTTGTCTTCTCTGCGGGGCGGCCTGGCCTTCGATCGGCCGGATGTGAAACTCGACGCGGCTCCAACCACCCTGGATGGGCATAGAATAATTATAGCCGCCGGTTGATCTGCGACCACTTTTTCGAAGATCGTGGCACTTTCCGGCCAGGACCTGCAATAGAGGACGGGCAGGTATCTGACGGAGCGGTTTGGACTTGCCGACTCGGATTTGTTTTGGATGTCCTGCTTCGGACATCAGTCTGCTAAATGAGAAATGGCCCGGCGGCATGTTGTAGGCGCCGTTGGGCGGCATGAAGCCCGTAACGGCGTCGGGCAGCCGGTTAACCCAGTGTCGATGGCGAGTCTCTTGCCGTTATCCCCGGCTAGAGCAGCTTAACTTTTTCTGTAGCGTTCGGCCCGCCTGTGGCGTCGCCATGCTGCGTCAGCCTGCATCGGCGATGCTAAGGCATCGCCTGCTTCGGCTTCCTTGCCTGGCTCGTCCTCGGCGACGGCCGACCTGCTACACAAAAACTTAACCTGCTCTATTGACCACAGACTGCGGGCTACAGAGTCGTGTCTTATTCGACCAAGTGTCCAGAATGGCCCATGTGGGCTTTCGCAGGCCGCTAACGGCGCACACGGGGGTTGCCTGAGGCGGGTTACCCAGGCGGGGGGCATGTGTGGGTGGAATACCCCGGGGGTCGGTGGGTGTAAATCCACAGGTATTTCTACGATTATATCCGGTGTGGCATATAGGGATTTAACCTCATTGGCTGCGCAAGCCGCCGCCCATATCATTACTGTGATTCGCGGGTGTCCAAGGCTCGGGGCAGGTGTCGCGATGAAAATGGGCGTCAAGATCATTCAGGAGTCGCCTACGAGCTACCGCGCTTTATGTCAGGCCTTGCCGGGATGCGAGGCGCGGGCCTCGACCAAAGATGAAGCGCTTCGACAGGTGGCCTTTGCTATCGAAAGCTACTTTGTCAGTCTTAACATATCCATTCCTTCATCTTTACAAGCAGTTAACACATCTCCGTAAGGTCGTTGCCGTATCGGCCACGGAAGGTAGGAAGTTTGTCGTGGAGCACGGATGTGGCTGCTGCCGTGGGCCGTTGCGACACCGAGATTATCATGGGGTCTCGGGCGAGTCGCGGTTGTCGGCTCTGAACCCTGAATCGTTCTGGCCGGGCGTGTATTGATGGCTCGCGATCTGGTGGCGTCCAGCCTCTTTTTTGCTCTTTTTAGAAAGAATGGACAACTCATGACTCGTCTAGCGGAGAATGTGCCGGCTCGCGCACCGGGGCGACTTAAGGTTCCACGAGGACTGACCGGCGAGGTCTTGGAGGCCTATCTCAGAATTCCCACTGACATTCGATTCGTTCGGCACCCCTCGTTCGAGGATCCCGCCATGGATGAAAGGCTCTTCGGAACGGATGCCGAGAAGGTGTATGTGCCGGCATGGTGTTGTCCGGCGGAGGTTCCGGAGGACCGCTCGACCTCCCGCGTTCGGCCGATAAAGCTGACGGGCGCGCAGGAGATGGTGCTGTTCCTCCGTTACAACTACGCCCGCTATCACCTCCATCGGCTCATAGCCGAGCAATGTCGGCGCTGCTGCATGGGCCGGGCCGAGGAGATGCTCCTGTGGCACCAGCGCGTCCTGCAATCGTGTGCTGATCTGGTGCGAGCGAACATGGCCCTTGTGCTGGCGATGGCCAAGCGGGTCAACATTCCGTCGGTGGACTTCGCGGAGTTGGTAAGCGAGGGCAACATGGCCCTGTTGCGGAGCATCGAGAAGTTCGACGTCTCCCGCGGTTTCAAGTTCTCCACCTACGGCTGCCGGGCCATCCTCAAAGCCTTCAACCGCCAGGCCATCCGGCACGGGCGCTATCGCCAGCGCTTCCCCATGGAGTTTGACGCCGAGATGCAGAAGTCGGACCTGCCCGACAACAGGCACCGCCAGCAGTGGGATGACTCCGTCCAGGCGCTGCGGCAGATACTCTCCTGCAACCTCGCGGCCATGACGGACTTGGAGCGTCGAATTGTGACGTTCCGCTTCGGCTTGGCGTCCGAGGCTGGCCGCATGACGCTGGCGGAGGTCGGCCAGAGGGTCGGCTACAGCAACGAGCGAGTCCGACAGATACTCAACGGTTCGCTGCGAAAGCTGCGTGAATCGTTGCACAGCCGTTTCCTCGTCGGATGACGCAACCGGCTACCGGCTCACGGCTTACTGGCTACCGTCCTACTGAATTTGCCCCAGTATCCGCCGCATGGCCTCGGCGTTTTGGGCGGCCTGGCCGTGGTGGCAGTTGTTGAAGAAGACGTACACCTCGTCCATCGGCGTGTCCGCATCCTCCCACTGGCGGACGATTTGAGCCAGTTCGTCCGGGCTGTAGGTGTAATCGTAGCGGTCCGCGGCGCCTGGGCAGTGCCACTTGTCCGCGTCTCGCGAGTGAAGGCGGAGGTAGCCCGTCGTCGTCGTCGCGGCGGCGGGGCTGCGAAACAGGCCCGGCACATCGGGCACGTCCGGCACAACCAGCGTCACGGCCCGCTCCCTAAGTCCCTCAAGCACCGACGGATGCCCCCATGAGCTGTGGCGGAACTCCACTGCCAAGGGCACGGCCGACATGTCGGCAAGGACCTCGCCAAGGTATTGCCGGCTAGCGACGGTTCGGTGGAACCGCTGCGGGAACTGGAGCAGCACGCCGGCAAGCTTGCCGGCGTCGATCACCGGGGCGATGCCGTCAAGGAACGCCGGCCACACGCCCCGGTCGCCGCGGTGCGTCGTCTGCCGGCTTGCCTTGATCCACATGCGGAACCCCGGCAGCGTCTTGTCGACGATGGCCGACATCGTCCGCGCCGTCGGCACGCGATAAAACGAGAAATTGATCTCCACGGCCTGGAAGTGTCTCACATACTCCGCCAGCATGTCCGCCGCCCGCGTTCCGGGCGGGTAGAACGTCCCCACCCAGTCCACGAACGAGTATCCGCTTGTGCCGATGATGTAGTTGTGCGCGGTCTGCATAACCTATTCTATCTCCTTCTCTTCGTTTCCCACCCTCCGCGTTCTCCGCGTTCTCTGCGTTAAACCGCTTCTTCTTTTCCTTCTTCTTCTTCTTCTTCTTCTCACGCCACGCCAGCCAGTCTCGTCAGCACGCCCCGGGCAGTGACGGTGATCGAGCCGTATTGCTCTTCCACCACTCCGTTGATGACATAAGGGCCGTAGCGGTCCAGCGCTCCGACGACGGCGCAGACGTTTGGGAAAAGCGTCGCCTCGAACAGGCCGAACTCGTCATCTAACGTGAGGAACGTCATGGTCTGCCCTGAGTCAGTGCGGCAGAGCCGCTGTGCCTCCATCACGCCGGCAATGCGGACGCACCGCCCGACGCGGCGGGCGAGATCCCGGCTGTCGGCGTCCACCATCCCCGCAAGCCCGCACCGGAGCATCGCCATGATGTGCTGGCCGACGCTGACGCCCAGGATATGCCGCTCCTCGGCGTATTTCCGCGTTGGGCTGTAGTCGTCCGGCAGGTCGGGGATCGTCGGCCTTGACGCCAGCATCGCCGCCTGACCGGATGCGCGGTGGCCGCCAAGCGAGTAGAACATGTTCAACTCCATCATCAGCCCCGGGCGGCTTTGCCCGAGGGCGTCGGCGGCACCGCACTGAACGATCGCCCGTGCCTGCTCGCGCCCCATCCGCGTGCGGGCGAGCAGATCGGTCAGGCTTGCGAAGTCGCCGCCGCGCCGGCGGGCATCGAATATCGCCTCCGTCCCAGCCGGACCCAGGCTGGCGATTATGCCAAGGCCCAGTCTGACCGCGCCGCCGTCCATCGAGTATTCCGCCCGCGAGTGGTTGACGTCCGGCAGCAGGAACCTCGCGCCCGCCCGCTTTGCCTGCTCGACGTACACCCGCGGGTGGTACATGCTCTGGTTGTTGTTCAGGCACGACGTCCAGTACTCCGCGGGCCAGTGGGCCTTGAGATAAGCCGACGCATAGGCCAGCATCGCGTAGCTGGCCGCGTGAGCCCGGCAGAAGGAGTATGCGTTGAACTTCGCCATCTGAACCCACGTAAGCTTGGCGAAGTCGACGTCGATGCCGTTGGCGGCGCAGCGCGACAGGAACTGACGCGACAGCACCAACCGCTCGGCGTCGTTGCGGCACTTCCGCACGGCCTTGCGGAACCGGTCGCCTTCGGCGAGGCTCGTGTTCATCATCGCCGCCGCGACGAGCATCACGTCGTCCTCGTAGAGCATCACGCCGTGCGTTTGGCCGAGGATCGCGTCGACGGCCGGAATCGACGGCGGCGCCGCCGACAGGCCGCGCCGGCGGCGCACGAACTGCTCCTTCATGCCGATGCTTGCGGCCCCCGGACGGATCAGCGCCAGGGCCTTCATCACCTCCTCCACACTGTCGGGCTGAAGTGCCAGTATTAGGTGCCGCATCGCCGGCGACTCGATCTGGTTGCAGCCGACGGTGTCGGCCGAGCGAAGCAGGCTGACCGTGGCCGGGTCGCGGGCCGGCAGACGCTCGATGTCCACGACCTGCCCGTAATTGGCGGCGATCAGGTCGCATGTGCAGCGGATGGTCGAGAGGCTGCGGTTTCCAAGCAAATCCAGTTTGACCAGACCGATGTCCTCGACTCCGTCCTTGTCGTACTGCGTTATCCGCACGCCCTTGAGCGAAGGCTGGACGGGCACATGGCGGTCGATGCCGCGCGGGGCGATGACGATCCCGCCCGGATGCACCGACAGGTTGTGCAGCAGCCCGACAAGCCTGCGGGCGAGGTTGCCGGCGCGGCCGCACCGGCCGTCCATCGCCTCATCCTCCGGGCGCAGGCGCGTGATCTGCTCGTCCGAAAGGCCCAACGCCTTGGCCGTCTCGCGAAATGCCGACCGCTCCTGGAACGTGTTGTGCGTGCATACCATGGCGGCCCGGCCGCTGCCCCAGCGCGCGAGGGCGTAGTCGATCACCTCGTCGCGCAGGCGCCAGCAGAAGTCGACGTCCAAGTCCGGGAAGTCCGTGCGGCGTTCGTTGAGGAACCGCTCGAACGGTATGCCCAGCGCCAGCGGGCAGACATTGGTTATGCCCAGCAGGTATGCCACCAGGCTGCTGGCTCCGCTGCCGCGCCCCGCGACGGGGGCATTGCGGCGGCGGGCGTACTGCACGATGTCCCAGACGACCAGGAAATACTCAGCCAGGCCGCGACGTTCGATGAGGTCGAGTTCACTCGCCAGGCGGCGGTCGATGCCCTCGTCGGACTGGCCGTAGCGGCGGACGATGCCGTCGCGGCAGAGCTTTCGAAGGAAAGCCTGGGCGTCGGAGCCGTCCGACGGCTCGAAGCTCGGGAACACGGGCCGACGCGGCAGCAGGCGGAATGCCTCGCAGCGCTGGACGATCCGGCGGTTGCCCGCCGCCGCCTGCTCCAGCCCCGCCGCTGCCAGTCGCTCGGCCAGTTCGCGCGGGCTTCGCAGATATGCCCCGCGAGGTGGCATCTCGCCGGCGGGGACGTCGTCGATGGTTCGCCCGAGGCGGATGGCGGCCAGGAGTCTGGCAAGTTCGTGATCACCGGGTGCGGCGAATAGCGCTTTGCCCGCCGCCGCGACGGCAAGTCCGCGTTCGCCGGCCAGGCGCAAAAGCCGGCCCAACTGGCGGTCTGTCTGGGCGGTGGGGTCCACAGCCAGGAATATCTGCCCGGCCGGGATGCCGGCATCCAGCATGGCCTCGGCCGAGGCGGCATCGTAGACGAGCAGACAGAGCCCCTGGCACATCTCGGCCAGGGCCGTGATGGCGGCTGATGAGTCAAACGCCTCATCGCAGTGGACCCGCGTCAGCAGGCGGCAGAGGTTCTCGTAGCCGCGGTCGTCCTCCACCAGCGCCACGAGGTTCGTAGCCGGTAGTCCGTAGCCGGTAGCTGGGGAAGGCCCAACGGCGGAACCGGGAACCCGGAACATGGAACCCGGAGAAGAAACGGTGGAACCGGGAACCGGTAAACCGGTGTTGAGGCCTGCTCGCTTCTGCGGGCTGGGAGGGTGGTCATAGGCGCCCTCCACCCGTATTTCCGCACCGATGATCGGGCGCAGGCCCGCCTCGCTCGCCAGACGCCAGAAGCGGGGGGCGGCGCAGAGATTGTTCACGTCCGTCAGCGCGAGATGGCCGTGGCCCATCTCGGCCGCGGCGGCGACGAGCCGCTCAAGCGGCATGCACCCGCAAACGGGCGAAAAGCCGCTACGAACGTGCAACGGCGTTATTGCAGTATCGCGTGACATACGCAGGCTTCATACGTCAGACCTGTTCCCCACGACGCAGGGCGGGCGAGCATGGGTCCTATACGTCCTATAAGACCTATGGACTTGTGCCACCGCATGCGGAACGTGGCTTCTGTCCAAGTTTCCTGTTCCAATTTCCGCTGTTCGCTCTTCCTGGTTCCTGGTTCCTGGTTCCCAATACCCGGTTCCGCCGTTTCTTCTCCCCGGCTACCGGCTACCAACCACCGGCTACTACTTCGTCAGTGATGGCGTGCGGAGGATGAAGCCGTAGTCGTCCTGCCGGAGCTTGCCCAGCAGTTCGATGGACTTGCCCGTGATGATCGCGGCGTGGCCCCAGCGGTCGCGGATGGAATCCAAAGCCCGGTAAATATCGTGGGCCTTGGTCCGCCGCTCGTGCTCGAACAGCGTCGCAGCCTCCGACGCGGGCGAGAAGTTCGACAGCACGATCCCCACGTGCCGCAAGGCCACGCGGCGCGTGTGAAGCCGGGCCAGCAGGCCCAGCACCGCATCGAACATCACATCGTCATCGTCGGCCGGGCCAGCAAGCGACTTCGACGCGTTGCGAGCCCGCCAGTCGTCGTAGCGGATCGCCAGTTCGACGCACTTGGCCATCAGCCCCTGTTGGCGCATCGCGCGCATCGCCCGCTCCAGCAGGTAGTGGATCATGCCCTGGACCTTCGCGGGGTCCTGCTCGGGCGCATGAAAGGTCGTCTCGCGGGAAATAGTCCGTGGCCTGGCTGCGGGGCGCAGCGACTCATAGTCTCGCCCGCGGCATCGCTCGTAGAGCACCTCGCCCCGCAGGCCGAACATCGCCCGCAAAGACTGGCGCGAAAACCGCCGCAACTCGTCGATGGTTCGGATGTTCATGTCGCCCAGCACCTCGGCCGTCTTGTGCCCTACGCCCGGCAGTTTGCAAATAGGCAGGCTCACGAGGAAATCCTCCTCCTGGCCGGGGGCGATCCAGACCACGCCGCCCGGCTTGCCGTGGGCCGAGGCGATCTTCGCCATCATCCGGTTGCCCGCCAGGCCGATCGAGACCGGCAGGCGGACCTCGTCGGCGACTTCCTTCCGCAGCCGCCGCCCAAGCTCCAACAGGCTGCCGAAGTGCGCCTCGGCGCCCGTGGCGTCGCCGTAGGCCTCGTCGAGATACGTCTCGATGCTCGTGACGTGCCGCCGGCATATTTCCCAGATGTGCTCGGCGAAGCAGCGGTAGATGCTATACCGCCCGGCCAGACGCACCGCCTCAGGACACAACTCCATCGCCCGCTTCATCGGCATGGCGGCATGCAGGCCGAACTTACGCGCCTCGTACGAGCAGGAGGCGATCACGCCGCTGCCGACTATGACCGGCCTGTTCCGCAGGGCCGGTATCAACAACTGCTCGACCGACGCGAAAAACGCATCCGCGTCGATATGCAAAATGGTCCGCTGATTGGACATTCTTCTCTCATCCCGCCAGGACGACCTGGTCGAGCCACCATTGGACTTCGCTGCTGGAAAAATGCAGGTAGTACGTCTCGTCGCCGGCCTGGACGCTGTAGTGCAGGCTGTAGCCGTCCTGCCGGCGGTCTATCCATTGGCCGTTGACCTGGTTGATCGTGTACGATCGGCCGTTCCACTTGAATCGCTTGGGCTCGATCTTGCCTCCGGCACAGACGGCCAGGACGCCTATAGGGTCGCCAATTTCCTCTATCCTCATGGCCAGCTCCCGCGGCCGGTTGTCGCTGTCTGTCGCTATTTGGTTATTAACGGTTGTTGAACGGGCGCCATCGCCCCGAAAGGCCATACCGTACATATACCTAACAAGTATAGTCCGGCGGGGCGGGGCGGTCAAGGTTTTTGGGGCGTCGGCGAAGGAAAAATCCGCCGATTCCGGAAGTGGCTTTAGTCAACAGATGTTGCAAATGTACACTTAGGCGGCTAGCTTCTTAAAAAGGCACAGACAAAGGGCCGACGCATGAAGAAACCGCACGATCGATACTCGCCGTCATTCTCGTTCGGGCCGATCAAACGGCGCGGCGACGAGCCGGCGCCCAAGCCTGATTCGCCCCCCGCGGCTGGGTTGCCGCCGCCCGCTGGCGAAATGCCGTCGGCTGCGGGGAGTCTGCTCCAGTGGGCCGGGGCGCCAAAGGCGACGCTGGCGATTGTCTTTACGGACATCGTCTCGTCAGCGGCGCTGGGCAATAAACTGGGCAACCGCGCCATGGACGATCTGCGTCGGACGCACTTTCGATGCGCTACAGAACTGGTCAACCGCTACGGCGGGCGGGTGGTCAAGACCATCGGCGACTCGGTCATGGCGGCGTTTCACGCGGCCAGCGACGCCCTCGATTTCGCCTCGGCCGTCAACTGCGACCCAGGCGACGACCGCATACAGGTCCGGGCCGGGCTGCACGTCGGCCCGGTAACCGTCGAGGAAAACGACGTCTACGGCGCTACGGTCAACTACGCCGCCCGCGTGGCAGCCGCGACAAAGGGCGCGGAAGTCTGGCTGAGCAACGAGGCCAAGAGCCACGTCGACCAGGAAGGGGCACCGCACCAAGTGACGCTGCGATGGCTTAACCACTCCGGCCTGGAGATCAAGGGGTTCCCGGGAAAGCACATCCTCTGGTCGCTTGTGACGCGATAACCTAACAACGCCCTAATTCCGCTTGCTTGGCTGGGGCGGATATGCCATCATGGCGCCATGGACGCAAGGGCGTTTTTGCGGGAAATCACGGGCGACGCGCGCTATCGCGGGCAGATCGCGCACGTGCGGGAAATCCCCGCCCGTCCTGCCCAGTACGCCCAGTGCGCCCGCGGGCTCGACGAGCGCCTGGGATCGCTGTTGCGGCGGCAGAACATCCATAGGCTCTACACGCACCAGGCTGCCGCTATCGACGCCGTCGCGGCGGGGCGGGACGTGGTGATCGTTACCGCGACCGCAAGCGGCAAGACCCTGTGCTACAACCTGCCCGTCGCCCAGACGCTCCTGGCCGACCCCGCGGCCCGGGCGATGTACATCTTTCCGACAAAGGCACTGGCACAGGACCAGTTCGGCACGCTCGCGCAGTGGGCCGGCGAGGAGCCGCTGGCCGGCGTGCTCAAGCCGGGCGTCTACGACGGCGACACGCCCAGCCACAACCGCGCGAAGCTTCGCTCGGCCGGCAACGTCATCCTGACAAACCCGGACATGCTCCACGTTGGCATCCTGCCGTATCACGGCAAGTGGCACGCGTTTTTGCGTGACCTTCGCTATATCGTTCTCGACGAGGTTCACACCTACCGCGGCATATTCGGCAGTCATGTCGCCGGCGTGATTCGCCGGCTGCTACGCCTCTGCGAGCATTACGGCTCCAGCCCTCGGATCATCTGCTGCTCGGCCACCGTAGCCAACCCTGTCGAACTCGCGGAGAAACTCACCGGGCGGACCATGACGCTGGTGGACAACGACGGCGCGCCGCGCGGGCGGAAATACTTCGTGCTGTGGAACCCGCCGCTGCTGGACCACGCCGACGCCGGGCTCCTGCGCCGCAGCGCCAATGTCGAGGCGGTCGAGCTGCTGGCTGAGCTTGTCCGCAGGCGAACGCAGACAATAGTGTTCACCAAGGCGCGGATTGTGGCCGAACTCGTGTACAAGTACGCATCCGAGGTTTTGGCGGGCAGCGGCGACCTGGCGTCGCGGATCCGCCCGTACCGCGGCGGATACCTGCCGGCGGAGCGGCGGCAGATCGAACGGGAGCTATTCAGTGGGCGGCTGCTGGCGGTCGTGGCTACCAACGCGCTGGAGCTGGGCATCGATGTCGGCGGGCTGGACGCGGCGATTCTCGTGGGTTTCCCGGGTACGATCTGCTCGACGTGGCAGCAGGCGGGGCGCGCGGGGCGGTCGTCGGCCGACAGTTTGGTCGTGCTGGTGGCGTACGACGATCCGATCGACCAGTATCTCGTGCGGCACCCGGAGTACCTGTTCGGGGCGTCGCACGAGCATGCGGTGATCGACCCGTCGAACCCGCATATCCTGGCGGCGCAGCTTTCTTGCGCGTGCTTCGAGAAGCCCCTGACCGCGGCCGATGAGGCGTATTTCGGCCCGGTCGCGGCGCAGGTGGCGGAGATCTGCCGGGAGGAAGGGCAGATGCGCGCCATCGACGGGCGGTATTACTGGTCGACGACCGAACTGCCAGCCCGCCAGACGAACCTGCGGATGGCCAGCAACGACACATACGCCATCGCGGATGTGTCTGCCGGCGGAAAGGTCATCGGGCACGTGGACAGCATCTCCGCGCCGGAGCTTGTCTACCCGCAGGCGGTGTACCTGCACGAGGGCGGCAGCTATCTCGTCAGGCAGATGGACCAGGCCGCGAAGATAGCCTCCGTCGAGCCGTGTGAGGTGGATTACTACACGCAGGCGGTGCTTGCCAGTTCGTGCCGGCTTGGCGAGCCGGCGGATGAGAGGCCTTACCTTGACGGGCGGATGGGCTTCGGCGGAGCCGACGTGACGTGGCAGACCACCGCGTTCCGCAAGGTGAAGTACTACACTATGGAGCTTATCGGGCAGAGCGCCCTGGACCTGGAGGCCCAGACGCTGGCGACGATGGCCATGTGGTGGACGGTCAGCGACGCGATGCGGGAGCGGCTCACGTCGGCGGGCTTCAAGCCCATCGAGGCCCTGTGCGGTCTGCGGAACCTGATGCTCGCGGGCCTGGGGTCGCTCGCGATGTGCGACCGCCGCGACATAAGCGGCATGGTGGACTCATCGAACCTCGGCTGCCCGACGATCGTGATATACGACCGCTACCCGGGCGGGCTTGGATTCGCCCGGCAGGGCTACGAACTGCTCGACGCCTGGCTGGAGATGTGCGGGCGGATCGTCCGCGAGTGCCCGTGCCAGAAAGGCTGCCCGAGTTGCGTGGGCCTTGCCAACCTGCGCCCGCCGATCCACGGCGACCCGGACATTTTCGGCGGCATGCCCGTGCCGGATAAGCAGGCCACGAAGATGCTGCTGGAACTGCTCGGCGAAGCGAGAGACCTGGCGGAGAGGAAGAAGAGATTTAGAGCAGTTTAAGTTCTTGTGTAGCAGGTCGGCCGTCGCCGAGGACGAGCCAGGCAAGGAAGCCGAAGCAGGCGATGCCTTAGCATCGCCGATGCAGGCTGACGCAGCATGGCGACGCCACAGGCAGGCCGAACGCTACAGAAAAAGTTAAGCTGCTCTAACGCGGCGAACGCGGCGAACGCGGAGATGTAAGATCGGAAAAGAAGAAGAGTAAGAAGGGATCTAAATTGTTTTTGCTGTTCTTCTTCTACACTCCGCGTTCTCGGCGCTCTCTGCGTTGAACCTCTTCTTCGGAAGGCGCAAGAGCCATGGCTATGTCGGAATCGAGAAGGCGGAAGCTGGACATGCTGATGCGGTCGCTGGCGCGTAAGGGCGCAGTGCCCGCCGATGAGATGCTGCTCGCGCACGGGCACTCGGGCGTCAATCGCGCGGCCTGGGGTGCGGCGGGCATCGGTTCGGATGTGACAGCCGGCGTGGGCGCGGCGGCGGGGCGGTTGTCCGGGCCGGTGGTACTTGACGAGGCGTGCCCGGGCGCCGCGGCGTCCGTGCGGTTGCCCGGCGGGGCGGTGGGGGAGTATTACCTGATTCGCCGCACGCTGGCCGAGATCGCCCCGCGGTGCGTCGAGATCGGCCGGCAGTACGCGGCCGTGATGAAGGGGGCTCGGCAGCGATTCAGCGAGGATTCCGCCCTGTCGGCCTCGCCGGAGCTTTGCCGCCTTGCCGAAGCCCGCTGCGAGGACCTGCTGTTCATGGACACCGAAACGTGCGGGCTGACGGGGGCGATGGTCTTCCTGGCGGGCATGATGCGTTACGAGGACGGTCAACTGGTATTCGAGCAGTGCCTCGCGAGGGATTATTCGCAGGAGCCGGCCGTGCTTGCGGCGTTCATGGATCGCTACGACTCGGCGGGAATGCTGGTGACATTTAACGGCAAGGCGTTCGACATGAACCTCATCCGCGAGCGGTCGGCGTTTCACGGCCTGGAGGCTGGGCCTCGCGTGGTGCCGCACCTGGACCTGCTTCACGAGTCGCGGCGGCGGTGGAAGTCCGAGGTGCCCAACTGCAAATTGCAGACGCTTGAGCGGCTGCTGTGCGGGCGGCGGCGGGTGGGGGACATTCCGGGCTCGGAGATCCCCGAGGCGTACCACCGTTTCGTCGCCTCTGGCGACGCGAGGCAGGTGGCGGACATCATTCACCACAACCTGCTGGACCTTCTGACGATGGCCCAGTTGGTGACGGCGATTCTGACCGGCAGCGGCCCGTTGGCCGAATAGCTTAGCGGAGTTGGCTCACCAGGAGCACGGCCGCCTTGTCGGTGGGAGTCATAACGTTGCTGCGGTCGATGACGGCGACGTACCGCCACCTTCTCCCGCTGGCGTTCTTGCCGTGCTGGACGGTGATGTAGCAGGCGTACACGTCGCTCCTGGTGGAGATGGAGTCGCTGATGTAGCCGAAAAGGCAGTTTCGCGCGCGGATGTAGTCGGCGTCCTTCTCACAATCCGCGGAGCTTGCCTTCAGAAGCGTGTCCATGTACTTGGCCAAAGGGATTCCCACCTCGCCTGGGGTCATAAATCCGGCTACGTCGCTTCCGCTGAAGCTCCGCAGGCCGGCGATGCCCGTCGAGCCTGCGCGGCCAGCCTGGTCTCGATACTGCCGAATAGCGGAAATGGCCGCGTTACGGGCGTAATTCAGTCCGCTCTGCCCGAGGGCCAGACGGTTGCCGTAATTTAAGGCCAGACTGCCTGCGGTGCTGTCCGTCGGCCATGGCAGCCACCAGACCGCGCAGTTGACACCTGTGGCGGCTGTAATGTTGCTGGGGATCGCCAACGTGTTGATGTTGATCAGACCGTACATGCGTTTCTTCTCGTTGGGTCGGGCCAGGTGTCCGGGTGTCCGTGTGAAGAATTCGTGGAACAGGAATCCCTGCGGAATGTCAGGATACCTGCCGCTTGCCTGGGCGCAGTTGCCCACATCGGGCGTGGCGATGTCTACCGTAGGCATTCTTCCGCGGTCAGCGCGGTCCGTGAACACCACGGACCTGGCGGTCCGGAGAATCCCGGTGGTGAACGGCCCTTCGGTAGCGCCGTTGCGGAACGACCCGGCGAAATAGATGTTGTCGAGGTCCGCCAGGCTGGGCAGGAAGTAGTCGTCCTGAGGCATGGACTCCCTGGCGCTCGGCGTCCCGCTGATCGTAATATTGCGAGGCCGGTATATGCCCGGACTGTAGACCGGGGGTGGGTTGACGCTTGCATAGGTGCAGCGGTTGAAATCGTTCTCGGTAATGGCGTTTCCTGTTCCTGAGCTTATGCCCAGCTTGGTGGCGGTGAGGCTGCCCGTGCTTTCGGTGGGGCCGTCGCACTTGTACACGGCCAGGTTAAACCTCGCGAGCCGGGTGGTGGCGGTCTTCAGGCGGTCGTCGCGGCGGATGTAAACGCATGGATTGTCAGTCTTGGTCGGTGGTTTCTTGCCCGGGTAATCGCCGGCGATATCGTCCGGCTTGAGGTTCGTGTCGTAGGGGAGGTCGAAGGAATCATTGTTGCCCACGGTGACGAAGTCTATCGGCACCCGCACATCGCCAAACTTGTGGTAAAGCGTGATCGAAAGGGAGCCCGTGGACTTGCGGAAGTCCATCTTGTTGTCCAAGTACCATGTTGTGGCGCTTGGCGTCTCGCCGAAGAGCTGGCCCTGCTGCGCGAGAGTAGTCATGGGGCGGGCCAGTCCGCCGCCGCAGCCGTAGACCACGCGTTTGGTCGGCGCTGTGGCGTTAACCGCCGGCGCTGCAAGGAAAGGCAGGCCGGTGCCACGAAGAGGAACGACGGCCGTGGTTCCGTCCTGCGACTTGAGTTCCAACTCGTAAGACCCGTACATCAGACTGGACTCAGTGGGGTTGGAAAGTTCGAGCGCGTAGCCCCAAGCGCTGTCATCCTTGGTCTTCTCGGTGTCGTTCGCGTCGAATTTCGAGTTCGAAATGTGCCGCGCAAAGACCTGCGTGATGACCATGTCCTGCCGCAGGCCATAGACCACCAAGTTCGGGCGGTCGTCGGGCTGGAACGCCCATGGCTCCCCGAGGTTTGCGTAGGAGCAATAGGCCCACAGGTTGGCGGCGAAATGGGCGGCCATGGTGGTCCTGTCATCATCGGTCATGCCGATGCCCGTCGCTTCGAGCATGAGTTTCATGCGATGGTAGACGGCCTGGCAGTCGCCCACACTCTGCACGGCGTTGATAGCCAGCGGCTCGGGGAAGGCGTTGGGCCAGCGGACAGCGGAGGAGACACAGTTAATCGTGGTCAACTGGCGGCGGATACTGTCTGACAGCGGGCTACTGGTGGCGGTGGACAGCGGGAAGATCAACCGGTTGATCCGCCCCCCGAACTGGGAGGTGTTGTCCAGGTAGGCGCATGCGTTGAGGAAGAAGACCTCGTCGCCTATGCCGAATGGCTGGTAACCTTTGCCTGGCGACAGCAGATACGCCCCGCAGTAGCGGCCGTAGCCCTTTGTGGATGCCGGGGCGGGGCTGGCGGCAGTGCCGCCTGTCGCCGGGGAAACGTCGCCTATGCGGCCTTTGACGCCGTTGGCTATGTCGCCGGCGTTCAGCACCGGGTAAATCGGGATCGGTGCCGAAGTTCCGGCCCTCTTGTCGAGGAAGTTTCGCAGATCAATCATGTCCGGGCCGGAACCGGAGGGGCGGTCGTATTGCGACTCGCTGCTGTCCCAGCCGCTGGCGGTATTGATACACATTCTCGAGCTGAGGTCGACTATCCGCACGCCGTAATAGTAGGTGTTGGCATCGTTCAGCGGGCTGCTGATATTGCTGTTGACCAGCGCCGCGTCGGGAATCCCGTCGCAATCGGCGTCGATGTAGTCTCCGCTCTGACCCTTGGGGTAGTCGATGTTGGGGTTGGCGGTTTCGGCAAATGTCTGTCCGGCGCATGCCCCCGCGTTGTCGGGACCATCAAGGTTGGTGAGTTGGCCGGAGATTCCCTCGCCCGAGACGTATGAGGTGGACAACCAGGGGTCGGTCGTCTCGGTGTTGTCGTAGGGGCGAGGGCAGTCTATGAAACTGCCCAGGCCATTTGAGTTGGTAAGCATCGCTCCGTAGGGCCCGGCTGCTACGGTGGTCTGGCGGTCGAAGCTGATCTGCGCGACCGCTTTGGCCAGCAGGCCGTCAACGATCGGGTCCGCGTAGGCCCGCACCGAGAGGCTCTCGGTCTCTTCGGAGTCGAGGTTCGAGATTACAAGGAACGTCGAGGTGAGGATGGCGAGGATGGTCAACATGCCGATCGCCATCAGCAGGACCGAGCCGCGTCGATTGTGTATGGAAGTCATGGGTGCTCTCCTTAGCGCCGCCGGGCTATTGCCCGACGGTGCAGATTACCTCGTACGCCGTGCCGCGCAACTCCTTGGGCATTGACGGGTCCTTGATGAAAAACGTTATCCGGACGGCCCTGGGCCAGTTGGTCTGATTCTCGTGCGTCCACAACATGGGACCGGTCAGCCACTTCAGGTTGCCGTCGGTGCCCTTCGTCCCGTCCGTCCAGGATACCTGAAAGTTGTCGATGTTCGTGACCAGCACCTGCCAGAGATTCTTCAACTGAGTTGCGTTGGCGGGGGGAAGCTGCAGGCCGGTCGGCGTTGTCGAGGCCACTGTGTTGGCAAGGGTCTGCAGCGTGAACGGGCTGTTGGCGTCGGCGTTTTGTGCCGCGAGCAACTGAAGCTTGGAGAAGTTCACGTTTACCCGCTCGCCGTTGATGTCCGGGGAAGGCGCGCCGGTCGTGCAACTGCATATATACTCCGGCCGCCACAGGTACTTTATGCCCGAAGCGCTCTGCTGGCCGTAGCAGATTATGCTGCCGTCGCCACTGGTCGATTCGTTGATTCCACTGGCCGGCCCGGCCGTGCTGAAAACCAGCCTGTTGCCGCTGCTTATGTACAGGAAGCCGTCCTTGGAGATCCGGCGGAAGTCGCGACGTATGATCCGGGCGATGGTGAATGCCATGGCGTGGCTGCGGCGGCTCGCCTGGGCGGCCGAGATGAAACGCTGGGTCTGAACCAGTATCGAACTGACCGCCAGGATCATCACCGCCAGCACGCTGATGGCCACGAGCATCTCGACCAGCGTCATGCCGGCGGCGGGCCGGGTGCTTCGCGGATTGTCATGAATACCTGTCATGATTTCGTCATTCCTCGAGCAGTGAGCCTACGAACCCGGCGTCCAGGTTGGATTCGGACTCAGCGCCGTCTTGGTTCGTACCGGCTTGCTACACTCCAGCCTGTCAGGAGTCGCCGAGTTGGCGTTGGCCGGCGTCAGCGTAATCAGCTTCACATTATTGCCGGCAGCCAGCGTCTCCGACAACTCAGCCGTGGTTGTCGTGGGGGTAGACCTGACAAAGAATATCTGCACGATGTTGTTGCGGGTATCGATAACGACCGAGCCTGTCTTCAGGACGTTGGCAGCGGCGTTTATCGTCGAGCCGGACGACGACCCGGACGTCCCAGTGTTGATGTTGCATATAAACTCCGTTTTACTCACTTCGCTGGGATTGGCCCCCGCCGTGCCGGGGGTTACCGTGTACGGCACGATCAGGACGTCGTAGTCGTTGAACGAGTTTGCGTCGGTCTTTCGGAGCTTCATGAGGACCGCGGCGCCGTAGGGAGTGTTGGTGGTATTCCAGGGGTATTTCAGGTCGTCGGCCCCGAAATAGCAATCGGTGCCGGTGCCCGTCTTTAGCAGCTTGTACGTGTCCGTGATGCCGTTGGTGGTCGAGTGCCGCACCCGCGCCTGAACGATCGCCAGGGCATTGTCGCCGATCAACTGGCGCATGATGTCGTCGATCGTCCGGACGTGAAGCTGAATCCCCGCGTGCAGTGCCCCGGCTATCATCCCCATGCCGATCGCCAGCACACCCATGGCGATCATGATCTCGGTAAGCGTGAAGCCGGTGGCATGGGCGTCTCGCCCATGAGTTGCACGGCCGTCTCCGCCGTGGTGCGCGGGGCCGGGACCGCCCTGCGACTCGCGGGCAGGATGCCCGTGCCACTGCGCCTGGCCGTGGCGTGTACGAAATGTCGCTTCGCCGGTTTGCATGGTTCTACTTCCTTTCGTAAAGCTGCCCCGTGTGAACGTTCAAGGGCAGCAACTGGGCGTTATCATTGAGGAAGTCCACCTTGTTCGACGCCGATGCATACTCGGCAATGTCAAACATGGTTATCGCCGTCGCGCCGTAGCGGTCCTGGACATAGTCGGTATTGGCCAGGCGCCAGAGCCGCTTCGAGCCGAATCTGACAACGTCAGTTGTGGCGGCATCGGTGAAGACCTCGCTTTGCCTGTTGGAGGTGTTGGGGATTTGATCGTTAAAGTGGATTGGATCGCCGTTGGCGAACCGCGTTACCGCGCCGAGCGGGTTGAAGATCACCGAAAAAGTGGTGAACTTCGTGATATTCCCTGCCACGCCCGCGGCACCGGTGTCGAACGGGGACGCCTGGTCGTCGCCGATCGTGGCGTCCAGGCGGCATTGCACGTTTGCCCGGTTGGTCCCGGTCACCTCCTGGCTGGTGTAGCCGAAGGCGATGGAGCCGGGAACGCGCTGAGGCACCATGCCCGGCATGATGTCGAAACATGCAAGAGTGTTCGGGGCAAAGTAATTCGCGGGATAGTAGACAATCATGCCCGAGAAGCACACGCCTTCCAGTTCGGGATGAAGCAGTTTTTCGCGCGGCAGCGGAGAGAGCGCCGTATCGAGCGGGTTAAATGGCGCGTCCGCAAGTTGCACGTGAATGCCCGCGTATGTGTTGGACATCACCGCCTTGGCGCGGGCGGCCGTAAACTGCGCGGAAATAAGGTTGTACGCCTGCGCGTCGGCCCCCGAGTTGAACAGGGCGACGATGCTCGGCAACGCCATCGACGCCATGAGCGCGATCAGGCCGATGACTACCATCATCTCCAGAAGGGTGAACCCGCGCAGCCTGGCCGCCCCGGCAGCCCGGCGACCTGATTTGTTGAGGGTCTTGGTCATCATTCTCTTCCTATCGCCGCGCGAATACGACAATCAGTTCGTGTCGCTGCGGATGTTGTCCTTCTTGAACTGAGTCAACTGGGCAGTAGTGTAGGTACCGTCGGTCTTGCCGCCATAACCGAACTTGCCGTCCGGCCCGGCGGAAACTATCAGCGGCGTGCCGCCCATGCCCCCGTTTTTCAAATACAACATCGAGTTGCCCCAGGCGTCGGTGAGCAAAGCCGATCCGTTGTCTTCGCCGAGGAACGGGTGCGTCGCCTTATAAATCGGGCTGTTAATGTCGGGGTTGGTATTGTCGTAGTTGCCCGTAGTAAGCACGTTGCGAAGATTGGCCATAAGCTTTGTCGATGAGTACAGGTCTTCTTGCGAACTGTCGGGGTTGTAAGTACACTTTTCCGTCGTCAACTCACCGGGCACGTGGCCCGTAACCTTGCGGAATCCGTCGATAGCGGCCAGGAGGTTCTTCTGCTTGATGAGGGTCTCCTTTTTTCGCCCCTCCTCGATGACGTACCAACTCACGCCGACGACCAGCCCCACCAGCACCGACAGGATGAACATCACCAGCAAGAGTTCGACCAGCGTGAAGCCCCATCGAGAAGCATGTGCAGGCCGGGCGACATGAGTTTCATGCTTGGTTCTCATGGAATGGTCTCCTGGAGATGGAACGAGAAGTTCGCTATGTCGTCGGTCTTTGTGGTGGTCGCGGTGACCTGCGTCCACACCCGGTCGGGGCCCGGCGAAAGCAGGATGTAGTCCTCGCGATAGTAAGGATGTGTCGCGTCGCTTGGTTGCCAGTCTTTGGCATACGTATTAATGTCCGCCGGGATCTTCGGGCCTTGGGCGTCGGTTGTGTTGTTGTCACCCGGAATGTAGGCCGTGCCGCTAAATCGATAGTAGAGGATGCTGTTGCCGAAGGCGTCCTGGAATACAGGCGGCTCGCCGGCAAGGGGCATATTCTGGGGCACGAACGGGCCGTGCTTCCTTCCTGCGCGCTGGAGCCTGAAGCCTGGCCCGGCCAGGCCGTCCTGGTCGCTGCCCAAGTACCCCAGCAGGCACTGGACCAGGCCCGCGGCGCCCGAGGGGAGTTGCGCCGGGTTCAAGGCCGCCGGATGCGGGAAAGTTCCGTTGCTCGGCGGCAACTCGCCGGTCTCCGTGCGGTAGTTATCGATGCCCATCGACAACTGATGCATGTAGGCCTTCGTCTGGTCGACCAGGAACATCTTGCGGACTGCCTGTACCGATGGGGCGATCAGCCCTATGAGCATGCCCAGGATGACGATCACGGCAAGAAGCTCCACCAGCGTGAAGCCCCGCCGCGGCGGCCGCGCCAGCCGGATCCGCGGCCCATTGAGGCGATTGGCCTGTCTGTCTGTGCCCGTGCTCACCCGTGAACTCCTAGAAGTTTTTCACCGCGTCCGTATCGAAGTACAGGCGCTTCTGGCCCGCCGCCGTTATGACGAACAGGCCGTCCTGGCGCACTATCGTCGTTGCCCCCGTCGTCCCCGTCGTCCCCTTAACGTACGTCTGGATGGTTGTCGACGGCGCGTAATTGCCGGTTTTGACGTAGTTCGAGTTATCCGCGATCACGTACTGCGCGAGCGCGCCCTTGGAGCCCAGGCGGGAGGGATAGTACAGGACCGCCATTGTCTCGTTTGCGTTGTCGATGATGGCGTTAGGGTAGTTGGTGGTCCCAACCACGACTGTGCCCAGCATGTCCCTTTCCAACTGGCCATAGTTCGATGTCGGGAACAGCCCGTTGGGGTCGGTGAACAGGCAGCGCGCCAGCAGGGCGCTGCCGGCGTTCTTGCAGTTGGGGTACTTTCCCGAGGTGTTGGTGCCCTTCTCAAGGGCCGCCAGCGGTTCGGGATCCTGCCCCGGGTAGTAGCGGTTGCCGGTGGCCGACATCTTGTATATGCCGCACCCGTCGTCAAGCGACCTTATCCGCACCTTCATCTGCATCTGCGCCTTGTTTACCAGCACCGCCTTTATGGTCGGCACGACCATGCCAACGAGCAGGCCGATGATGGCCACCACCGTAAGCAGTTCTATCAGCGTGAAGCCGTCGATGCGTTTGACTTTGATCCCGTGCGTTCTCATGTTTCAGCGTCCTTTCCGGTTGGCCGGTCGCTACTGGCCCTGCATGCCCTTGAGCATGTCGATCATCGGCATGAACAGCGACACGACGATGTATCCGACGATGCTGCCCAGCGTGATGACCATTACGGGCTCCAGCAGCGAGATCATCGAACTGACCAGCACGTTGACCTCTTCGGCGTACGTGTCGGCCACCTTCTCGAGCATCTTGTCCAATTCGCCGGTTTCCTCGCCGACGTCGATCATGTTGACGACCATCGGCTCGACGATGTGGCTTTGGCGCAGCGGGTCGGCGAAGCTTTCGCCCTCGCGTATGCCTTCCCGCACCTTGCCCAGCGCGCGGGCGAACACCTCGTTTCCGGCGGTTTCGCGTGTGATGTTCAGGGCCTCGAGGATCGGCACGCCCGCGGACAGCAGTGTGCCCAGCGTCCGGCAGAACCGCTCGACGCCGGTCTTGGCGTTGACCTGTCCGATCACCGGGATCATCAGCTTGAGCCGGTCGACGAACAGTCGTCCAGCCGGCGACACCTTGACCATTTTGAAGATCAGCCAGATCAGCACGGGCGAGAGGACGATGACGGCCCAGCCGCCGTGGGCGACCCAGTGGCTTATGTTGATGAGGCTCTGCGTCATGACCGGCAGGGCACGGCCCATGTCCCTGAATATCTTCTCGAAGGCCGGGATGACGAAAACCATGATGCCCGTGACGATGAGCATCGCGAAGCCGATGACCATGATCGGGTAGATCATCGCGCCCTGTACCTTCTTCTTGAGGGCCTGGCTCTTTTCGAGGAAGTTTGCGAGCCGGCCCAGGATGAGGTCCAGCACGCCGCCGAGTTCGCCGGCGCGGATCATATTCGAGTACAGCGGGCCGAAGACCTTCGGGTGCCGCGCCATTGCGTCCGAGAGCGTGATGCCGGACTCGACGTCCTCGGCCACCATTCGCACCGCCATTCGCATCGGGCCGGGCTTCTGCTGCTGCTCGAGGATTCGCAGGCTACGAAGGATAGGCAGGCCGGCGTCGACCAGCGTCGCCAACTGCCGGGTGAACTGGGTAAGCAGCTTGGTCGGCACGGAGCCGACCTTGCGACGCTGGGTTGCGCGGGTATTGGTGGGGGTGCCGGCCGCGGTCGGGCCCTTGCCCCGCTTGGCGGCCCGCTCCTTGATCTTCGTGGGGAAGTTGCCCATCGCGCGGACCTTGGAGGCCGCCTCTTCGTTGGTGCCCGCGTCGACCGTTCCCTTGACGGTCTGGCCCACGGAATTCAGGGCTTCGTACTGAAAGGTTGCCATTGCCTACTCCTGTCATTCCTCTTCCTGGATCGTCTGGGAAATAACCTCTTCGACCGTCGTCGTGCCGTCGAATATCGCCAGCAGGCCGCTCTCGCGGAGCGTCCGCATGCCGCGTTTGCGGGCGGCCTCGCGAAGCGTGCCGGTGCTGGCTCGCTTCATGATCAGCGAGCGGATGTCGTCGTCCATAAGCATGATCTCGAAAATCGCCTGCCGGCCGCTGTAGCCCGTTCCGCGGCAGTACTCGCACCCGACGCCGTGGAAGAACGTCCTGTCCTTGAGGACCTCGGATTTCAGGCCCACCTCGAGCAGGATCTCCTCGGTCGGCTTGAACTCCTCTTTGCACCGCGTGCAGATGGTTCGCACCAGGCGCTGGGCGACAATGCCTTCCAGCGTCGCGGTGATGAGGAACGGCTCGAGCCCGAGGTCCAGAAGGCGGGCAATCGACGACGGCGCGTCGTTGGTGTGAAGAGTCGAGAAGACGAGGTGCCCGGTAAGCGACGACTGGACCGCGATCTCCGCGGTTTCCAGGTCGCGCATCTCGCCGATCAGAATGATGTCCGGGTCCTGCCGCAGGAAGTGACGCAGGCACCGCACGAACGTCAGCCCGATGTCCGAATTGATCTGCACCTGGATAAGCCCGTCAATGTCGTACTCGACCGGGTCCTCGCTGGTGAGGATCTTCGTCGCCACGTCGTTGAGCTCGTTGAGGGCCGAGTAAAGCGTCGTGGTCTTGCCGCTGCCGGTCGGACCCGTGACCACCACTATGCCGTTGGGGCGGTGGATGAGTTGCCGGACCACGCGGAGGTCGTCCTCGCGAAGCCCGATGCGGTCGAGGTCCAGCGAAACGTTCGACCGGTCCAGAACGCGAAGGACCACGCTCTCGCCGAACATCGTCGGCAGCACCGCCACGCGAAGGTCCACCGGCTGGCCGTCGATTACCAGTTCGATTCGGCCGTCCTGGGGAAGCCGCCGCTCGGCAATGTCCAGGTTCGCCATGACCTTGATGCGCGACGCGATGGCAACCGCGATCGACTTTGGAGGCGGGAGCATCTCGTAAAGCACGCCGTCGATGCGGTATCGCATCTTGAACTCCGTCTCGAACGGCTCGAAATGCACGTCGCTGGCCCGGTTGCGGATCGCCTCCAGCAGGACCATGTTCACCAGGCGCTTGACCGGGTTGGCCTCGGCCATCTCCTTGATCGTGTCCAGGTCGATGCTCTCGCCGCGGTCCTGGAGCAGCGCCAACTGGTCGTCTCCGGCGATGTCGTTGATGATGTCGCCAATCGACTCGGGCTCCACGTCGTAGTACTTCATCAACGCAATCGAGAGTTGATCGGGATCGGCGATCTTCGCCGTCACCGTAAAGCCCATCAACGTCCGCAGGTCGTCGGTCGCCCGGAAGTTGTCTGCCGAACCCAACGCCACCACCAGGTGGTTGGTCAGCGCATCGTACTCCAGCGGAACAGCCGTGTAGGCGTTGGCCATCTGCGAGGGAATCCTGCTGATGACGTCGGCGGGAATGTCCAGCGACGTCAACTCGACGTACTCCATCCCGACCTGGTAACCAAGCGCCAGCGTCCGCGTCTTGGCTTCGAGGTAGCCCAGGTCGATCAGGATCTGCCCGATCGGGCCGCCACGTTCCTTCTGGACGTCCAGCGCCTCGTGAACCTGCTGGCGGGTGACCGCGCCGATCTTGACCAGGATCCGGCCAAGGCGCTGGCCCTTCAACTCGCTCACATCCACCTTGTTGGGCATTAGCTCTGCCATGTCCTATTTCCTCAACTCCGAAACCGCGTCTTCCGTCGAGCCCTTCTGGATCGTGATCCGCCCGCTGCGAACGCCCTCGATCTTGTCGCGCATCTCAGCCGGGGTCTGGCTGCTGTCAACCGTGTCCTCCTCCGCGATCTTGCCCTGGGCGAAGAGTTGAAGCAGGTGATCGTCCAGCAACTGCATGCCGAACTTCTTGCCGGTCTGGATCGAGG
>CAZSBS010000013.1:21431-33228 GCA_964605095.1 uncultured Planctomycetaceae bacterium | reverse complement strand
CAAGTCCAGCCTCGACGCTGGCGGCGGCTGACGGGGCGAAGCCTTCTTTGGAGTGCGGCGAGTTCTCGCCGCTTTTGCACGTCGCGGAGCGACGACGAACACGGCAAACCGTCCCCCGTCGCCGCCTTGTCGTACTACGCCAAGAGCAAGACACTTTTATGCTGCGATAACGGCGTAACGAAAACAACAGCAGCAACAACGGTGTAACAGCAGAAGAAGAAAAAGAAACAGCATCGCTCCGCGATATAACAAAGCGGCGAGAGCTCGCCGCACTCCAAATTACAGCAACGACGTCGCTTCGACCGGCGGCATGGTTTGGGGCTGTTTCGTAAGCGTGTTTTCTTCGCTTCGCATGCGGGACAGTAACCCTCCGCCCGCCGGGCACAGCCCCTCGCCAGCCCAGGTGGGGCCTGCCCCGGCGGGGCCAGCCCGAGGGCCAACCCAGAATCAAATTCCCTATCAGTTATCAGACATCAGTTATCAGACATCAGTGTCAGCGGGCTTTCTCCTTTGCCCGTGGTATAATGCCCGGAAAGAATCACTCAAGGAAACCGAACGATGACCATACAAACCCTGATCATCGGCAAGCGGAAGTTTGTCTTGATCCCCGAGAAGGATTTCCGCCGCCTGCAATCCAAGGCTGAGCAAGTCAGCGCTCAGGACAAGGGCGACATCGCCGAAGCCAAACGCCGCGAGCGCGAGCCGTCAGTCCCCTTACATGCCGTGCGCAAGCGTTTGGACCTCTGACCATGGCCCACCAAGTCAGTTTCAAAGCCAGCGCCGACAAGGCCCTGGACAAACTGCCCAAGCCGGTGCAATCGCGCCTCCTCGCATAGGCCGTCGCCCTGGCCGCCAATCCACGCCCCCCAGGCACCGTGAAACTTTCCGGCCCCGCCGGCCTTTGGCGCATCCGCGTTGGTGACTATCGCATGGTCTATTTCATTGACGACGCGGGGCAGACTGTCGATATTCGGATCGTCGCCCATCGCCGCGAAGTGGGTGTGCGCAGATTTTCTGGCAGTCGGTTTCTGAGCCCGGTAGGGCGATTGCCAATAGCCAGGGGCGCAAGCCCGTGGACTGCGCGTTCATTGATTCGGAGCCCCAGCGGGGCGATTGACGTCGTCAATCGCCCCGCTGGGGCTCTTTGGGATTTTGGGGCAGCTTCCCACGGGCTCGCGCCCGTGGCTATCGCCAAACGTCCCTACGGGACTAAGAAAGGCTGGCGCCACGGCTTGCAAACTGCCAGAAAATCTGCGCACACCCCCGCGAAGTCTACCGGGGAAAATAGTACACGCGCTGGCACGGTCTGTGCAGTGGATATCATCGGCATACTTGCCGCAATCTGGTTTGGCGGCAGGAATCCAGGACGGGTGGGTCAGGGAAGGGCCCACCCGGGCCTTGTATCAATAAACGCGGCCGCTGAATGACGTTGCGGCGAGTCGCTTTTCGGATCGGCCGGCCGGTGATGTGTCGGATTGCAACTCGTGCGACCACAGCTTGCCGCAAAAGGTCGATGGTGTGCGATGTTGGCGGCAATGCCGGGCTTATCCGAGCGGTTTCTTGTGCGTGCTTTTGCCCGATTTAGCTTCCGGCGGCGGGTGATATTGCCCGCGCCCATGGAAGACTAACGACCCGCGGGAAAATATCCCGTCCGGGTGTGACATTTAAGTGCTTTTTTAATAATGTCTTGCACACATGTCTCGGTCCGCGCGGCCACATCCGGTCGCAGCCGGCGGCTTCTGGCACATTCCGTGCATTACTTGCCCTCTGTAAGTGCTTGCTCAAGGCTAAGCAACCGGAGTGACGATGTAAGAGGTTGCTGGGATGTGGAGGTGGAGAAAGTATCATGGCGCTCGAGAATACAAGAACCGAGGAGCAGAAAGGCCGCGAGGGTGATGGTCTCCGCTGGACGGATTGCCGCACGCAAAGCGGTGATCCGTCCCGGCCGAGTGTCGCCCAAGCCCTTACGCCGGCGGGCGGCGCCGTGCAATCGACGGGCCTGCCGGCCGAGCCGCCCGATCCCGCGGCCGAAGCCCGCAGCCGGGTCGAGCGGATGCGGTTCAATGCCGTCAAAGAAGAACTGCGGCGCGCGGAACTGGCGTTTGTGTCAGCCAAGAAGCTGCTGCCAGACGAGGCGGGGCGCTACGCGGCCGAGCGAATCGCCGAGGCGCTTCGCCGGTGCAATCTGTCGGTGGACAGTGTCGAGAAGGGTGCAGCCGTGCATCACGCCGTCGAGACACTCGAAGGCGTCTCGAAGTTCGACCCCGGCACCCGGCTTGCCGAGTTCATCCAGATCGGCGGGCGGTCGCTGGCGCTGTCAGCCGGCGCGATAGCAAGCTGCGGCGTGGCGTCCATCGAATACTGGGGCCGGCAACTCCAGCGCCTGGCGGGCGTTTTTTCCGGCCTGCCCATCACCCAAGCCGGCTAGAGCCGGATATGTGTTTAGCGGTCTTCTTTTCAGCCCCGTTCACGGGGCTATGGACAACGTCGCCAAACACTTACAAAGCCGGCGGCGCGGGCACGGCCCGGACACGGTGGAGATGGTGCAGGCGATACTGACGGGTCTACGAAGCTGATTGGGTTCTGGCGGCGGGGGTCTTGGCGGGCGGGGTTGCGGGCGATTGCTCGCCGGAGTCATGGTCGGCGGTGGTTTGCTCTGTCGGGGGATTCAACGGCTGATATTCGGGCACCAGCATCTGAATGGCGCTGATGATCCCCTCGCGGTCGGGGCTGTTCTGGAGCAGTTCGAACTGGCCGAAGGCCTGCTCGATCCGTTTCCATTCAGTTGGCCTGCTCTTCCAGATGTTGATCTTTGGGTTGACGGTTGGCTCGATGTCCTCGCCGTCGGTGCGTAGTTCCTCGAAGAGCTTCTCGCCGGGCCTGACACCCGTAAAGACGATGTCGATGTCCTCTTCCGGGCGAAAGCCGCTGAGCGTGATCATGTTTCGTGCGAGGTCGACGATCTTCACCGGCTCGCCCATGTCCAGCAGGTAGATTTGCCCGCCGTCGCCAGTGGCGGCAGCCTGGAGGACGAGTTGTGCGGCCTCGGGGATGGTCATGAAGTATCGGGTCATTTCCGGGTGTGTGACGGTCACGGGCCCGCCGACGGCGATTTGCCTCTCGAAGGTCGGGACGACCGAGCCGTTGGAGCCCAGCACGTTGCCGAACCGAACAGCCTTGAACTTCGTGGCGCAGTGCTCGGAGCCGTTGAGTGCCTGGGTGTATATCTCCGCGACGCGTTTGGACGCGCCCATGATCGACGAGGGGTTGACGGCCTTGTCGGTGGAAATGGTGATGAACTCGTCGGCGCCGAAGCGGCAGCAGGCGTCGGCGACGTTCTTGGTGCCCAGGATATTGTTCTTTACGGCCTCGCAGGGGTTTCGTTCCATCATCGGCACGTGCTTGTGGGCCGCGGCGTGGATGACCACCTCGGGCAGGTAACGCTGCCAGATGGACATGACGCGGTTGCGGTCATAGATGTCGCAGATCGCGGGGACCACCGGTATGTCGCCGTGGCTGGCCAGCAGCTCGTTTTCGATGTCGAACAGAGGCGTCTCGGCCTGTTCGACGAGGATGATCTGTGCGGGTCCGTAGTTGGCGATCTGGCGGCACATTTCCGAGCCGATGCTGCCTCCCGCGCCGGTAATCAGCACGCGTTTGCCGTGGAGGAATCGCCCGATGGCATCGCGGTCGAGTTCGACCGCCTCCCGCCCGAGAAGGTCGCTGATGTCCACCGCCCGCATCTGCGAGACGGTCACTCGCCCGTCGATCAGGTCGCTGACGCCCGGCAGTGACTGGAACTTGAGCTTCGTGCCGCTGCACAGGTCAATCACGCGGCGCAGTTCCTTCTGGCTGGCCGCGGGAATGGCGATGATGATCTCCTCGATCTCGTTTTCCTCACAGACCCGGCGGATGTCTTCGGTGGTGCCCAGAACCGGCACGCCATGGATGGTAATGTTGCGCTTGGCGCGGTCGTCGTCGACCATGCCGACTACCACGTACCGCTCGACCTGCATGCGGAGGATCTCGCGGAGAATCGCCTCGGCCGCGTCGCCGGCGCCGACGATCAGCACGCGCCTTGCGCCCTCCGGGGCGACCGGGCGAAGCTCCTCGCGGTAGAGCCGAAAGCCCAGCCTGGCGGTGCAGACCAGGAACACCGAGGCCAGGAAATCAAGAACCAGCACGCCCTGGGAATAGCCCTGGAAATACTCGATTATCTGGTTGACGACGGGAATGTCTGTCCGCCGATCGGTCATGTTGGCAAGCCACTGAGGCCCGTAGCGGAAGATGTTGACCGCCACGAACATGATCAGCACGAATACCCAGCTTGCCAGCAGGATGCTTGTGATGTCGCGGATGCTCGCGTACCGCCACCCGCTGCGGAAGAGGCGCATCTTTCCAAATATCAGCAGCTTCAGGCCGACAAAGACGGGAAGCCATGGCAGGTAGCTGTGGTACATCCAGTTCGTGCCGCCGGCACCGGGCACGCCGGTGTCAAACCGCACGAGTTGAGCCAACAGCAGCGCCAGGGCGAACAGGGCGGAATGAATGACCATGTTAACCAGCGTGCGGTATCGGCGCGCGACGGGCTCCATGAAACTCAGCAGCGTCAATATCCTGCTTGGCCGGCGCTGGTCAGCCTGGCGTTTTTTGCTGGCATCTGACATTGGCTCAGTTTCTGCCGTAATTTGCGGTGAGGACATACCAATCGCATCGTCCTGACCGGGGCATCTCTTTAATTGTACAGCCTTTGCCGTACGCGGCGAGGCCGAACATTGCCTGCGCCATGTCATCGGAGGCGTTAGGAGATCAACCAGGCCCCCGCCGCCGACTTGCCCTGCAAACAGAAAACCTGCCTGCCCGCTTTCGGCAGACAGCCCTGCTGGAATTGCCCGGTCTCATACAACGCCCGCGATCAATAGCCTACTTCGTGGGCGTGGTTTCAGGGGCCTTGGCGGGTTGCGGCACAAGTTCGCCGGATGCGGCCCCGGTAGCTACCACGCCTCTCCAGAATGTCTCGACCGCCTCGATCACGAAGGGGGCCCTCTTCATCTGCCCGGCCGCAAGCGCCCTGCTCAGCAGATTCCGGGTGCCCGCGACGTCACGCTCCTGCTCGAACCAGCGGAAGTAAGCCAGAAGCAGAACCGCCTCGTGGTCGCCGGGATGCTTCTCAGTATGCTCCTGAAGGGCGACCAATTGCTGTGCGTACTTGGCCGAACTGTCATAGAAGCCTCTAGGCCTGAGGTTGGCCAGCGGCAACTCCGGCATGTGCCGCAGGGCCTGCTCAAGAAAATAGTACGCCTGGGCGTAGCTGACCGACGAGAGGGCGAACTGGGCGTGAAGCAGGCAGATGTAACTCTCCGCGTCGTGATCTCCCAGATCGTTGGCGATCTGGAAGTTCGCGTATGCCTCTCGGTAGTTGCTCTGCCTGAAAGCCCGGTCTCCCCTTTGCATATAAGTGCGGTAGACGCTCGGCTCAGTCGGCACCAGCGAGGTGATCGGCTCGCCCTTCTTACTCAAGAGAGATGTGGATGCCCGTTCGAGTTCCTGCACGAACGCCCTGGCCAGGCCGAACGCCGTTGGACTGCTCGAACTGGCCACCAGCGACCGGCCAATGCCGGAACCGCCAGCGTCGCTTAACAGCACCGGTGCCTGTGGGGCAGTCGGGGCAACCGGGGCAACCGGGGCCGCCAGGGACCGGCCGGTCGTGGAGAATTGCTGGCTTGCCAAGCCGGGCAAATTGCTCTGACTGAAAGGATCGGTATAGTCCTTGTAGGCCGAGGCACTCACCAGCGGCGAATCGGGAATATAGCTGCGGCCGACCGGGGCTAACAAGGGAACCGAGCCAAAAGACGGGCTGCTTATCCGTCGGGAATACGACCCGCCCGAGTCGCCGAGCCCCCGGGGCGAGCCATACAAGCCGGTGCCGGCCGGCCCGTTAAGGATGTTCCGGTCGACCGCGGAAATACCCGTGTTGTTGCCTGAGTAAAGCGGGCTGGACGTGCCGCCGGAAGACTGGAAAAGCGAGGTGCCGGTGCCTATCGAACTCTGAAGGACGCTGCCTCCGCCCAGGGGGGCCGAACTGGCAGAATCCAACGCGCCCAGGCCGGATCCGGATGAATACCTCTGGAAACTGGATATCGACGAATTGGCTCCGGGATCCGCCATATACCCCGGCGTGCTGAGGCGCACTTGGCCGCGGCCCTGAGCTTCAGCAATGCCCGCGCAGCATGCCAAGACGCCCGCCACTGCAAAGGCCGCGGCTACGGCCACCCGGCTTAGACTCCGTGATCCTAGAAGCATCTTATGTGCCCTCTATAAGCAGTATACCATAAACAACCAGTCCAGGTGCAGAGAATTAACAGATCCTTGCCGAACGCAACCGGCAAACCCGCACCCGCGTCGAGGCCGCTCACGGCCCGATGGGCACGGCGGTTGGCAACTTTTCCCTATATCGGGCAGTGCTATTGCCATTATACTCTTCTTACGTTCTCCTTGGGCACGAGTTCTGCCGAGAAAGTCTGTGACGGAAACCGAATCCCCGGACTCGCCCCGCAACGGGCGACGGGAGAGACTCATGGCACGCAGCAGCAATCCATGTTGCCAAACGCTGTCGTTGCCTTGGCCGACTGGTCGGATCGGCCTTGCAATGCTGGCTGTCTGCGCCGCGTGCGTCCCGGCCACACTGGCCCAGACGGTTGTCTTTGAGGACTTCGAGAATCTTCCCACAACCGCGCCGGCCCAGGCAGTAACGCGGGGCAAAGGCGTGACCCATGGCCAGCAGGCGGCGCTGCTTCGGGCGGGCTCGCCCGTTGTCGTGAAGCTGACTGGACTGGACCCCAACACCATTGAATGGCTGAAGTTAGATACTTTCAACAGCCAGCCGCTGGTCCAGTCGCTGGTCCTGTCTTTCCGCAATCCCAAAGGCTCAAGCATCGTCAGGCTGGTAGGCCACATCCAGCCAGGTTCAGACACTCTCGCGCTGCCGGTTTCGGCTTTCATAAGGTATTTTGGCGGTGAATCGCCTGGGGCGTTGACGTCGGTGGTTCTGACCAACCCCGGCCGCGAGCCGGTGACCATCGACCACATCCGGGGCGAGCCGGCCTCCGCGGCGCCGCCGCAGAGCGTGCTGCTGGATTACGGCCCGGCCAAACAATTCCGCTGGCCAGGCTTTCAGCCGGCAGACCGGGACGATTCCAGCCTGGCATGGGGTGCCCCATGGCACGCCAGCGCCAATTCCCGCGCTTTTCCGGACGGATTGACGGGCGATTACCTTGGCCCCGCGGACTGCGGAACGCCCGAGAACCTCACAATCAGGGGCCCCAGCTCGGCCGCAGCCTTCGCATGGGTCTGGCTGACACACGATTTCCACGAGCACTTCCCGCCCACGGAGTATGCCTTTCAGGTCTCCGGCAAGACCGTCCTGCAAAACCGTCTGACCTCCCAGCAGTTCTTCGGCGAGGAAAGCCTCATGCGAGGCCGCGGCGGGGCGTGGACGGCAGAGTGGTACGCAAAGGACTTCTCAGATCAGCTTTGCAGCCAGGTGGGGTTTGTCCTGGGGGCGGGGGCCAACAAGATCAAAACGCTGAACTGCCAGTTCGCGGCGCTGGCTATGGCGCCTCTGGCCCAGAAGCGAGCGATCAAGGAATACGTCGACCAGGTAAACCTGGACCTGCAACGGTATCGCCGGCAGTTCGTGGTCGCCACGCGCAGGCAGGCGATGTGCGCCATTCAGCCGACAGCCAGGCAGCAGCAGGCCGGGCTGATGGCCTTTTCGCCCCAGACGAACCGCCCGTTCGAAGCCTCCTGGGTTCCCGAAGACGCCAACGAGGTCGAGCGGCTGCAATACACCGTCGCCGCCGGCCAGATGGCACTGGTGCCTCTGGCTGTCGTGCCGACCAGGCCAATTGGCTATCTCTCGCCGAGCGTCGAGACTTTATCCGGCCCGCGCGGAATACTGAAGACGTCAGCGCAGGGGTCCGAGGCCTGGGTCCTGGGCCCCGTCCCCAACGCATACGAGGGCACGGTCGAGTTCGTGCCCTGGCTGCTGCACCACAGGGCCGTGGGGCCCAAGAAGGATGAGATAGTCCACGTGGCGATGGCGATCTGGGTGTCCGAGTCGGCCGAGGACGGCCTGTATAAAGGCAACGTGATGCTCAACAGCAATTCCGGGACAGTTCGCGTGCCGCTGGAGTTGAAGGTCGTTCGAGTCCCCGGGCTGCCCAAGTGCCCCACTTTCATGCCGACCGGGGCGCTTGCCGGGACAATGCTTTTGGGCGGGCTGGGCCAATCGCTTTCCAAACCGCGGGCGGCACTGTGGCAGCGCGCCATGTACACGCAGTTGTCGCCCAGCGGACTCAACGCCTTCTGGGTTTCCGCCCCGGCGTTTCGCGGGAACCAGCCTCCTTCCGAAACCGAAATGATCCGGGAACTCCAAGAGATTCCGCCCAAACTGATTGCCGGGCGATGGATGATCAACCTTCGCACTATCCGCGACAGCCTTCGGCTTGCCGAAATCAAGTCAAACAACTCGGCTTACCAGTCGACGATGGCCTCGGCTGTTTCGCGGTGCCAGGCACTTGCCAAAAAGGCCGGCCTGCCCGAACCGTTGTACTACTTCTCCTACAACGACGATGCCAAGACCATCGTGGGCCAGAACGCAGAAGCCGCGGCACTGGCCGGCCTGGGCGCGAAACTGACCATGTGGTCCAGTTCAATGGCGATTGCGGCCATGGCGACTGAAGACCGCAGGGCATGCCTGAAGAACTACGCCGCATTGATTATGTCCGACAGCGATACCTTGGCGGAGGTCATCCGGCAGTTCAAGGGGATTGACAAGGACCGGCTGGTGCTGATGGGGCACAAGCATCCCGAGCGATACGCGGTCGGGTTCCGCTCGGCGGTGCTGGGTGCCGACGGCGTCGTTGTCGGCGGCGTGCTGGCGACCGGCCCGGTCTACGACGCCATCGACCAGGTGGGCAACGGGTTCGTCGTGGCCGAAAGCGAAAAGACCATGATCAGCACTCTGGGCATGCTGACGTTCCGCCAGGGCGCCGACGACATGGTCCTGTGGAAGCAGTGCGAGCAGGCCATTGCCAAGGCCGACAAGGCCGGCCAGACTGGTGTCGAGGTCGACCAACTCCGCGCACTCATGGCGGGCATCCAGAAGCAGATCCTCGCGGCAAGGAGCAACCCGATCCCCAGCGGGCTCGCCGATGCGAAGATAACGCCCAGGCAACTGGATCAATGGCGCGTGTCCTTGATCGGGCAGTTGGAGGCCCAGCAGGCTGCTCTGGCGGGCAAGTGAACAACTCGGCGCCAGGTCGGCGCATCGAAAATGGGGACTGACTCCGTAGTCCCGGCGCGCCGGCGCTGCTTCGGCGTCACCGAGCCTGAGCCCGGTCCTTAAGCCGCTCTGCCCGCGTGCGGGCAGTTCGTCCGCGCGACGGCGTCGCAAGAAGCTAGAGCAGCTTAACTTTTTCTGTAGCGTTCGGCCTGCCGCCTGTCTACTGACTCCTACTGCCTGCCGTTCATAGCTGTTCCTGATCGGCCATTTTCCCTTGGCTTGGCAACCGCCTCTCGTTATACGTGAGACACTGATAAGTCGATCCATCAGCGGATGGGGAAAGGCATCTGTGATGCTCAGGTTCAGTTGCGAGCACTGCGGCGCCGCGTACCGCGTGGCCGAGGAGTCCGCGGGCCAATTGGCCACGTGCCGGAAATGCGGCCAGAAGATCCGCGTGCCGGTGGCGGATGAGTTGCCTTCGCCCGACACCCTCACCCGGCCCTGCGGGCCAACCTCTCCCGTCAAGGGAGAGGGGTTTGCAGTCCCGGCCAGCCCGGCAGACGCAATGGGTGATCTGCTGGCGGCCCTGGCGACCTCGCACACGCCCCAGGCTGACGCGGCGCCGCCGGCAAAGGCCGGCGTGCCCGCCCCCGCCCCCGCTACTGCCCCGCCGATTCCGGTTGCCCCCGCGCCACCGGCGATTCCCGCCGCTGTCGCCGCCCAAGCGGCTCCGGTTGAGCCCGTTTTGCAACCCGCGCCGGCGGCGCCTGATGTGCCCATGGCCCGGTCGGTCGAGGCAGAGCCGGACGATGTGCCCATGGCCAGGCTGGCAGAGCAGGGCGACGTGCCCATGGCTAAGCCCGTAAGGAGCAAGGCCCCGCTGCTGATAGGCTTTGGCGTCATCGTGCTGGCCGTGCTGGCCATAGGAGCCGGCTGGGTTCTGCTCCAGCCCGCCGCGTACGATCTGGAGAAGTTGAAGGCGTCGTACAGGCAAGCCCAGGCGCTGGTGGACAAGGCCCTCGGCGCCGGCGCCACCGAGTCCGGCAAGACCGATGCTGAGATAATCGCCGGACTGGACGAGAAGGCACTGATAAGCGCCAGAGACTCCCTGAAGGAGGCGGATTCCAGGATCAAGGACTTGAAGGAGCAACTGGGGGAGCTCGAGGGAGCCATGGGCAGGGATTCGGCCCTGTCGCAGCTTGCGGAGGCGACCAACCTGCAGGCGGAGATCGCCTCGAGGCGCCTCCAGGCCGCGGAGGACGAGCTCTGGCCGCGACCCGGCGACTTGGCGGACATGTACGAGAGGATGAAGTCTTCCGTCCCGTACATCGAGACTCTCACGACGGCCCACGGCCGGGAGGCCAAGGCTTCCGCCTCGGGGTTTCTGATCAAGCCGGAGGGCCTTGGCTATCTCATCGTCACCAACCGCCACGTGGTGGATGACGCCCCTGCCGGTTACACCGTCCGGTTCCTGCCCGAGGGCAGAACCCTCAAGGAACGATCCGACGACATAAAGGTCAAACCCGAGGATGTGGTGCATGTCCATCGCAACGAGGACCTGGCCATAATGAAATTGCCCCCAGAGGCCACGCCCATCATCGAGAAGCTCAAGATCCACCCCCTGAAATTGGGCCAAAAGCTCAAGGTTGGCGAGTCGGTCTGGGTGGTGGGCAATCCCGGCGCGGGCGCCGAGGGCATCCTTCAGCAGTCCATGGTGCCGGGTATGGTGTCTTCCATAATCGAACTGAAGCCGGATAACCCGACGCTGTTTCGCCTGGCTGCCCCAATAAACCACGGCAACAGCGGCGGGCCGGTGCTGGACAACGATGGGCGAGTGGTGGGGATAGTCTCCCGCTTCATACCGGGCATGCAACAGATGAACTTCGCCGTACACTACCACATGCTCGATGACCTCATCGACCTGATGTCCGGCAAGATCAAGTCACCCGACCTCATCAGCCTCAATCCCCAGGAGATACTCCGCGTCGTCATGCCGCAAAAGCAGTTGACGAAGGACCTGAAGGACGCCGTCGCCAAGTGGGCCTCCAAGGGCTTCTCCCGCCAGCCGTGGGCAACCAAGGATTCCAACTCGTACATGGTCATACCATCGCTGCAAGACCGGGAAACGATCGGACTGCCCGTGATCGTACGCAAGTTCACCGCCAGGAAGGGCAACACCTACAGTATCGTGTCGGTCAGCAGCAAGACGGGCGACTTCGACATCGAGGTCTATGCCGGCACAGGCGGCCGCGAGCCGCGGACACGCCACAAGGGCAAGCCCGAGAGCCGGCCTGAAATCAAGCCGGTGTTCGTTCACAAGGCCGATGGCACCAGCAAGGCCACCGGGCCCAAAGGCGACGTGTTCCGCGACGACTTCGTCGCCGACGCGGATGGAACCTATGTGGTCCGGTTCGTCAAGGCGCTCCAGAAGAGGGAACTCGAGGGCGCCGCGCCCTGGGCGACCCACATCTGCGCGTGCGTCGTCGAGCTTAACGGCGTCCAGTGGAAGCC
>CAZSBS010000013.1:14002-21331 GCA_964605095.1 uncultured Planctomycetaceae bacterium | reverse complement strand
GAGGCGCCCAAGAAGCCGGCGGAAACGCAAGAGGCGCCCAAGTAGGGACCCCGGACATGAATACCCGTCGAGTCGGCGGCAAGCTGGTGATTGGGATTGTTGGCGGCGTCGGCTCCGGCAAGAGCACGGCGGCGGCCGAGTTCGCGGCCCTTGGGTGCCGACTTATCGATGCCGACAGGATCGGCCACGAACTGCTGGGCGAGCCGGATGTGCTGGCGGAGATCCGTCGGCAGTGGGGCGACGGGGTGTTTGCGCCCGACGCCCAGGTGTCCAGGGCGGCGCTGGCGGAGGTGGTCTTCCGCGGCCCGGCCGAGCTTGAGGCGCTCAATGCCATTCTGCACCCGCGGATTCGCCGGCGGGTGGAGTTGGCAATCGCCGATGCCCAGGCCGATGAGTCGGTCGAGGCAGTCGTGCTCGACGCGGCCTTGCTCTTCGAGGCCGGCTGGGACGACCTCTGCACGCACCTGGTGTTCGTCTCGGCCCCGGCGGATGATCGGCGGCGTCGCGTGGCCCAGAGCCGGCAGTGGAGCAGTGAGACTTGGACGGCACGAGAAAAATTGCAGATTTCGCTGGACACGAAAGCCTCCATGTGCGATTATACTCTTGATAATCGGCTCGGTGCTTCATTCCTTCGCGAGCAAGTCCGCGTGATTTTCCATCGGATCAGCCAAGAAGACTAGCTTCTCGGCGTGTTGCTCTCGGCCAGGATTTTACTTTTAGATCAGAACTCAAGACAACGTCACTTTGGAGGCTGCGCCAAGACATGGCCAAGAGCGTCAAGAAAACAGTGAAGAAAACTGCCAAGCGAGCGTACCACCGCAAGGGCTCCCCGAAAATCGCCGACGATGTTATCGGCAAGCAGACCGAGGCCGACCTGGCCCAGAGTCCGCCCGATGGCGGCGATTCGGTGGTCGAGGCGCCCGAGGCGTCGGAGCCGGCCGGTGAGGCGGAGCCTGGACCCGAGGCCCAGTCCGCCGCCGAGGTTGAGGCTGAGGAAAAGACCCCGGAGCAGCTCGAGGAAGAGTCCATCGCCGGCTTCGACGAGGAGATGCACCAGAAGTACGAGCGGGTGAAGCGCGGCAACCTGCACATCACCGACCTCCAGAAGATGACCGTCGCCGAGCTGCACGAGATGGCCAGGGAGTCCGGCCTCGAGGAGTACGCGGGGCTTGGCAAGCAGGAGCTCGTTTTCCGCATCCTCAAGTGCCGCATCCAGAGAGATGGCCTGATGTACGGCGAGGGCGTGTTGGAGATCCTGCCGGACGGCTTTGGGTTCCTGCGCAGCCCGGACTACGACTACCTGCCCAGCCCCGACGACATCTACGTCTCGCCGAGCCAGGTCCGCCGTTTCGGCCTGCACCAGGGCAACATCGTCGCCGGGCAGATCCGCCCGCCGAAGGAGTCCGAGAAGTACTTCGCACTGCTTCGCGTCGAGGCGATCAACTACGAGGCGCCCGACCAGCTTACCGACAAGGTCAACTTCGAGGACCTCACGCCGACTCACCCCAACACGCGAATCTTCCTCGAATCCACGCCCGAAGAGCTCAACATGCGTGTTGTGAACCTTGTCACGCCGATCGGTTTCGGCCAGCGAATGCTGATCGTCGCCCCGCCGCGGACTGGCAAGACCGTCCTGCTCCAGAAGATGGCCAATGCCATCGCCTACAACCATCCCAATGTGTACATCATTATCCTGCTGATCGACGAGCGCCCTGAGGAAGTGACGGACATGAAGCGGAACACCACCGCGGAGGTCATTTCCTCGACGTTTGACGAGCCGGCCAGCCGGCATATCCAGATTGCCGAAATGGTCTCGACCAAGGCCAAGCGGATGGTCGAGTACGGCAAGGACGTGGTGATCCTGCTGGACAGCATCACACGCCTGGCCCGCGCGTACAACACCGAGGCGCCGCACTCGGGCAAGATCCTCACCGGCGGCGTGGACGCCTCGGCGTTGCAGTCGCCCAAGCGGTTCTTCGGGGCCGCCCGCAAGATCGAGGAAGGCGGCTCGCTGACGGTCATCGGCACGGCCCTGGTGGACACCGGCAGCCGCATGGACGAGGTCATCTTCGAGGAGTTCAAGGGCACCGGCAACAGCGAACTGCACCTCGACCGCCGGCTCGTCGACCGCCGCATATGGCCCGCCATAGACATCAGCCGCTCCGGCACCCGCAAGGAAGAGCTCCTGCTGGACCCCATCGAACTGAAACTGATCTACCGCCTCCGCAAAATCCTCGCCGACATGCAGCCGACAGATGCGATGGAACTGCTGCTGGGCCGACTGGCAAAGGTCAAAACCAACGCCGAGTTCCTGCTGTCGATGAACATCGACTGATGGGAAGAAGGAAGTAGTAAGGAAGAAGCAGTAGATAGGAAACCGGATCAGGAAACCCGCCGGACAATACAGTATTACGACCTCCTTGCCGAAGTCGAGTCCGAGTTTCAGGACGAGGAGAATCTCAAGATCCTGCTCGTGCCCGCGTGACTGGCGATGACTGATTCGCCATGAGCCTGCTTGAGACCATTGCTATTGCCGTTGCCCTTGGCCTGGACGCGATGAGCGTCTCAGCGGCAATCGGCGTGCGCTGGCACGGGCCGCGGCAGCGGTTTCGCCTGGCCTGGCACATGGGGCTGTTCCAATTCCTTATGCCCGTTCTCGGCTGGCTTGGGGGGGCGCAGTTGGCGTCGCTGCTGGAGAAAGTCGGCTCGTACGTCGCGGCGGCGCTGGTCTTCGCGGTGGCGTGCAAGATGCTTCACGAGGCCGTCAAGAGCCACGCCGGCGCGGCCGAGGATGCAATGGCGCCGGCAGCAGCGCGGCCTGACCCGACCCGCGGCTGGTCGCTGGTGGCCCTGTCCGTCGCAACCAGCCTGGACGCCCTGGTGGTCGGCTTCTCGCTGGGCCTCAAGGGCACGACCGGCATCATCTGGCCCAGCCTGGTCATTGGCGTTATCGCCGCGGCGATGAGCCTGGTCGGGGTGATAATCGGCAAGTGCCTCGGCGACCGTTTCGGCAAGCCGGCCGAAATCGCCGGCGCCGTCGTGCTGATGCTGCTGGCGGTCAGTTTCCTGGTGTGGTGAGGGGGAGAAGAAGTAAGTAGTAGTTAGAGAGTAGGAAGAAAGACCCTTGCGCCGGTGGTCTTGCCAGGCAAGTCATGGGGCGGTCTTTTCGCAGGCCTGGAGCATGTCCGTCACGTCCAGGCGCCTGGGCTTGTTTCACGCGTCGGGGGAATCGCCCTGCCCGGCGAACTTGCCGTTGACGTACAGCACGAAGAGGTTGTCGGCCGTGATGGCGATCTCGGCGGACTTGACCTTGGCGCCTTCTGCTATTCCATCGGCCCCCAGGCATCCGGGCGGATGGGGTAGATTCCCCATTCATCGCGGCAGCGTTTCATCTGCATGATGTTTTCGACCTTGGCGTCCACCGCCAGCGAGTGGGTCGAGCCCATAATGTATCCGCCGCCGGGGGCGGCGTTGCCGAAGGCATAGCGGGCGTCGTTGCGGATGTCCCGCGGGCCGCCGAGGATGATGTGCTCGTGCCATATGCCGCCCCAGAGGCACAGTTGCCCGCCAACCTCGCGCTTGAGCCGGGCGATGTCCATGCCCGCCGAGGCCTGGATGCCCTCGTATGCGTCGTATAGCTCCGCCAATTCGTGGATGACCGGCCAGACGTGCCCACAGCAGTGCTTGATTATCTTGAGCCCGAGCTTGCGGGCCTTCTCGACGTGCGCCTTGTGCCACGGGTAGACCATGTCGCGGTAGATGGCCGGGCTGGCCATGATGTTGGTGCTGCTGCCCAGGTCGCCGCAGGGGACGATCGCGTCGACGCCCAACTTCGCCTGCACGTCCAGCGCCCGCAGCAACTGCTTGCCCTTGAGTTCGGCGACCTTGCGGCAGATCTCCGGCTCGAGCACGAGATTCATCCAACTGTCTTCCTCGGTTGCCCCGAACCCCGGGAAGGCCAGGTCGTCGCTCATCAGGACGATGAAGTGCGTACACTTCATCTTCCGCACGACGTGGTGGACGACCTCCCAGCGGGAATCGTAGGGGTCCTCCGGCGGCAGGTCGGCAAGCTGGTCGATCTGATCCTGGAGGCTCTCGATGGTCGGCCCGACGTAGCCGCTCGTGTCGGCCTGCCATACCATCAGGTCGTGCGTGGTGGCTGAGACGCGGTACAGGCTGCCATTCTTGTGGCGATAGGTGGCGTCGTCGATCTTCTCCATTGGCTGGGGCTGGTAGCCTTTGGGCGGCACAGCCGAGACGAAAATCAGATCCATCTCCAGCGCCCGGATAAGGTCGATGCGGTCGCGCTTGATGGACTCGACGACCTCGTCGCGCCGCCCGTCCCAGTAGGCCTGGGTCGTCCGCATCTTGGCCTGGTCGAGCGTGGGCCGGCCCAGGATGTCCTCGTAGACGTTGTAGTCGATGGAATGCTCGCCCCACGGGATGCGGTCGGGCTCACGGTGCTCCAACGCCGCGATGACACGTTCTCTCGGAAGCATGGTATCTCCTTGCAGGGGGGATTCTCGCCTTGGGCGTCGCAAAGAACAAGAGTCCGGTTTGACGGGTGTTTATAGGCCCATGGCGAGAACTACCTCAAGGGCCTCTTCGGCGGGTAACGGGAAGAAGAGGATGTTCATCGCAGAGGCCGCGGAGAAGAACGGAGAGAACAAGAAGCGAAAAGAAGTTCTCATCCCAAAAACGTGGTCGGAGGATGTTAGGGCTTGCAGGAAGAAGAAACAGAATGCGTTTATCCAGCAGAACCGGCGTCTTGTTCACCACGATTTGTGGATGAGATCCCTATATCTTCTTACCTCTGCGTTCTCTGCGATGAGTCTTTTTCCCCCGGCCACCAGAAGCTTTTCCAGTAGGCCCGGTCGGCGGCGTAGTAGTCGACGGCGTCGCCTGGCTTGATCGTCGCGGGCAGGATGCCGTAGCGCTGCATCTCGCGGATGTACGGCATGGGCGGGCGGAAGCTCGGCATATCGAATCGGCCCATTTCTTCCAGGCGGGCCTTGCCGGCCTGCATCATGGCAAGCAGTACGCGGTAGTCCGGGTCGTCAGTGGAGTCGAAGACCGCGATTTGCTTTTCTATCTTGCCGGTCTTGCGGTCGTGGAGGCACATTCCCAGACCGCCGGCCTTTGGCGACAGCGGCGCAAGCACGATCAGTGAAAGCTCCGGTCGCGAGAGGTTGAACAGGAAATGCCTGGATGACTTGATCTGCGGGTCTTTCGGGTCCGGCTGCCAGAAGCTCAGTTGGGTCTCGTCGCTAAGGGCGTGCGGCAGGCGGATGGGGGCTTTGTGGCACGAGTCGCAGCGGCGGGCCATCACGGCCGCGGCGGCCTTGGTCTGGGGCCAGTCGAAGTCGGCGTTGACCATCGTGTTCTCGTAGTAACCGCCTATCATCCCGCTGCCCAAGGACGCATAGGTGCCCGGATATGCCGCGCCGCTGTCTATCCACAGGCGGATCGTCGCGGCCTCGATTGCGGAAACCTTCGCGCCGTGATGAGCCGCGGTGATCGGCAAGCCGAACAGGCCCGGGGCGATCTTCCTCATCAGCGGGCTTGCGGCCGAGCCAAGCGTACGCGGGGTGTAGTCGCTCATGGGCTGATTCCGCCCGTCGCTGAACTGCCTGCGGACAGTAAGCGTGATGTACGAATGGCTGAACATCGGCCCGCGGTCGCCAGTGAGGATCACCCCGCCGCTTCGCGGCCCGCCCTTGTTGGTCTTGCGGTAGTCGTGACAGCCCACGCAGTGGCGGTCCAGGATTGGCTGAATGTCTCGCGGGAAGTCCAGCACGTCGGGCACGCCGGCGACGGGCGCGATGACGCTGGCGGCCCGCGTCACGGCCCGGGTGCGGTTGGCGACGGGGACCTCGGGGCGGTACTCGTGGCAGCCGACGCAGCTCAGCGTCTCGCCCGGCTGGACGGTGACGAAGCTCTGCATCCGCTTGACGGCCAGGTCGTTGGCGCCCATCGCGACGAAGAACACGCTCCGCATGGCGGGCACCTCGAAGTAGGCCGAGCCGTCCGGCTCGACCGGCACCGTGCCGAGGACCCGCTCCAGTGTGAACGTCCCGCCGTAGCTCAGCGGGTCCATCCCGCCGGTGTAGTTGATGGGCTTGGGCAGCGTTTCGAGGATGAGCAGCTTCTTGATCTCGCCCGGTTTGACGCCGGCCATGTTGGTCCCGCGGGTAACGTCGGCCAGAAACAGCTTGCCGTTTGGATTGCTGGTATCGACTCTCGAGGCAATGACCTTTTCGCGAATCCTGGTCATTACCGGCCTGGGCTCGTGTACCTCGGCCGAGGCAGACTCGTACAGCACGCGGGATCGACCGCGATCGTCCATCAGCAGGATCTGCCTGCCACGGGCGGCCAGGAAGAGGTGCTCTGAGAAAGCCCACGGGTCGCGGAACTGGTCGCCTCCTGGGATGGCCCGCACGGATGTCTTTTCATCCGGCCCGGCGTCGGGATCGACGATGCAGATCGGCCCGGCGTGTTCCTTCTGCCCGTGGCCTGGAGAGAACAACGACACGATGCGGTTTGTCCGCGTCGGCGGCGCGCCGGGTGCGGGAATGATCGGCTTGGCGTCGATCATCACGGTGCCCGGGTTCTTGTTGCCGTAGTAAACCATCTGGGCCGAGCCGTCCGGGTTGACCGTCCAGAGGTGGTGGTAGTGGACCTGGCTTCGGTCGGTGTACTCCCATCGCTGGTAGAGCACCCGCCCGTCCGGCAGAGGCCAGGGGGTGTTGTCCTGCTCGTTGTTGCTGGAGATGGGCCTCATGTTCCCGCCGTCGGCGTCGCAGCGGTACAGCACAGCCACCTGCGTCAGCCAGCAGTTGACCCATCGCTTGCACCGCGACGAGCAGAACACTATCGCCCCGTCGGGCATGTACGTCGGCTCGAAGTCGTCGTAGGGGGCGTCGGGCGTTACCTGCCTCAGGCCCGAGCCGTCGAGGTTGATCTCGTAAAGGTGGAAGTGCTCGCAGCCGCCGCGGCGGTAGGCGAAGATGATCCGCTTGCCATCGTAATGGACCTGCGGATCGCGGATGCTGCCGTTGGGGTCCTGGAAAATCACGGCCGCCTTGCCGGTGCGAAGCCCCAGCCGCATAAGCCGACCGCCTGGCGGGCCGTACGCCTTGTCGTCCACGCTGCGGGCGTAATATGAGAAGTTGGCGTACCAGTGGGGGTCATGCCCGCTGTTTCGCTCGGCGAAAACGATCTCTCCGACGCCCTTCATGGCGCCGCCAAGCGCCTCGTCGAGCAACTCCGGCGCCGGCTTGGCGGCGAATGAAGCGGCGGCGGCAATCGCAAACCCCACGGCCAGTGCAA
>CAZSBS010000013.1:0-13902 GCA_964605095.1 uncultured Planctomycetaceae bacterium | reverse complement strand
TACTTCTTTCCTCCGCACACTTCGGGAACATCCTTGAGGTCGATCATGTCCATTCGCGGGTTGTTCTTTAGTTGCTCAGCGATCGGCTCGAAGGTCTTGAGGATCTTCTGGTAGTCGGGGTCGTTTGTGGACTCGAAGACGGCCTGGCCGCACTTGCCCGTTCCGCCGTGCTTCTTGGCCAGCGGGGCGGTCAGGAACGTGTTCTTCTCGGGATGGCCGATGCGGGTCCATTCGGTCCGCGGCAGTTGGCCGGCCTTGTGGCACGAAACGCACCGCCGGCTGGCGACATCCTGGAGCGCCGCGTCAAGCCCGGCCGGGGACATCCGCCTGCAGCCCTGGAGTTCGTAATAGTTCGACAGGCTGGTGGGATAGTACGGCACGTTCAGGTCGATCCAGGCGTAAATCCGCCGCTTCGAGGCGTTGTCCATGTCCTTCAGGCGTTTGACGCCGTCGGCGTCCGGATGGCCGGTGGCGACGACCTTGGCGAGCTTGCTGACCGGCGAGCCCCAGCCTCGCGGCTGGATCCGGAGAATGTTGGCCTCCTGGCCGTTGTAGGTTGGAATCCAGCTCGTGTAGGGGTTCTGCCCGGGCACGCCCTGGCGGGCGAGATGCTCGTACGAGACGTTGAAGAAGTCCGTCATGTCGCCCGAAAGGTCCAGGCCCTTGGGCGCGTCGGCGGCGCTGTGGCAGCGCACGCAGAACTTATCCAGCACCGGCTGGACTATCTGCGCGTAGCCGAAGCCGTGGACGCCCCACTCCGGCGGCGTGAGCGACTGCGGCTCGCGGCGCAGCGCCGACGGGTGGCCTAGCGCCGGGCTCGTCGACGTCCGCGGCTCGTGACAGCCGATGCAGCCCTGGACTTCGCCGCCCATCATGTGCGTGAAGCTCCGCATCCGCTGCACAGCCATGCCGTTGGCGTCCAGGGCAATGAAGTAAATCGGCACACCCGCGGGCACCTTGAACGAGGCCGAGCCGTCGGGCGCCACGTCGGCGTAGCCCCAGACCTTCTTGGGGGCGTACGTCGCCCCGCAAGAGACGACCGGAAACTGGAAGCCGAACGCCCGCTTGTTGACATCGGCCAGGCCGGGCTTCTCGATCTCCTGAACGACGGCGACCCGCTTGATCTCGCCGGCGGCAACCGTGGGGCCGAGGCCCTGCTGGACGTCCTGAAGGACCACCGTCGCGAATGGCTCAGCGTTCTCTGGCAGCGTGCTCGGTACAACCGGCGGCCTTGGCCTTGCTCGAAGCGGCTGGGCGCCATAGAAGCCCAGCCCGCCCTGTCCCGGCAGGACCGTCACCTGCCTGACGCAGTCAAAGTCGCGAAGCAGTATCGTCCCGGCCTTGCTGACCAGGTACAGATCCCCGCCCAGCGGAAACGGGCTCTCGTACGGCCCGTGGACGAAGTTGCCGTCGCCCTTGTCGACCTGGCCGATGTTTATTTCCGGCGTCAGGTTGCGGATCGACTCCTGCGCGTTGTCGCCGTTGATGGGGTCGATCAGGCCGATTGCGCCGCGGCACGGGCCGTTGTGGGCTGTCATGGTACACAGGATCGCGTCGCTGCCGGGAACCGCACGCGGCTCGATGAACGTCGCCGGGCTAAGCACCCGGTTGCCGTAAAAAACTCGCAGGGACGTGCCGTCCGGATTGATTGTCCAAAGGCTCTGAATCGGGATGGCCGGGCGATCCACGTACTCCCATCGCCCGTAGATGATCCGCCCGTCATTCGTCACCGACGGCGTGAAGTCGTTGAGATAGTTGGCTGAAAGTCTCTGCACGCCCGTGCCGTCGGCGTTCATGCGGTGAATGATGCCCACCGGGCTGGTCCAGCAGTAGGCGAACTGGCTCTTGCGGGTCGAGAGGAACGCGATCCCGCCGTCGGGCAGCCAGCACGCGTTGTAATTGTAGTGAGGGCCTTGAGTCAGGGCCTTGGGTTCGCCGACCGCCAAACCCGTGGCCGGGTCGATGGCCAGCGTGTAGACCTGGTAAACGTCGTTGCCGGCCTTCCGCCATGAAAACAGCAGCGTCCGCCCGTCGTAGGACAGATCGCAATCGATGATCTCCCCGCTTCCGGCGTCGACGAGCCGATTGAGCTTGCCCCCGGCGAGATCGTATACGAACAGCCCCCCCCCGGCCTGGAACCCTTCCTGATGGTAAGTGTATACATGCGTGGGGCTAAGCGCGTTGCGCTGAATGACCACCAGCCGCTGGAAACCCAGTTTGCCCTCCTTGAGCTGCGCCGCCAACTCGGGCGACTCCACCGGCGCAGGGGCCGCGGCCATCGCAACCCCCAATACCGATCCGAGTGCCAACGCCGCAACGAGCCATGTGATCTTATTCATCGTCGGCAACTCCTTTGATGCGGACATGCCGCAGGAATCGGGCTTCCCGCCTTCGCCAAGGCTTCGGCGTGGCAGGCAGGCTTCAGGTCTCAAATCTTAAATCTCGGATTTCAAATTACAGACTTCCGCCTTCCGCCAATTCTAACGCCGCCGCCAGCGCCGCGTACCGGCAATTTCCCAAAGCAGCCAAAACGCACAGCCCTGCCAGCCGGGCGACACCGCATGTCTCTGCACCCCTTGGTTTTCCGGCTCGACGCCTGTATACTGATGCCTGTATACTGGTGGCGGGTCGGCAAGACCGAGGCCGGCATGAAAGTGAGGAACCGACATGGCCACGACACGCATTGGTTACCTGGCGCTGATCATGCTGGCTTGCTCCATGCCCGCCTGGTCGCAGGCCTCTGCCGGCACGGGCGTCGAGAACGTTGTCGCCGAACTGGACCTCGCCAGCTACCGCGGCATCCTGGAAGACCTTCTGGAGACCCACGCCGGCGATAACCGCGGCTTCGTATGGAACTCGTCCCAGAACGCCTACATTCCCATGGCCGGACACGACGTCGCCCGCGACAACATCCTGGCCTGGTTTTCCGGCCTGGGGCTAGATGCGTCGCTGGACCCGTTCGCCTTTGGCTCCTACGTCGGCTGCAACAACGTCCTGGGCGTGCTGCCGGGCCGCATCGACCCGCAGAGGGTCTACATCATCGGCGGGCACTACGACTCCGTCGAAAACCCCGGGGCCGACGACAACGCCTCCGGCGTGGCTGGGGTGATGGAAGCCGCCCGCATCCTGGCCAGCGTTCCTCTGGCCTGCACCATCATCTTCGCCGCGTGGGACGGCGAGGAAAAGGGCCTCTGCGGCTCTTATCACTGGGTCAACACGCAGGATGAATCCGTCGTCGACGGGGTGGTCAACCTCGACATGATCGCCTATAACCACAACAATTCCAACACCGCCACCATATACGGCAGCGCCGCCTGGCGAGCCAAGTGGTCCGCCGCGGCGGGGCAATTCGCGCCGGACATCAGTATCGTCATCGACGCCGCCCAAATGAAGTCATCCGATCACTGGCCCTTCCAGGCCGCGGGCAGGCCGGCCGGCGGGATCATCGAGAACACCTACTTCCCGCTGCCGAACCCCAATTACCATAAGCAGTCGGACAGCGTCGACACGCCAGACTACATCGACTGCGACTTCGCGATGAAACTCCTGGCCTCCGGCGTGGGCCTTCTGCTTCAGGAGGCCGACCTGCTGCTGCCGGGCGACGCCGACAATGACAAGGACGTCGACTACGACGACTACGCCAACCTGGCCGGCAATTTCGGCATGTCGACGGGGGCACAATGGGCCACCGCCGACTTCAACGCCGACGGCCAGGTCGACGCCCTCGACTACATCACGCTCAAGCGGAACTTCGGCCAGGGCCTCGCACATCCATTGGCGGCAAGTGCCCCGGAGCCGACGTCGGTGCTCATCCTGGCCTTTGGGGCACTGGCGATCATCCGCCGGCGGTAGAGAAACCGATCGCCATCCGGGTATAATGGCCGGATGATTTTCAAACTCGCATGGCGCATGCTTACGACGACCCGGCCGAGGCTGCTGTGGAAGATGGCCGTCAACTTCGGACTGGGCAACATGCGCGCCATCCGCAAGTTCCACCGCCGCATCGCCGCCGGCAGGCAGTTCCCGCCGTTTCTGTTCCTGTCGATCACCAACGAGTGCAACCTGCGCTGCCAGGGCTGCTGGGTTAGCACGGACGCACCGCGCAGTCGGCTGGACATCGAGACCATCGAGCGGATCATCCGCCAGGCGTCGGCTGAGGGAGTGCGGTTCTTCGGCATCATGGGCGGCGAGCCGCTGCTGCACCCGGACATGATGGCGATCTTCGAGAAACACCCGCGCTGCTACTTCCAGTTGTTCACCAACGGCACGATGCTCACCGACGACGTCGCGGCCAGGCTCGCCAAGGCGGGCAACGTCACGCCGCTTGTCAGCATCGAGGGCAACGAGGTCGTCAGCGACCGCCGCCGCGGCGGGCGGGATGTCCTTGGCCGGAGCACCGCCGGACTGGCCAACTGCCTGCGGCACGGGCTGGTAACCGGCGCGGCCACCAGCGTCTGCCAGTCCAACTTCGCCGACATGGTCAGCGAGAAGTACCTCGACCGGATGATCGAGCTCGGCGCGCATTATGTCTGGTACTACGGCTACAGGCCCTCGGGTCCCAACCCGTGCCCCGAGCTTGCCCTGACCGCCGAGCAGATGGTCGAGCTGCGGCGATTCATCGTGGACATGCGCTGCCGCAAACCGATCATCATCGTCGACACGTACTACGACGACCGCGGGCGGGCCCTGTGCCCCGCGGTCGCCGGGATCAGCTACCACATTAACCCGTGGGGCGATATCGAGCCGTGCCCGCCGATCCAGTTTGCCTCCGAGAACGTCTACGACAGCGACGACCTTGTCGCCCAGATCGAGGGCTCGGTCTTCTTGCGGGACTTCCGGCAGTTCGTCCTCGATCGGACGCGCGGGTGCGTCTTCCTGGAGCGGCCTGGGGAGATGGGCGAGTTCTTCAAGGCCCGCGGCGCCAAGGACGTAACGGGGCGATCCAGCGGCTATGCCGAGTTGGCCCAGAAGTGCCCGCTGTGCAGCCACCACCTGGCCGGGCAGGAGATACCCGAGAAACACTGGGCGTACCGGTTCGCCAAGAAGCACTGGTTCTTCGGCTTCGGCGCGTACGGATAATATGGTAGCCGGTAACCGGTAGCAGGTAGCCGGTGAGAAGACGAACGGCGGAACGGGGCATGAATACTGAAGTCTGTAGCTCGGGCGCCGCAGTCCCGTCAGGGGAGAGCGGTTAAGGCACACTCGCCTGGCTTGCCGGCTGGGTTGCAGGCTTCGTCGCCGGTTGCGCGGCCGGTTTGGGCGGCAGCGATAATTTGATTACCTGCTGGGTGGTGAAGGTCTTGCCGGTCAGGTATTCGGTGAACTGGGCCCGCACCGTCAGTTCGCCGTGGGCAGGCTCGGCGGGCAAGGGGAGGGTGAAGCTGTAGTAGCTGCTGAACAGGCCGCTCACCCAGTTTTTCGCGGCGGCGTTGGGGTCGTAGTTGCACTCGGCCAGGAGGTTCTTGCCTTCCGGCGCGGCCAGGTCGAAGACCTGCACCTTCATGCTTCCCGCGGCCTTGAGGACCGAGCCGTACTGGTCGATCGGCTCGACGTTGACTTTCACGGCCTCGTCGCCGGGCTTGTCGTCCGTGCTTGCCCCGCCGGTGCCGGAGCACAGGGTGATTTGCTGAACGGTGTAAAGTTGACCAAGGCGTTTGTCGCCCAGGTTCTGGAGAGCGAGGATCTGCTCGTCGCGCTGGACCAGTTGCTTGTGGAGCTCCTCGTTGCTCGTGCGAAGCCGCTCGACTTCAAGCAGCATGTTGGCGTCAAGCCGGGCCGGCGGTTGCGGCGTGCAGGCGGTCAGCATGACGCAGGCGGCTGGGATAATGCAGGCCGCCAGCGCCGCCGCTGCCAGCCGAAACCGTGTGCGATGATTCATTCTGCCCATCGCCAACTTCCGCCCTCTCAGGTTGTTACGCTCAATAGAGAATAGAAAGCCGAATGTGTTTCTTCTCTGCGTTCTCTGCGTTCTCTGCGTGAGATCTTCTTCTTTTTGTTGCGGCCGGGCGGGTTATTTTGAATCCTTCCCGGCCGGGGATTCCGGCATGTGGTAGAGGATCTTGTCGATGCACCCGTACGCGACGGCTTCATTGGCGTCGAGCCACTTGTTGCGGTCGCAGTCCCGCTCGACCTGCTCGATGGTCTGGCCGGTGTTCTCGGCGAGGATCTCGTAAAGCCGCTGGCGAAGGCGGATGATCTCCTTGGCCTCGATGTCCAACTCGGTGGCCGGGCCGGTGATTACTCCGCTGACCAGCGGCTGGTGGATCAGCACCCGGCTGTTCGGCAGGCAGTATCGCTTGCCCTTGGTCCCGCTGGACAGCAGGATGGCGCCCATGGACGCCGCCAGGCCCACGCAATAGGTCGCCACGTCGCAGCGGATGAAGTTCATCGTGTCCATGACGGCCATCCCGGCTGAGACGCTGCCGCCGGGCGAGTTTACGTAGAAACTGATGTCGGCGGTGGGGTTCTCGTTGCTGAGGTAGAGAAGCTGCGCGACGATGACGTTGGCTGAGTCGTCGGTTACCGGTCCGCGGAGGAAAATGACGCGGTCCCTCAGCAGCCGGCTGTAGATGTCGAACGCGCGTTCGGTCCGCCCGTCCTGCTCGATAACGGTCGGCGGAAAGATTGTCTCGTTTTGTACCATGTCTCTTGGTCCGTGGTCCTTTGTTCGTTCAAGCCTACTTCTTCTTGTCCTTCTCGTTGCTTTCGCGAGTGACGATTTCGTCGACGATGCCGTACTCCTTGGCCTCGACGGGCGACATGTACCGGTCGCGTTCGGTCTCGCGCTCGATCATCCCCACGTCGCGCCCGGTGTGCATCGCCAGTAACTCGTTGAGCAGCTTCTTCGCCTTGAGGATTTCCTCAGCCTGGATGCGGATGTCGGTGGCCTGGCCGGTGACGCCGCCCCAGGGCTGGTGGACCATTACCTTGCTGTGCGGCAGGGCGTAGCGTTTGCCCTTTGCGCCGCTGGCGAGGATCAGCGCCGCGCCGCTTGCGGCCTGGCCGACGCAGTATGTCGCCACGGGGCAACTGAGGAACTGCATCGTGTCGTAGATCGCAAGCGTGTCGTCCACGGACCCGCCGGGCGAGTTTATGTAAAGGTTGATGTCGCGGTTGGGTCCCTTGGCTTGCAGCTCCAGCAGGCGCATGATCACGCCTCCGGCGGTGCCTGGGCCGATCTCGCCCCACAGGAACAGGATGCGTTCCTCCGCCAGACGCTCCTCAAGCGTCATCTCCCGGCGGGCGATGTACTCGCGATGGGCCTGGCTGAATAGGTCAGGCGCTCGATGCATTGGCTTGGCTCCTGGTTATCAGATATCTACTTCTCGGCCGAATCCTCGCCGGACTCCTCTTCGGAGTGTTCTTCGGCACCTTCGTCCGCCTCCGCCTTGGCCTTCTTGGCGGTCTTTTTCACGGCCTTCTTGGCGGTCTTCCTGGCGGCCCTCTTGGCGGTCTTCTTGGCCGGCGCTTCCTTGCTTTCGTCGACCGGGTCCGCGGCAGCCTCTGTCACGGCCGCGTCGGTGAGCAACTGCTCGACAACCTTGCTCTCTCGAATGGACATGGCCACCTGTTCCAGCGTTCCGTCGGCCTCGAGCTGGTGACGCATCCGCTCGGGCCGCTGGCCGTACTGCTGGGCCATGTAGGCCACCTGGGCGTTGATCTCCTCGTCGACAACCTCGATACTCCGCTCGTCGGCGATCTTGCCCAGGATGAACGAGAGCTTCAGGTCGCGCTTCGCCTCCTCGGCCACCGACGCCTGGATCTGAGTCATCCGCTCCTCGACCTGATCCTGCGGCAGGCCCATCTGGAGCAGGTCCACGTAGCGCCGCTGGAGCAGCTTGGCCGCGTGGCGCTTGGCCACGCCCTCGGGCAACTCGAAGCTCGTGTTGGCCACGAGGTACTCGTCCACCTGCTGCCGCATCGCCCGGCGGATTTCGATTTCCACCTGCGCGCCCATGCGGGACTTCATGCCTTCGCGAAGCTCCGCCAGCGACTCGTAGCCCATCGACTTGGCGTATTCGTCGTCGATCTCCGGCATCACGCGCTTGCGGACCTGGTTGATCGTCAGGTCAACCTTCGCCTGCTTGCCCTGCCAACTCTCGTTGGGGTGTACGTCGGGAACCTTCACCGAAAGCTCGACCGACTCGCCGGCCTTCTTGCCGGTGAGCTTCTCGCCGAGGTCCATCATGGGCAGGCCCTCGACTTGGCCCGGCGCCACGCGTAGCGTCGCTGTGGAGGTCGTTTCCTCGATGCCATCGCCGCTGATCTTCGCGGCCACCACCACCACATCGTGAGCCTCCGCGGCGGCGTCGGTGTCCTCGTAGCGGGCGTGGCTGAGGCGGATTCGCTCGATGGCGTCGTCCACGCGGGAATCGGTTACTTCCAGCGCGGGCTTGTTGACCGGTATGCCCTTGAGTTCCGGCAGGTCGAACTCGGGCGCCACCTCGACCTCGAAGTTGTACGAAAGGTCGCCGGACTCCGGCAGCTCGATGGCGTCCAGGTCCAGGTCCGGCTCGCCAAGGACCTTCAGTTCGCTCTTTTCAATCGCCTTGCCCAGGCTGTCGCCCAGGATGGCGTTGCGGACGTCGCGCTGGACGTCCTTGCCAAACCGTTTTTCGAGCAGTCTCCGCGGCGCCCGGCCAATGCGGAAACCGGGTACCTGGGCGGACGAACTGAGCTCGCCGAACATTTCCTCGCGTTTGGCGGCGATTTTCTCGGCCGGAACGGTCACGGTCACCTTTTTCTTGAGCGTTCCGGCGTCCTCGACGGCAACGGCGTAATCGGGGCCTTCCTGATCCTTGGTTGTCTCGGCGGCGGCGGATTCGACAGCCTCGGCAACGGTCTGGGCCTCGGTGGCCTCGGCGGCGGCGGCTTCTGCGGGTGCGGTCTGGTCCTTGGGGTCTTGGATTTCTTCAGCCATGGGTAATCTCTTGCAAGAACATGCGCTGCGTCCAGAGGCGTCCACTAGACGCCTCCCCGGCAGCGCGAAACACGCCCCGGCCTGGATGCCGTGCGGCATAGTCCCAAGCCGGAAGGAACAGAAGCTTTTACTCCAATTGCCTCGGTTCGTCAAGCCCGTGAATTACAAGTCCTTGTATCGGACCGATTCACGGTTCACCTAAAGCATAGGCTGGCAAGAGGGGAAACGGAAGCGTAGAACAGACATGACAAATGCCAAGTTTTCGAACTCGTGCGCCGACGGCGGAACCGAAACACACGAAGGAAGAAGCCCCTTTCAATAAGACCCTTTCATCTGCTTGACAGTATTCGGTGCCTTGATTAGACTCATGGGCAATGATCAGTGGACCGACAAGTCTTGCGGTGCTGTTTTCTCACGCGATTTCTCACGTGAAATTTCTCACGCGAATTGTCCTTGACACCGATAGAATCTATGCTACAATTGTTTGGTCAATATGCCCGTGACCGTGCCTATTGCGGCACGGCGCGTGAGATATCAGGGGCTGGCCGCGGATGCGGCCAGCCCTCTTTTATTGGAACCGACCTCTAGCAGTGGGGCCTCGACCATGCGCATAGCCATCTTCTTTGACGGAAAGAACTTCTATAGCGGTTGGCGGGCGACCGCTGAAGGTTCAACGGTTGATTTCGTCAAGCTATCCCAATGGCTGGTCGGGAAGGCTGGCGGTTCACGGTTGTGGGGCGCTTATTACTACACGGGCATTGAAACCGGCGAAGCGGCGAGCCAGGAATCCCAGCGGCGGCTGGTCAAATTCCTTGACCAGTTGGAGTTCCTGCCCGGCTTCTTCGTTCATCGTTTTCCCAGGAAGGCTAGACAGCGGCGTTGCGAGAATTGCGGCGGCATAGCCCGTTACACGCAAGAAAAGGAAGTCGATACGACCATGGTGGCGGACATGCTTCGACTCGCTGCTGTCGGCGCCTTTGACGCGGCTGTCCTGGTCTCTGGCGACAGCGACCATGCACCGGCTGTTGAAGGCGTTAGGACCATCGGGAAACAGGTGTACGTCGCGACATGGGGCCAAGCAGGGCTTTCCCCCCGCGTGAGGAAGGCCGCCTTCGACCACATCGACCTCAAAGATGGGCTGGCGGAATTTGCCTCGACGCCGCAGCCTGTTGATTCTCCTCGGCCGATTACGCCAATGCCGAGCGCAGCGATTCAGGTCGCCATGCCGGATGGCCAAGTCAAACCGACTTGTGGAGACGGCGGCAAAGATGCCGAAGCCGCCTTCTTGGATGAACTAGCGCACGCCGAGAGCCATTTCAAGGATGGGTATGTCGGAGTCAATTACTTCCTGAAAAAATGGAAATCCAGGATACTGTCGGAAGATTTTCAAGTCCGTAACCGGATTTTGCAAAAGCTGCTGGAAAAAGGCAAGATCGAGACTTTCGACGCCCCGGACGGCAAGAAGGCGCTGCGTGCAAAAGCCGCGTCGCCAGCGAACCACGTGCCCACCATCCCCGACGTTTCCAGTATCAGCGCCCGGGGCGACGCCGGCCAGCCCCCGGCGAATTGACAGGCCGATCCGCAAGGGCAGCCCAGGCTCACCCGGCAACCTCTTTGCCTGCCCACCGTGTGGCCGTCCTTCGAACCGCCGGATAAGCCTTTCGGATAAGCTCGCACTATGCGGTATTGACCGCGGCGGGTGGTTGTCGTAAGAATTGCCGTTTGCGCCGCAGCCGGGCCGCGACGTGTGTGAGTTCCCGGCGGTGGCAGGGCAAGCAGACCAGGACGGAGACAAGGCCAATGGCGACCCAGAAGGAAATCCTCGACGCGACCAACCAGTACATCGTTCCCAACTACGGCCAGCGCCTGCGGGCGATGGTCCGCGGAAAAGGCGCGCGTCTCTGGGACGCCGACGGCAACGAGTACATCGACTTTTTCGCCGGGTTCGGCGGGGCCGGCGTCAGCGGGCACTGTCACCCAGCCATTGTCCAGGCCGTGCAGAAACAGGCCGCGTTGCTGATGGCCCACGGCAACTTCTTCACCAACAAGCCGCAGGTCGAGCTTGCCCGGCTGATAACCGAGCGGGCCTTCGGCGGGAAAGTCTTCTATTGCCACAGCGGCACCGAGGCCAACGAGGCCGCCCTGAAGCTTGTCCGTCTTGCCGCCGGGCCGGGAAGGTACAAGATCATCAGCTTCGAGAATTGCTTCCATGGCCGGACCATGGGCGCCCTTAGCCTCACGCCTGGCAAGTACCAGAACGGCTTCGAGCCGATGCTGCCGGGCAGCGTGGTCGTGCCTTACAACAACCTCCAGGCGGTGGCGGCGGCCATCGACGACGAGACGGCCGGGGTGTTCGTCGAGGCCATCCAGGGCGAGGGCGGCATCAACGTGCCCAGCAAGGACTTCATGCAGGGCCTGCGGAAGCTCTGCAGCGAGAAGAACATCCTGCTGGCCTGCGACGAGGTCTGGACCGGCCCGGCCCGCACCGGCCGGTGGTTCGCCCACCAGTACTTCGACATCCAGCCCGACGTGATGACCCTTGCCAAGGCCATAGGCGGCGGCATGCCCCTCGGGGCGTGCGTGGCGGCCCCCAAGTACGCCGACGTGCTTGGCCCAGGCACCCACGGATGCACCATGGGAGGCATGCCGGTCTGTGCGGCCGCGGGAGCCGCGACAATGAAACTCATCGCCGACGAGAACCTTGTCGAGCGTGCGGCCGAGCGGGGCAAGCAGGTCGTCCAGGCCATTCGCGACGCGAAGATTCCGTGCGTGAAGGAAGTCCGCGGCGCGGGTTTCTTCCTGGGCATCCAGGTTGACAAGCCCGCCCGCGAGGTGTTCATGGCGGCTCTGGAGGCCGGGCTGTTCATCGGCCCCGCCCGCGAACACGTCGTCCGACTGGCCCCGCCGCTGGTCATTGACGACGACCTGCTGGAAAAGGGCGTCCAAAAGGTCATCGAACTGCTTCGCCGGTAAAGGACGGCGAGAGGGCGGGCCGGGCGTCAGGGATAGGTTCTATGGGACCTGTGGCGATCACTTCGCGCGATAAGCGGGACCCGGATTAGAGATGCCGTTTGCACGCACCTGGCGCGGGAGTATAATTCACCAGGCTGCTCTGGCATTGCGCGGCCGTGGGCGGTTGGGACTGAGAACGAAAGGAGTTGGCCATGTCGTACGACATATTCCTGAAGATTCAGGGCATCAAGGGCGACAGCACGGACGACAAGCATAAGGAATGGATCGAGGTGCTGTCCTACAAGCACAAGATCAACAATCCCTTCGGCGGGGCGATCAACGCCTCGGGCGACTACATCGGCGCAAAGGCCAGCCACCACGACTTCGAGATCGTCAAGAAGCTGGACTTCGCCTCGCCGACGCTGTTCCAGTACTGCCACCTGGCCAAGCGCATCCCGCAGGTCCAGCTCGAGCTCTGCCGCGCCATGGGCGACAAGACGCCCTTCATGAAGTACACGTTCAAGGAGGCGGTCATCTCGTCGGTCGAGCCGGAGGGCTCGCACGACAGCAATGACACGCTGCCGATGGAGACCATCGCGGTGCGGTACGTGCAGATCTCCCTGGAGTACACACCGACCGACCCGACCGGCGGCGGCAAGAAGGGCGCCACCAGCACCGTCCAGGTCGACTTGCGAGACGTGTAGGCATGACTGATCGGTTGTACATGGACAACTCGGCCACGAGCTTCCCCAAGCCCGCGGCCGTGACGCAAGCAATGGTGGACTTCGCCTCTTCCTGCGGCGCCTCGGCCGGGCGAGGCGCGTACGCCGAGGCGAAGGCCTGCGAGCAGATCCTCTGGACCTGTCGGAAGCGCGTGGCAGAGCTTATCAACGCCGAGTCGCCCGAGCGGATCGTCTTTACGCTCAACTGCTCGGAGGCCCTGGTGATCGTCATTCGCGGCCTGCTTAACACTGCCCCCGCCGGCGCGCACGCCATCGCCACGGCGATGGAGCACAACTCCGTGCTGAGGCCCTACAACGCCCTGGCCCGGCAGACGGGGCTCGTGCCGCAGTTCATCGCCTGCGAAGCGGCGACGGGGCTGGTCGATCCCGACGACGTCGCCCGCGCCATTGGCCCGGCGACGAGGCTGATCTCCTGCGTACATGTTTCCAACGTGACCGGCACGATGCAGCCCATCGCCGCCGTCGCGGCCGCGGCGAGGAAGGCGGGCGTGCCTTGTCTGATCGACGCGGCCCAGTCGGCCGGACACGTACCTATCGACGTGCAGGCGCTTGGGGCGGACTTCGTGGCGTTTCCAGGCCACAAGGGCCTGCTGGGCCCGCTCGGAACCGGCGTGCTGTACATCCGCCCCGGCCTGGAGCACAAACTGCCGACGATGAAGGAAGGCGGAACGGGCACTATCAGCGAGCAGCCCGTTCAACCCGCGACCATGCCGGACAAGTACGAGATCGGCTCGCACAACGCCATCGGCCTGGCCGGGCTTGCCGCCGGAGTCGATTGGGTGCTGCGCCGCGGCGTCGATAGCCTGCGATTCCACGACGAGAAACTGTGCCGGCTTTTCCTTCAGCTTACCGATGGCGCGGAGCACTTTCGCGTATATGGCCCGCGCGACGTGGCGAGCCGCTCCGGCGTGTTCAGCGTCAACGTCGACGGCTTCGAGAGCCCCAAAGCCCTGGCCGACGTGCTCGAGGCGAACTTCGGCCTGCTGACCAGGCCCGGCGTGCATTGCGCGCCGCTGGCCCATCAGACCATCGGCACCTACCCGGCCGGGACATGCAGGCTGAGCTTCGGTGCGTTCACCACCGAAGACCATGTCCGCCGCGCCGCAGAAGCACTGGCGGAAGTGGCACGCAGGCCAATTGCGGATTGCCCTCAACCTACGCCGTCGGAGCCAGAGCAGTGACCGACGGCGCCGAGAAGAGAATGATACCGTAATGCCTCAGTTACGGGGGGTTCGTAGTGTCCCGGCGCGCCGGGATTCTTCAAGTCCAACGGACCCCTTTGGGGAA
>CAZSBS010000012.1:0-33490 GCA_964605095.1 uncultured Planctomycetaceae bacterium | reverse complement strand
CGGGAACTGGACGCCGACCAGCGGGTGCTGGTCATCGACGAGCCGATGACCGTCTCACAGGACGACTCGACCCTGGCGGCCCTGCCGGGTCCGGAGGACTACCTGGACATTGTTTACGATCTGGACTATTCCGAGACCCCGTCGATAGGCCGGCAGGTGGTGGCGTTTCGCCTGGACAGCGACGACTTCGCGACGAAGATCGCCCCGGCGCGGACGTTCAGCCTCCAGGCGGAGGCGGCGGAGATGCAGGCCCGCGGGGTCGGTGCGCACCTGACGCCCAAGGACGTGCTGGTGGTCGGGCCGGATGGGCCGATCGACAACGCCTTCCGCTTCCCCGACGAGTGCGCCCGGCACAAGATCTGCGACCTCGTGGGCGACCTGGCGCTTCTTGGCAGGCACTTGAGGGGGCGGATCGTCGCCCACAGGACCGGGCACGAGAACAACCACGCCCTGGTCCGCAAGCTCATCAAGGGCCTGGCCCAGCGCCAGCGTGCCGCGACCCTCACCGGCGAGCCGGTGATGGACATTCGCAAGGTGATGCGGCTGCTGCCGCACCGCTACCCGTTCCTGATGGTCGACCGGATCATCGAGCTCGATGGCGACCGCAAGGCCGTCGGACTCAAGAACGTCTCGATAAACGAGCCGTACTTCCAGGGCCATTACCCTGGCCAGCCGATCATGCCCGGCGTGATGATCCTGGAGGCCATGGCGCAGCTATCGGGCATCCTGCTGAGCCGCAGGCTGGAGCACACGGGCAAGGTAGCGGTCCTGCTGAGCATGGACCGCGTGAAGATGCGTCGCCCCGTCCGCCCGGGAGACCAACTCATCCTCGAAGCCGAGCGGCTCCACGTTCGCAGCCGCACCGGCCACTGCCGCTGCCGGGCGCTGATCGGGTCCGACGTTGCGGCCGAGGCGGAAATCAAGTTCATGCTCGTCGACGCCGAGCCAGTCTGACCGGAATAACGCCGAGAACACGCACATATGCCAGAGATATCCCCGCACGCGATTGTGGAGCCCACGGCCGAGGTTGCCGACGACGTGGCCATCGGCCCGTTCTGTTACGTCGGGCCGCGAGTCAGCATCGGCCCCGGAAGCCGAATCGCCAACAACGTCACGCTGCTGGGCCGCACGACTCTCGGCCAGCGGACCGAGGTGTTCCCGATGTCGGTCATCGGCGCGGCCCCGCCTGGGGCGGGCGAGGCCGACGGCGAGTGCGTGCTGGGCGAGGCCAACGCCATCCGCGAGCACGTGACGATCTACGCCGGCGTCGAGCGGCCCACGCGCATCGGCAACCACAACCTGATTATGATCGCCAGCCAGATCGACCCCGGCGCGCAGCTCGGCGACCACGGGATATTCGACAACTGCACGAAGATCGGCGCCTCAGCGATCATCGAGGACTACGTCCGCATGAGCGGTTTCGCAGCCGTCGCCGATGGCGCCCGCGTCGGGGCGTATTCCTTCGTGGCTGGTTACGCCGGCGTGCAGAACGACGCCCCGCCCTACGCGATGCTCCAGGGCTTTCCCGTCCGGGTTCGCGGCCTGAACACGCGAAACCTCAAGGCGTGCGGTTTCGGCGAGGAGGACATCCACGCCCTCAAGGCCGCGTTCCGCGAACTGTTCAACGGGCGGGGCGTGGAAGTCAAGCGCGACGCGCTGGACCACCTTGCCCGCGACCCTGACGCCAACCCGTACGTACGCAAGCTCACCGACGCGCTGCAGGCCGCGGCCACAAGGGCAAACGCGGGGGACGGGCAAGATGACTGACCTGTCAGTCCTTCGCGAGATCGACCCTACCGCCCGCATTGCCCCCGACGCGACGGTGGGGCTTTACAGCGTGATCGGCCCGAACGTGATTATCGGCCCGGGCACGGCGATTGGCCGGCGCGTGACGATCATAGGCCACACCCATCTGGGTTCCTGCAACGTCATCGGCGAGGGCTGCGTGCTCGGGGCGGCCCCGCAGGACCTCAAGTACGCCGGCGGGCCGACGATGCTGCACATCGGGCATCGAAACCGCTTCGGGCGGGAGGTTACCGCCCACATCGGCACCGAGTCCGGCGGAGGCCTGACGCGAGTCGGCGACGACAACATCCTTATGGACGGCTGCCACGTCGCGCACGACTGCTTCGTGGACGACCGCGTGTATCTCGGGCGAAGCGTGCTGCTGGCAGGGCACATCCTCGTGCGGACCGGCGCGCGGATCGAGGATCTTTGCGGCCTGCACCATTTCGTGACGATCGGGCGGTTCGCGCTGGTCGGCCCGCACACGCCGGTGCGGCGCGACGTGCCGCCCTTCACGGAGTTCCGCAGCTTCGACCATGACTGGGACTCCCCCCCAAGCGTATGCGGCGTGCATGATGCCGGCATCGCGGCCGCCAAGCTGACCCCCGAGCAGGAGAAGGAGCTGCGGTTCGCCCTGAAGGAACTCTTCGACGATGAGGCAGCCCTCCAGACCAAAATCGAACAACTCGTGAACATGGGCGTCGAGGGCGAGGCCGCCAGGCTCTGCGAGTTCTGCCTCCGCTCGCTACAGGGGCTCTACGGGCGATGCCGCGAGGTCTACCGCGGCAAGGTCCCCCCGGAAGCCAGGCACCTCTCGCCGGAGACCGGCATCGACGCCAAGGAGCATTACGATGAGCTTTAGAGTCGCCGTTGTCGGCTGCGGGCGCATGGGCAAGCTTCACGCCCGCGTATTTGGCGACATGCCCTCGGCCGAGCTTGTATGCGTCGTGGACGCCAAGTGCGCCGCCGCCGAGGCCCTGGCAAAGCAGCGGAATTGCCGGGCACTTACGGACGTCGCCGAGGCCGTCGGACTGGTCGATGCGGCAATCATCGCCGTGCCGACCGTCCATCACATCGCGGCCGCAAGGCCTTTCATCGAGGCCGGAAAGCCCGTGCTGATCGAAAAGCCCTTCACCGACGACATCGCCGCCGGGCAGGAGCTGCTGGCCCTTGCCGCCAGCACCAACACCAGCGTCCAGGTCGGGCACACGGAGCGGTTCAACCCGGCCGTCATCGCGATGCGGAAGTACGCCATCCGTCCGAAGTTCATCGAAGCCCAGCGCATAAGCCCGTTCACGTTCCGCTCCGCCGACGTCGGCGTGGTGCTGGACATGATGATCCACGACCTGGACCTGGTGCTGATGATGGTCGGCGGCGCCGAGGTCGAGAGCCTCCACGCGGTGGGCGTCAACGTGATCGGCCCGACGGAGGACATCTGCAACGCCCGGCTGATCTTCGACAACGGATGCGTGGCGAACGTCACCGCCAGCAGGCTGGCGATAAAGACCGAGCGGAAGATGCGGATATTTTCCGAAGAGGCGTACCTGTCGGTGGACTATGGCAAAAAGGTCGGGGTGGTGATAAACAAGAGCCAGAATCTGGACCTTATCCAGATGGCCCGCGAGTTGGACGTGGCGGACCTGGCTGAGCTTGCACAATCCGTGGACTACACCAAGCTGCTGAAGGTCGAGCAGTTGGTCGTGGATGAGTCCATCGAGCCGCTGCGCAGCCAGGCCGAGGCGTTCCGCGCCACGGTGGTCGAGGGCAGGCCGCCGGTTGTCTCCGCCGCAGACGGGCTTGCGGCCGTAAGGCTCGCCCAGCGGATAGTCGACCAGATAAAGTCGTACCGGTGGGACGGCAATGCCTCGCGGCGGACGGGGCTGGGAGTTATATCCAAGGATGCCTGAGCCATGCCGGCCCAGGCCGTGAAGCAGAGGTACACACATGCGAAACTTCATACTTGTCCTGACGGTGGCGGCACTGACTGGGTGCGGCTCGTCGAGCTTTTCCACGTGGCGTATGCCCTCGCGAGGCGGCGACACGACGCCGGTCTCCAAGCCCACCGAGGCGTTGCCTGCTGAAAAGCCCGCCCCGGGGCCCGTAGCGACGACGGCGCCCGCCCCGGCGGCTCCGACCCCGGTCGCTGCCGTGCCCGCGACGCCTGTCGCCGCGCCGACTCCGCTGACGGACCTCTCGCCGGTCAAGCCGGCTGACACTTCGCCCAAGCCGGCCCCCGCGCCGGAAATGGTCACCGCCCCGGACCCCGTGGTGAACGCCCCGCCAAAGCCCGCCCAGCCAGGCCGCCTTGTCATGGCGTACGTCAATGGCGAACCGGTCTACATGGACCATTTGAACCAGTTGCTCGTCAGCGGATACGGCATGGTTGTCGCCCAGCAACTCGTCGCCAACGAACTCGTCCGACAGGAGGCCCGGCGAAAGGGCCTCGCGGTCACCGACGCCGAGGTGGAGGCGGAGCACCAGCGGTATATGGACGCCCTGTTCCCGACCGTCACCGAAGCCAACCAGCGCCAGCGCCTCCTGGAACAACTGCTCAAAAAGAACAACGTCTCCCAGGACCAGTGGAACCTCACCATGAGGCGAAACACCCTGCTGGCCAAGCTGGCCGACAACCAGGTGCAGGTGACCGAGGAGGAGGTCAAGGAGGAGTTCGACCGCCAGTACGAGCGCAAAGTCAGGGTCCAGCACATTCAGACAGCCAACCTGGCCGACGCGCAGAAGGTTCTGAAGGACCTGGGCGAAGGTTCGGAGTTCACGGCCCTGGTCAACAAGTACTCGATCGGCCCGACGGCCGAGCGGGCCGGGCTGCTCGACCCGTTCGGCGCCAGGGACACCGGCACCCCGCCGGCACTGAGACAGGTGGCGATGGGGATGAAGAAGGTCGGCGAGGTCTCCGACCCCATCCAGGTGGGCACGGCGTTTCACATCCTCAAGCTGCTGGCGATAATCGAACCCGAGAACGTCAAGTACGAGAACGTCCGGGCGAGGCTGGCCGTGGACGTGCGCAAGAGGAAAGCCGTCGCCCTGCAACAGGACATCCTCCAGATACTCATCCGCGGCGGGAAGTTGCAATACGTGGACCCGATCCTGAAAAACCAGGCCGACCAGGTACAATAAACGTGAGTGACGACTGGGAAATAGACGTTTCGACGAGGATTCGCCGCCTTCCGCCCTACCTTTTCGGGCGGCTCAACGCCATGATACTCGAGAAGCGTCAGCAGGGCGTGGACGTGATCGACCTTGGCATGGGCAACCCTCTGGACCCATCGCCCAAGGACGTGGTCGAGAAGCTCTGCGAGTCCGCTCGCGACGGGCGAACACACCGCTACAGCAAGTCCATCGGCATCTACAACCTCCGCCGCGAGGTCGCCAGGCTCTACGAGCGCGTCTACGGAGTCTCGCTCGACCCCAACAAGGAAGTCGTCGCCACCATAGGCTCGAAGGAAGGCTTCTCGCACATGTGCCTGGCGCTGCTGGGCTCGGGCGACACCGCAATCGTCGGCGACCCGTACTTCCCGATCCACGTCTACGGCGTGACGCTTGCCGGCGCGAACGTCATCAATGTGCCGCTGGGCAACGACGAGGCCTTCCTCGACAGGGTCAGCTACGTCACCGAGCACCTCTACCCGCGGCCCAAGTGCCTCATCCTCAACTACCCGCACAACCCCACCGCCATGACGGTCGACGGCGTGGAGTTCTTCGACCGCGTCGTCGCCCTGGCCAAACGCGACGGGATCATGGTCATCCACGACTTCGCCTACGGGCGGACGTGCTTCGACGGCTACAAGGCCCCGAGCTTCCTCCAGGCAAAGGGTGCCAAGGACGTCGGCGTCGAGTTCCTCACGCTGTCCAAGCCGTACAACATGGCCGGCTGGCGGATCGGCTTCTGCGTGGGCAACTCCGAGATGATTCGCGCCTTGGCCACAATCAAGGGCTACTACGACTACGGCATCTTCACGCCAATCCAGGTCGCCGGCATCATCGCCATGCGAGAGGGCGAGGACATGGTCGTCAAGCAGGCCAAGCTCTACCAGGCGCGGCGAGACGTCGTCGTCGATGGCTGCCGCAAGCTCGGCTGGCAGGTCGACTCGCCGCGAGCCAGCATGTTCGTCTGGGCACGAGTCTCCGACGAGCACCTGGCAGGGCAGGGCTCGATCGACTTTTCCCTGCGGATGCTCGACGAGGCCGAGGTCGTGCTGTCGCCCGGAAGGGCGTTCGGCGAAAACGGCGAGAACTATGTCAGGATCGCGCTGGTCGAGAACGAGCTGCGCCTCAAGCAGGCCTTCCGCCAGCTTGGCCGCGCCCTGAACAAGGGCATCAAGGCCCCATCAGCCACCAGGCACCAGCGCAAACAGCAGCGCCCGACGAAAGAGTAAGCTGCGTGGCGCCCAGGGCAGGGTAATTGATCGTTCGTTGTCGGGAATCGGTGGACGATTCGGTCTTGAGGCCCGACGGGCCGGCAGTATTTAGCCGGGGGCGAATGGTAAAAAGCCCCCGGATCAGGGGCATTTACGCAAATGAGCCCCGAAGGGGCGACAGAAGGGCCCGAATGTCATATACGTGCCTGCAATATCACATAGTCTTCTCGACTAAAGACCGACGCCGCTATCTCGACGATGGCATCATGCCTCGGTTGGCCGACTACATTGGCGGAATCGTCCGTGGCCTAGGGGGGACACTGCTCGCCGGCAACGGGCCGGAAGATCACATCCACCTAGCCGCAATCCTGCCGCACACGCGTACTATTGCCGATGTGCTACGAGACGTCAAGTCGAACAGTTCGGGCTGGATTCGCGACGAGTTTCCGTCTCTGACTGGCTCTGGCTGGCAGGACGGATATTCGGCCTTCAGCGTATCGCAGTCAGTTATGCCCAAGGTTGTGCAATACATACGGGACCAGAAGCAGCATCACAGGAAAATGACGTTTGAAGAGGAGATCACGCGGCTTCTCAAACAGCATGGCATAGACTTTAACCCGCGATATGTATAGACATGGTCGTTACTGTCGCCCCTTCAGGGCTCTGTTCTTAACGAATCGCCAACCGGGGGCTCACGCCCCCGGCTAAATACTGACACCCCTTCGGGGCTGAAAAGCAAGGCTTGCCTACGTGGAAGCCCTCTCGCGCCTCCCACCTGCGACGCCCTACGTACTACTTCCGTTCAGTATTTCATTCGGGACAGATAATCGGTGCTTGTCACCCGGCGGCCAAGACAAGCTTCCGCAAAGGCGCAAGCATGGCGCCGCGAGCAAGGGACCTTCAGAAACATGCCGCCTGCCGCATCTCCCCCGTTACCTCGTTACACCTTTTGGCCACCAGGGGATTCGAGAATCTGGCGAAGGCCTTCGAAGTAGCGCCGGTGCGTCCGTCGTAACGCATCTTTGCTCGCCGCTTCCAGCAGGACCACTTCGTGGTCTACCCCTTTGCTGTTGAGATCCAACTCGATCTTGAGTCGCGAGTCCTCGGCCTCCCGCCGTTGCGAGTCGTCGAAGTCGCGAGAAGTAACGATTTGGCCTTCACTCCGGTTGTACTCGATTAGGAAAATCATTGCTGCTCCTTTAGTCGTCTCTCGTCCAGCCAAGAGATGGCTCCTCTCAAAAGCTCAGCGATCTCATTCCTCGCGCGGTTTGCGGAAGCATGCCCAGGGCAGGGTAAGACATGCTTCCGCAAAGCCGGAGGCATGGCACCGCGAGCCATGGGGCTCCGGAGTCACATGCCTGATCTTCATGCCATTTGTGGCTTTCCCCCTGTTATCTTAGTTCCGATTCAACCCCATCTCCCTACTTTGCAGTTTCGCCTTCCATCGCACTTCCATCTGGATGATGTCGTCTGTTGTCAAAGCGGTTCCCGCCACCTCCAGGATTGACACCTGGTAGTCACTCGGGTTGCGACTCTTGAGGGCGACGTTTCCGCCGTGGCCCGTTTCGACGTAATCCTGCCAGCGGCCCCAGAACCCCTCATCTCCAGTGGCGGAACCAACATACTGCTCGCTCGTCTTGGGGCATGTCAGCAAGTAGACCCCTCTCGAAGATCTAAGCGCGTCCACCCAGCCTTTGGGAAGATTGTTGAGTTGTGAGAGCGGCTTGATGAAGTTTAAGAAGCTTGGAAAGTCGGGTTCCTTGAATTCCCTACGCAACTCCGTGATCTGCTTTTCTTTCAGATCGGCGCGTTGAATCCAAGATCGCTTCCCCAGCCCCCAATCGATAAGCAGTCTGCCGACAAGGTCGCCAAGCCGCTGTTCCAATGTCAGCTCGTAGACATCGCACGTGCCTGCCCTGTCGATGCCCTCCTTGTGAGGCATGGGAGTGTCTACGTCCAAGAGCCTGTGGCTCTTGACCTCGTAGATTCCGACGAACAACGTCTCATCGCCGGGCGTGCCCACGAACGATGCCCAGTATCGCGCCCCGAGCTTTGCGCGATTCTTTATCCCTTGAGTTGACTGGTAGAACTCGAATCGTTGACGGTCATCTCGCCACAATTCGTAAGGAGTACGTCCCTTTGCAGATCGGTTGTCTTTGTGACGCAGAAAACGGACATCAGCCAGCGGCAAACGGGCCTCACGCAAGAGCGCATTAAACGTTATTGGCATGAAAATCTCCTTGTGCGGGTAATCGCTCCAAGGTGTTCTTACGACAGATCGAGCCTGTTATAGCGGCCACCACCCATTATTCCGCCGTCGCGCCCGCCTCTTGGGCCGCTTGCTGCTGGCCGCGGAGGAACTTGCCCATTCGGCGCCAGCGGTCGTAGCGGTGGGCCAAGAGGTTTTCCAGCGGCACGCGGGCGAGTTCGCGGAGGGTGCGGACGATGTGTCGTTCGAGGTTGTTGGCGGCCTCGGCCACGTCGCGGTGGGCGCCGCCGAGCGGCTCGGGCACGATGTCGTCGATGACGTCCAGCGCCCGCAGGTCCTTTGCGGTGATCTTCATGGCCTCGGCGGCCTCGGGCGCCTTTTCGCCCATCCGCCAGAGTATGGCCGCGCAGCCCTCCGGCGATATCACCGAGTACCACGAGAACTCCATCATGGCCATGCGGTCGCCGACGGCGATGCCGAGCGCCCCGCCGCTTCCGCCCTCGCCGATGACCACGCAGACGATCGGCGTCCGCAGGCGGCTCATATCACGCATGTTCACCGCGATGGCCTCGGCGACGCCTCGCTCCTCCGAGCCGAGGCCCGGATACGCCCCGGCCGTGTCCACCAGGCAGACGACCGGCAGGTGAAACTTCTCCGCCAATTTCATTACCCGCAATGCCTTGCGATAGCCTTCCGGATGCGGGCAGCCGAAGTTGCACAGGATCTTCTCCTTGGTGTCGCGACCCTTGTGCTGGCAGATGAGGGCAACCTTCTCCGTGCCGATCCGCCCGAAGCCGGCCCGGATGGCCTTGTCGTCGGCGAAGCGCCGGTCGCCATGCAAGGCAACAAAGTCTTTTGCGATGCGGTCGATGTAATCGCCGGCGATAGGCCGGTGGGGGTGGCGGGCGACCTGCACCGTCTCCCAGGCCGTCAGGCTCTGGTAGGTCTTGCGGAGCAGGGAGACATACTGATTCCGCAACTGGCGGATTTCGCTGGCATAGTCCCGCCCGGTCTTGACCTGCTCGACCTCCAGGTCGGCGACCTGCTTTTGCAGCCGGGCTATGGGCTTCTCAAACGGCAGGGAGTAGCCGTCCTCGAATGCGGAATTATTGCTCTTCGCCATGCCTTCGCCTTTCCCGGCCACAACAACCGACAGCCGCATAATACCAAGAAAGGACGCTGGTGGCGTCCTTTTGATGCGCTATCCAATACCGATCATCCAGTATACGCCCAAAAGGCCCCTGCCTGCAAGACAATTCCGCCGGCGGGGGCCCTTTGTAACGCTTTTCCGCAACGGCACTTGCGCCCTGGGTCGTGTTCGCGGAAACAAGCATGCCGCGGGGCCAGTACGCGTTGTTCCTGATTCCATGTTCCGGGTTCCCAGGTCCGCCTTTTTCTTCTCCCGGGTTCCAGGTTCCTAATACCTTGTTCCGCTTTATTTTTTTCCCTCGGCCGCCCAGAGCATGCCGCGGGTCAGCAGCGTCAGCAACTCGGGCACTTGGCTGAACTCCTTGGCGCAGTGCCCCAGCGAACTGTAGAACACCCTGCCCTTGCCCCACATGCGCTTCCACACTACCGGCATGGTGCAGCCGTTGCGCTCGAACGTGGTCGTCGCCAGCACGTGGTTCGACGGATCGACGTGCATGTAGTACTGCTCGCTGGTGATGCTGAAGCTTTTGAGGTCGGCCGTGATGGGGTCGGCGTGGTCCAGGATGTGAACCGTGTACGTGAGCTGGTCGCCCGGATGAGCCACCCACTGCCCGCCGACCATGAACTGATAGTTGGGGTTGTCGCGGAAGGCGTCGCCCATCCCGCCATGGCAGCCCGCCAGGCCCACACCCTGCTCGACGGCCTGGCAGAGGTTGTTGGTCTGGTCATTGCTGAGTTTGCCGGCCGTCCAGTGCGGGACGATGAGGTCCAGTTCAAGCAGGGCATCGAGCTGGTTATAGCTGTCCAGCGTATCCGACAGCGTCACCTCGAACCCATGAGTCCGCAGGGCCTCGGCGATAATCTCGCTGACCGGCCCCGGCTCGTGCCCGGCCCATCCTCCGTAAACTATCAGTGCTTTCATCGCTACGCTCCACTTTGAAAAAAAGGTGTTAGCTCCTGGCTCTTTGGTGGCAGGTCGCGGGGAGCAGGAGACAACCCTCGTTCTCGTCCTCGGTCTTTTCCTGCTTCCGGTGGAACCGAAGGTTCATGTTGGGCTGCTCTTCCCTAAGACCTATGATCTTCTTCTCTTCTGTTTTACAGGACACTACTCTACTACATACTATCTATTCCCTAAACCCTTCTTCTTCAAGCCAGCGTCGCCGCCAGGTCGGCCTGGGCGGTCGTCACGGGCATGATGTTGAAGTTCTTGACCAGCACGTCGAGCACGGCCGGGGTCACGAAGGCCGGCAGCGACGGCCCGATGCGGATGTCCCTTATGCCCAGGTGCAGCAGTGTAAGCAGGATGCAGACGGCCTTCTGCTCGTACCAGCTAAGGATGATCGACAGCGGCAGGTCGTTGACGCCGCACTTGAACGCCCCGGCCAGGGCGATGGCGATCTGGATGGCTGAGTACGCGTCGTTGCACTGGCCGATGTCCAGCAGGCGCGGGATGCCGCCGATATCGCCGAAGTCCAGCTTGTTGAAGCGGTACTTGCCGCAGGCAAGCGTGAGGATCACGCAGTCTTTCGGCACGGCCTGGGCGAAGTCGGTGTAGTAGTTGCGCCCCGGCTTGGCGCCGTCGCAGCCGCCGATGAGGTAGAACCGCTTGATCGCCCCAGCCTTGACGGCCTCGACGACCTTGTCGGCCACGCCGAGGACGGCATTGTGCCCGAAGCCCACGAGGATGGTCTTTTCGGGCTCATCCGCTGCAAAGCCAGGCGCCGCCAGGGCCGCCGCAATCACCGGCGCGAAGTTGCCGTCGGCGATGTGCGTGACGTTCGGCCAAGCGACCAGGCCGCAGGTGAAGATCCGCCCGACGTAGCTTTCTTTGGGCTTCTGTATGCAGTTGGTGGTCATCAGGATCGCGCCGGGGAACTCGTCGAACTCCTTGCGCTGGTCCTGCCAGGCCCCGCCGTAGTTGCCAACCAGGTGCGGGTGCTTCTTTAGCCCCGGATAGCCGTGGCAAGGCAGCATCTCGCCGTGAGTGTAGACGTTGATGCCCGTCCCGGCCGTCTGCTCAAGCAGCATCGCCAGGTCCTTCAGGTCGTGCCCGGAAACAAGAATGCACTTGCCCGCCACGGGCGTCACGCGAACGGCCGTCGGCGTCGGCTGGCCGTAAGCGCCGGTGTTCGCGGCGTCCAGCAGGCCCATCACCTTCAGGTTGACTTCCCCGCACTTCAGCACGGCCGGGACGAGCTGGCCGATGTCCTTGGCGGCGTCGGTGGTCAGGAAATCCAGCGCCTCGTGGAAGTATGCGTAGACCTCATCGTCCTGCCGGCCTAGGATCCGGGCGTGGTCGGCGTAAGCGGCGGTGCCCTTCAGGCCGTACATCAAAAGCTCCTGCAAGCCCGTCACATCGGGGCCTTGATCGTCCAGCCGGTGTGCAATACCCACCTCGTGGCCCTGCTGAATCAGATCATCGAGCGTGCCGGCCAGCGTCTTTCCCGCGGGGCAACCCAGCGTTTCGGGCTTCTTTCCCGCCTTTTCGCACGCTCTTTCGTACGTGGCGCGCGCCTTATCCAGCACCTTTTCGCCTTGTCTGAGCACCTTTTCGAGCCTCTGAGGGTCGAAATTCACGTTTGTGACCGTCGAAAACAGCGCCTTGACGACATATACGTCCACGTCGCGGTCCTTGGCGCCCATTTGCCGGCTGCGGTGGGCATAACGGGCGATTCCCTTGACCAGGTGGACCAGCAGGTCCTGAAGGGCCGCGGTCTGGGGGTCCTTGCCGCATACGCCTTGAACCGTGCAGCCCGTGCCCTTGGCCGTCTGTTCACACTGGTAGCAGAACATGCTCATCTTGCAATCCTTTCCTTTTGCCTCTGAGAGGCGTCTTTCGGTGAGGAGTCCGTCTGTCCTATTGTATGCGGCTCAACTCACCCTTTGAATTGTCCCGTCTATTCCGACCGTGATGTCCGTCATGCGAATGTCCGTCCGGCCGGACGCAGCCAGGGCCGCCTGCACCGCCCGGACGATCCCGCCGCAGCAGGGCACTTCCATGTGCGCCATCGTGATCGAGCGAATCGCGTTGCGGGTGAAGATCGCCGTCAGCTTGGCGACGTACGGCTCGACGTCGTCGAGCTTGGGGCATGCGATAACGAGTGTCTTGCCCGCAAGCAGCCGCTCGTGGAAGTCCGGCAGCGCGAAGCCGACGCAGTCGGCCGCGATCAGCACATCGGCGTCCTGCCAGATCGGCCCCGCCGTCGGGACCAGCGCCAACTGCACGGGCCACTGGCCAAGCCGGCTTACAGGCCCCGGCCCGCCCGCGCCTGCAGGCAAACCGGCCCGCGGCGCGGACTGGGCAGCCGGCTGAAGCTGACGCGGACGCGTCCCCGGACACCCCCCGCCACCGTGCGGGCCGTGCCCTGTAGCCTGTAGTCCGTAGCTGGCAGCCTGTGTTTCCCCGCCTGAAGCTTGTGCTTTCTTCTCTGCGCTCTCAGCGTTCTCTGCGTTGAAATGCTTCTCCACCGCCGCCTCGTCGAACTCCTCAGCCGGGCGCTCCTCGATGATTATCGCGTCCTTGGGGCACTTGCCCAGGCAGTTGCCCAGGCCGTCGCAAAGGTTCTCCGCCAGCAGGCGCGCCTTGCCGTCAATGACGCGAATCGCGCCCTCGGCACAGCTCGGCACGCAAGCCCCGCAGCCGTCGCACTTGTCTTCATCTATCCTGACGATCTTTCGCGTTTGCAGCTTGTTCATCGTTCATCCTTCCGGCCGGGCATCTCTTGTCCAACTCACGTCGCACTGGCCTCGACCTTCACTCACATTCTCGGCGATTCGCCGGGCAGGTACCTTGACTTACGTCAATTCGACAAGATTTATGTTCGAATATGTTTGAAATGGTTTTCGATGCTGGCGTTAACCTTTTTCCCAATAAATGATTAGCATCTCTTTCTCTCCGCGCATTTCTTCACGCGGGGTCCACTGCAAGTGGCGGGTTTGCCGACGTGTCGGGCGAATCCTACGCTTCCAGCATGGGAACTGGAGCGATCCAACATCGTCGGGGTCCGGGCGGTAAGCCGACTGTCTCGCCGATCGTCGTTCAAGGGCAAGACCCCGTCGTGGAAGTCCAAGTGCGGCGTGTGCAGGTTCAATCCCAGCCACAAGACCGGCGGAAGAACCACCTGCGCCGTTACGTATTTCGCGGCCTCGATGAACTCCGCCGTCAACAAGCCCATAGCGACCAAACGCGGCCCCCGCCCAAGATGGACTTGGCGGAATAGGATCGAAATCGGGGCGGCCGGTGTAAGCCAAAGCGGTCCCGGCGCGCCGAGACGCCGCCGCTTTGGCTTGGTCGCCGCAGAACCAAACTGGTCGATATACCCCCGTAATAGAGGCATTACCCAACCGCGCCACCCGCCCCTGAACGAAGGCGGGCAGACGGAAAAAGAACGGGCAGGCGCCCCGGTATTCCCGGGCCGTCTGCCCGAATGAACATCAACTGGCGATCAAAGCCGCCTTGCGGTTGTCAGAGATTCGTCTCGCGTCCAGGACCTTGTCGCCTGCTGTTACTTGTCGTCGTCCTTGTCGCCGCCCTCGTCCTTGTCGTCGTCCTTGTCCTCGTCGGCGTCTTCGGTCTTCTTGCTCAGCAGCGTGCCGTCCTCGGCCACCTTGATCTCGATCTTCTTGTCGCCGACGATCCACTCGGCTTCGTAAATGGTCTTGCCGTCCTTGGTCTCTTTCTCGATCTCGGTGATCTTATTGTCCCCGGCCTCCTTGAGGATCGTCGCCTTCACGGCCGCGGGAACCTGATCGATCGTGACCTTCTCCTCGTTTTTCGCCTTCGTCTCTTCCGCGTACAAGGCCCCGGCCGCCACAAAACCCAAGACCAGCACGCCCGCCACCAACAATGTCCAGCCTTTCATTGCAGCTTCTCCTTCGCGGTATTCCGCGTATTGTTCGGGCGGTCGGCTCACCTGGCCGACCCGCACCGCCATGCATATTATATTACCCACCTGAAGTGAAAGTGAAACTGGCGAGAATTCGCTGGGCGAGTTTGCCGGGCCTGCGTTGTCGCGTGCATGTCCCAGTCGCCGCCTTCGTCCTTGAATCCCCGCGCCACGGCGTTATCGTTGGTGCAATGGGCCCGGAACCATGCCAGGCATTAACCCGGACATGCTTCCGCGAACGGAAGCATGGCACCGCGGATGACGTACTTGGGAGAAAATGCCACCGGTCCCAACCTGACGGTGGTGTGGAAAGAGTCGGAATATGACACCCTGGAAGATTCAATACGTCCTTGCCCACGGGTTGCAAATCGCAACGTGGGGGGGAGCCGTGGGCTTTATATGCCTTTCGCTATGGGATCTGTTTGTCTACATCCTGCGGCATCCTGACGGGCTGAGCATTCTTCTCTTGATTGTGCCCGTTACCGCTGCCGGGTTTCTTGGTTGGATTCTTGGCGCACTTGCGCTGTGGCCTCTCCTCTACTGGATAAGCAGCAGGATAAACGGGGCCCCCTTTCGCGAGGGCGATATGGTGCATATTCTCGTCGGCCCACACCGGGGGCGCGTTGTGCGGGTCTACGAAATGTGGCCTTCCCGAGGCCAAGCCCGAGTCGAACTTGGCGAACGGGAGAGGGTAGAAGTGACGGATGTCTTCATGTGGAATCAGATATGCCTGGAAAGGAGGGGCGGATAGGGGCAAGTCATTAGCGCCCCTGCTTGAGCGCCCCCGGCCCGTGACTCACCCGCCTTCACGCGCCTTCAACATCCAGGAGTATTATCGTCCATGGCAGAGGAGTTCGCCATTTCCGCACAACTCCGTATTGCCCGGCGAATCTTCTGAACGCCCGCGAGGACCAGTGCTGCACGTGGCCGGGCGTGTTGCCCAGGGACTTGGCGTACTTCAGCCTCGCGAGATTCATCAGCCGCCAGAGAGGTTCGCGCGGGACGGACAGGATCACCCATTTCCGGGCGACGCGGCATATTTCCCGCAGGGCGCGGTCAGGGTCGTCCAGATGCTCCAGCACTTCCAGCACGATGACCAGGTCGAATGCATCCCCCGGCCGGTCCAGCTCGTAAAGAGATTCCTTCACGCATCGGATGTCCGGATTAAGCTGCCGGGCCGCCGCAACGCGCCGCTCATCGAAGTCGCTGGCTTCAAAGGCGGCGCCAGCGGGCAAGAGCCTTGAAAGGCGTTGCGTACTTACCCCTTCCCCGCAGCCGAACTCGATGACGGTCCGCACGGCCGGCAGGGCTGCGATAAGTTCGCCCGTGGCCTGGAAGAACCCATCCACGAGCCGGCGCGTGATGAAATTGGCCTTGGTGTATTTTTCCTGGTAAACGCCTTTGTCATTTTTGTCATTCATAGCCGGTCCATTGTCATTCATAAACGGATCCGAGACAAATGGTTTCATGCTAAAAGGCGTGGCACGGGCATCCCCGTTAGGGGTCCCAAGGACTTGCCCGTGTTGTAAAACGGAGCAGGGCCAAGATAGCCCTGCGACTCATGGGCAAGTCCTTGGGACCCCTAACGGGGATGCCCAATGCTACCGTGCCCTGGGCGAGGTCGTACAGGCCCTGGCGGGCTCAGAAACCGACTGCCAGAAAACCCGCGTACACCCCCATTACGAAAAACGCCGCGTTTCCCTATTGACAGCCCCCGCCCCTGGCCCGTAGACTATTTCGCTTTGTCACAGGGCGTCGTGTCGTCCGCACGGAGTGCCCCGGCCCAGACGGCGGAATATGCCGGAAAACAGGCCGGGAACGGGCTTGCGAGGTCGCGGCCGCAAGTTCGGGCTCCCGGACGAATCCCCTGCTGCGACACCATTGATGCAGGCCGGCGTAGTTAAGGCGCCCCGCACCGGCCCGGTATTGGATCCACCTTACCCGGTGGTGTAATTGGCAACACAGAAGTTTTTGGTACTTCCATTCCAGGTTCGAGTCCTGGCCGGGTAGCGTAATTACGCGGCTTTAGTCGCCTGGCAGATAAGGTTCGCCGGACGGTGGGCCAGGGCGAAGCGATTAAGGCATAACCGGTTTACTGGTAAATATATACGGCATAGCGATGGCGACCACGGCGATCATTCTGGCGGCGGGCAAGGGCACTCGGATGCAGTCCGATTTGCCCAAGGTCCTGCACCCGGTCTGCGGCAGGCCGATGCTGGCGTACGTGCTGGACACGGCCCGCCAGGCCGGCAGCGGCAGGCTGCTGGTCGTCGTCGGGCACAGAGCGGCTCTTGTAAAGCAGACTTTTCCTGACGACGCCGGGGACATCTCCTGGGTGCTCCAGAGCCCGCAAATGGGGACCGGGCATGCCGTTATGGTCTGCAAGAGCGAGCTTACCGGCCTGGACGGCCCGGTGCTTGTGCTTGCCGGCGACGGACCGCTGATCAGGCCGGAGACCCTGCGACAGCTCATCGAAATCCACCAGGCGACAGGGGCGGCCTGCACGCTGGCGACGAGCATCCTGCCCGAGCCGGGCGGCTACGGGCGGATCATTCGCGACGAGGCCGGCAATCTCGTGGGAATCGTCGAGGCCCTGGACGCCACCGCCGAGCAGAAGGCCATCCGCGAGGTCAACGTGTCGATCTACTGCTTCGACGCGGCGGCGCTTCGCGACGTGATAGCCCGGCTGAAAAACGATAACGCCAAGGGCGAGTACTACCTGACCGATGCCCTTGGGCTCCTGGCGTCCGACGGGCGAAAGATCGCCGCCATCGCGGCCGTGCCGCCCGAGGATGTGCTTAGCATAAACACGCTGGACGAGTTGGGGAAAGTCTCGGACATCATGGCTGCCCGCATGGCGGCGGAGGGCGTGCGATGACGACAAACCTCAAGCTTTTCAGCGGCCGGAGCAACCCGCGGCTGGCCCAGTCGATCAGCGAGTACCTGGGCATAGCGCTGGGCAAGGTTACGATCACCTCGTTCCCGGACGGTGAGTTGATGGTCAAGCTCGACGACGACGTCCGCGGGCGCGACGTGTTCATAATCCAGCCGACCTGCGCGCCGGTAAACGAGTCGCTGATGGAGCTGTTGATCTTCATCGACTGCGCCCGCCGCGCCTCCGCCGAGCGGATTACGGCGGTAATCCCGTACTTCGGGTACGCCCGCCAGGACCGCAAGGACGAGGGCCGCACGCCTATTACTGCCAAGCTTGCGGCGAACCTTATCGCCACGGCTGGGGCGGATCGGGTCCTGACGATCGACCTGCATGCGGCGCAGATTCAGGGCTTTTTCGACATACCCGTAGACAACCTGTTCGCCGAGCCTGTCCTGAGCCGCTACTACGCCGGGCAGAACTTCCAGGACCTGGTGTTGGTCAGCCCCGATGTCGGCAACGTCAAGCGTGCGCGTGTGTACGCCCGGCGGCTGGGCGGGGACCTGGCGATAATCGACAAGCGCCGCACGGGCGGCGAGAGCGTCGAGGTCGGGCATATCATCGGCGAGGTCAAGAACCGCACCGTCCTGATGATGGACGACATGATCTCGACCGGCGGGACGGTATGCATGGCCGCCCAACTCTGCAAGGACAGTGGCGCCCGCAAGGTTTACGTGGGGGCCACCCACGCGGTGCTTGCCGGCCCGGCGGCTGGGCGACTCCGGGCGGCCCCGATCGAGCAGGTATTGGTTACGGACACGATACCGGTCGATGCGGCAAAAGCCGCGACGATCGGCAAGTTGAAGGTACTGGGCATGGCTGAGCTAATCGGCGAGGCCATCCACCGCATTCACAACGACGAATCAGTAAGCAGCCTTTTCTTGAAGGACGCCGGCCAATAGCCCCGCGGGCAGGCCGAGGAGAATACCAAACATGGCACAGATCAAAGCGACAACCCGCAAGGAAACGGGGTCCCGGCAGGTCAAGAAGCTCCGGGCCAAGGGGCTGACCCCGGCGATCATTTACGGTCGGGGCGAGCAGCCGGCCCAGGTGACGATAAGCGAGCACGACCTGGTGTTGGCCCTCCATCACGGCGAGCGCCTGCTCGAGGTGGACATCGACGGGGTGATCCAGAACGCGATTGTCAAGGCCGTCCAGTACGACACCTTCGGGCACTTCGTTCAGCACGTGGACCTTCTTCGCGTCTCGCTGACTGACCGCGTCGAGGTTGAGGTGCGGGTGATCCTGCGCGGCACGCCCAAGGGCCTGGCTCTGGGTGGCGTGCTCAACCAGATCACCGGCGACATCAAGATCGAGTGTCCCGTGGCGACCATTCCCGAGGAAATCCGCGTGATGGTCACCGACCTGGGCCTCGACGAGAGCCTCCACCTGCGGGACATCCAACTGCCCGAGGGCGTCGTGCTGCTTGGCGACCCCGACGCGGTGCTCTGCCAGTGCGCCGAAGTGGCCGAGGAAGTGGTTGTCCCCGCCGAGGGCGAGGAAGAGGCCCAGCCCGAAGTCATCGGCGCCAAGGAAGAAGAGGAGGCCGCCGAGTAGCGGCCTCGCGCTACCGCGAGTTCCGGCGGCAGGCCACGTGCAAGACGACGTCGACAGAAAGCTTTTCGTGGTGGGCCTGGGCAATCCCGGGCGCCAGTACGTGCAGACCCGCCACAACGTCGGCTTTCGGGTGGTGGACCTGCTGGCAAGCCGCTGGCAGGCTGGCGATGGCAAGGCTGCCTTCGGCGGGCAGCTTTGGGAAGTTCGTCCGGCCGAGCCGCAAGGCGCCAGCCGGTCGGTGGTGCTGTTCGAGCCGCATACGTACATGAACCGCTCCGGTCTGGCGGTTCGGGAGTTGTCGGCCTTCTACAAGGCCGAGCCCGATGAATTGCTGGTGGTGCTGGACGACATGAACCTGCCGGTCGGGCGCGTCAGGCTGCGCGGGGAGGGCTCTTCCGGCGGGCAGAAGGGCTTGGCGGACGTCGTCGGGCAATTGGGCACGCTGGCGGTGCCGAGGCTTCGGATCGGCATAGGCAGCCCGCCCGGGCGAATGGACGGCGCCGACTTCGTGCTGTCGAAGTTCGCGCCGGACGATTTTGCGATTATTCAAACGGCGATCCAGGTCGCCGCCGACGCCGCGAACGACTGGGTGTTTCGCGGTATGAACTACGCGATGGAAAGATACAACAGGAAACCGGAAGAATGATCGGCCGGGCAGTCGCCCCGGTGATCGTTGACCAGGCACAAGAACGGAAAACCAAGATGAGCCAAGACAAAGTTAGCTACGAAGGCATGTTCCTGCTGGACGCCGGCAACCCGGACTTCCAGGCAGCCAGCGAGCCTGTTCGCACCATTTTGGACCGCAATGAGGCTACCACCCTGGCGATCAAGCCATGGGATGAGCGCAGGCTGGCCTACGAAATCAAGGGCAGGCGGCGCGGGCTTTACGTCCTGAGCTTTTTCGAGTCCGATCCGCTGCGGATCGCCGAAATCGAGCACGACTGCCGGCTCGACGAGCGGGTTCTCCGCGTGCTGCTGCTGCGGCGCGACGGGCTTACCGAAGAGCAGATCCAGGCCGAAACGCCCGCCAGCATCGCCACCCAACGTCCGGTTGAACGCCGCGAGGACGAGCCGGAGGCCGACGTGGTCGCCCCGGCGGATGCCCAAGTCGAGGCCGTCGCCGAGGTCGAGGCCGTCGCTGAGGACTTGGCCGACGGTGAGGAAGCCGGCGACGATAACTGATTTCCTTCAGGCAGCCCCTTTCCGGGGCACGAGGCTCGCGCGCAAGCCGAGCGATAACCCTCTGTTGCCGGGAGCAAACGACATGGCGAACTACAACAAGATCATTCTTGTCGGCAACCTGACGCGGGACCCGCAGCTCAGCTACCTGCCCAGCCAGACGCCAGTGGTTGAATTCGGCCTGGCGGTTAACCACAAGTGGAAGGACCAGTCCGGCCAGCAGCGGGAGGATGTCTGCTTCATCGACTGCCGGGCCTACGGCAAGCCGGCGGAGATCCTCAACCAATACACCTCCAAGGGCCGGCAGTTACTAGTCGAGGGCCGGCTCCAGTTGGACCAGTGGACGGACAAGGACGGCAACAAGCGCAGCAGGCACCGGGTATTCGTCGAGGGCTTCCAGTTCCTTGACAGCAAGCCGTCAGGTCAGCCCGGCGGCCAGGGCCGTGCGCCGCAGCAGGCCCCCCAGCAGGGGCAGCCTCCGCAGCGGCAGATGCGACCGCCACAGGCTCCCCAGCAGGCGCCGCAGCAGGCACCGCAGGGGATGGACGAGCCGCCCGCTCCGGAACCCCAAGAGCCGGTGTACGATGACGACTTCGGCGGAAGCCAGGACAATATACCGTTCTAACCCAAAGCCAGCCAAGCCTTTGCAGGCCACCCGCCCGGGACCCCCAATGGCGGGCTGACGCCAGAGAAAAAGACAGAGATTATAACTTCCATCAAGAGGAATCATCACCATGGCAAGACGACCAACCAAGGGCAAGCCCATCCGCAAGAAACGTCGCAGCCGCTTCCGTGAACAGGCCACGTGCCGCTTCTGCCGCGGCAAGGCCGACGAGGTGGACTACAAGGACATCGGCACGCTCAGCAAGCTGACGACCCAGCAGGGCAAGATCTTCTCGCGAAAGCGCAGCGGCAACTGCGCCAGGCACCAGCGGTCCTGCATGCGCGCCATCAAGCGAGCAAGGCTGCTGGCGCTGATGCCCTTTGTCGCCTAGCACAACCAACGACGCACTCGAGACTACAAGGACACCAACTATGAAGGTGCTGCTTAGGAAAAACGTCACCAATGTCGGCAAGATCGGCGACCTGATCGAGGTCAAGCCGGGCTACGCGCGCAACTATCTGCTGCCGCAGGGCTTTGCCTACGAGCCCACCGCCGCAAACATCAAACAGGTCGAGCGCGAGAAGCAGAAGTATCTCCAAGAGCTCGCCCGCCAGCGCGCCGAGATCCAGGCCCGCGCTACGCTGGTTAACGGCAAGGAGGTCACAATCTCCGCACGCGCCAACGATGAAGGACAGCTTTACGGCTCCGTCGGCCCGGCACAGATCGTCGCCGCACTGGCTGAACAGAACTGCTTCATCGAAGCCGAAAATGTTGTCCTGGACGAGCCCATCCGCAAGCTCGACAAGTACAGCGTCGCCCTCAAGTTCGCCGAGGACGTCACCGCCGCCATCAGCGTCTGGATCGTGCCCATCCACGGCGAAGAGCCCCAAGCCCCCGCCGAGGCGACCAAGGCGTCGGAAACAACCGACACCGACGAATAAACCCCCACGCCGCCGCGGCAGCAGCGACTGTGCCACGGGCCGGAAGTGAACAAGGCCCGGTGCGGGACCACAAAGCCTCGCCAAGCTTTTTCGCGCGCTGAACGCTTCCTTGACCAGCCCGGCCCGGCGCAGTAATATCGCTGCCCCGTATCCGGCACTATGCCGTCCGATAACGAACCCTTTCGTGAGGAAGAGTCACGGATGACCAGCGCGAACACATCCTTGATCGCCGGTCAGGCCGCCCAGCCGGGCGAGCTTGCCGAGGCCGCCCCGGCGATGCGGGTGCCGCCGCAGTCCATCCAGGCCGAGGCCAGCGTGCTGGGGGCCATGATGATCGACGCCCAATCCATCGACATTGTCGTCCAGATCACCCAGGCCGAACACTTCTACCGGCCTGCCCACCAGAACCTCTACCAGGTGCTGGTAGACATGAGCCAGTCCGGCACGCCCGTCGACCTCGTCACGCTCCGCGACGAGCTCGAGCGCCGCAAGCAGCTCCAGGCTGTCGGGGGCATGGAGTACCTCGTGGCGCTGGTCCAGGGCGTTCCCACGTCCGCCAACGTCGAGTACTACGCGAAGATTGTCCGCGACAAGGCCCTGCTGCGGCAGCTTATCATCGTCGGCACGCAGATCGTGCAGGAGGCGTTCGACACGCACGAGGAGGCCGGCGACGTGCTCGACCAGGCCGAGCGTGCCGTCTTCGAGATCGCGTCAAGCCACATTGGCGACCAGGCACACTCGATGGAGGAATTGCTCCAGCACACCATCGAAGTCCTCCAGCAGACCGAGGGCCAGCTCATCACCGGCCTGGCCAGCGGATACCAGAAGCTCGACGAGCTCACCAGCGGCTTCCAGCGCGGCGACATGGTCGTCCTCGGCGCCCGGCCAAGCATGGGAAAGACCAGCTTCCTGCTGAACGTGGCGGAGTACATGGCCGTCGTGGACCACAGGCCGGTGGCGCTGTTCTCGCTGGAAATGTCGAAGGAGCAGGTAACGCAGCGTATGCTGGCCTCGTACGCACGCTTCGACCTGCGGCGGATGCGCCGCGGCATGATAAGCGCCGAGGACTGGACCCGCATTCAGCTCGCGGCTGGGGATTTGTCGCCGGCGCCGCTGTTCATCGACGACACAGCCCTGCTGACGGTGCTGCAACTGCGAGCCAAGGCCCGCCGGCTCAAGGCGGCCCACGACATTCAGGCGGTTTTCGTCGACTACCTCCAGCTAATGAACTACCAGGGCAGGGCCCAGAGCCGCCAGGAGCAGATCACGGAGATCTCGCGCGGCATCAAGGCCCTGGCTCGCGAGATTGGCGTGCCGGTGATCCTGGCTGCCCAGCTCAACCGCGGCCCGGCCGACAGGCCTAGCCAGCGCCCGCGAATGAGCGACCTCCGCGAGTCCGGCTCGATCGAGCAGGACGCCGACGTGGTTATGCTCCTGCACAACGAGGACTACTACCACCGCGGCGACCCGGACTGGATCGACAAGAACATCCACGAGCTCATTATCGCCAAGCAGCGCAACGGCCCCACGGACACGGTGTACCTTCGCTTCATCAGCGACATCACCCGCTTCGAGTCCGCCGCGCCGGATTCCTACGCGATGTGACATCGGGTTTGTAGTGTGCCCGTGAGGGCATATTCTTTTTCTTCTTTGTCGCTGGCGTGTTCGTAAAGAAAGAAGAGGAATACCGCATCGGCGGGGAGCCGTAGGACAGCAGTTGGTCGTGGAAGGCCGACCAGCGAGAGAACCTGCTGGCTGAACTTGATGCGGCCTACATGCTGCTTTATGGGATCGAACGTTCGGATGTGGAGTACATCATATCGACCTCCAGCGGCGCCGGAGAGGGTCTGCTGTCCGCGGGCGCCTCATTCTCCCGCATACTGGAGCGTTACGACAGGCTCCGGGATGCATGCCGCCAATAAGTCGCCCTAGGCCCGCGGCTTCGCCTGCGGTATCCTGAAGGTCGAGTGCGACAGGGAGGTTCTGCGGTGGCAGTCGCGTTCCCATTCAGCCTGGTCGAGGTCGTACTCCGCGCTCATAAGTTGCTGGAGAATGTTATCGACGGCCTCGGATGAAAGGTCTTTGCGGGATTGCAGCCGGTTGACGGCCGCCTGGAAGCGGATGCCGCGGCTTCCAACGCCATCGCAGTCCAATGATTGCAGCGTGGCCAGCGCTAACTCGATCTCCTGCCGAGAGAAGTTCACCAGCGCATGGCGGGCCAGAACGTCGCGATAGGCCATGTCGGCCATTGCCACCGAGGTTTCTGAGGACGACTCAGTTAGGATGTTCTTCATTTTGAGTCACTCCCGGTATCGAACGTCGCCGGCGCGGCAGGCCGCGCGAGGCGAAAGAACGGCGGAGCCCCGCAAGGGCCAGGGCTCCGCGATTCTTCCTACAATGCCTAGTAGCGCCGGCCGCCGCGGCTACCGCCTTCCGGGCGAGGCTTGGCCTCGTTGACCGTCAGGGCGCGCCCGCCGTGGTCCCGGCCGTTAAGGGCGGTGATCGCCGCCTGCGCTTCGGCATCCGTGGACATTTCCACGAAACCGAAGCCTTTGCTCTGGCCGGTGGCCTTGTCAATGATGACATTGGCGCTGCCGACCGTCCCGTGCTCCGCGAACAACTGCGCGAGGGCCGCATCGTTCACATCGTACCCGAGGTTTCCAACATACAGCTTCTTGCCCATGAGAGTCTCCTGTCATAGAGGGCTAGTGGATCCCGTTTTTTCTTTCTGGGATCCTTCAGAAAGAGGCTCGATTCCGGCCCAAGGAGTCAGGAGCGTCAGGCGAGAGTTGTTGGCGGGAGGCTACGACGAATGTCCCGTGCAGGTCTTCGATAGACGAACCGAACACGTCCATTATAGCAACTTGCGCCCGAGGTGCGCTATGTATTCCGAAGTTCCGCGGAATTAAGTTGAGGCGTGCTTGCCGCAGTGCCTCTTTGCCCAGGCGGCGAACTTCGCGACGAACTCGATGACAGCCACGTCCGGGGGAACCTTTCGTTCGGGACCGGCGCCACCGCCCGCCGCGGCATCGCCGACCTGCCATCGGGCGACGACCTGGCGGTGTAGCGTTTGAGGCTCTCGGGGCTGCCGTGCGGGCCGAGGTATATCTCCCGGCGGGCAATGCAGATCATGCCCTGGCAGGGCTTACATCACTGAGCCGTACTGGATTTGAACCAGTGACCTCCTGCGTGTCGAGCAGGCGCTCTAGCCAACTGAGCTAACGGCCCTGAGTTCGCTTAATTTAGCGGCGGCAGCGAGGGAAGTCAAGTTCCAGAAAGCGCGGTTGTCCAGAAAGCTCGGCCCCGGGCTTTTGGGGGCAGCTTTTGCCGGTCGGCTACAGCAGTATTCCGCGTGATCGCGGCACCACGGCTACTTCGCCTTTTCGGGCTGGAACCAGAAGGACTTCCAGTAGGCCTGGTCGGTGGCGTAGACATTGATCGGGTCTTTTTGGGGATCAATCGCCTCGGGCAGGATGCCGAACCTCTTCATCTCGCGGACGTAAGGGGCGTTGGGGCGGAAGTTGGGCATGTCGAATCGGGTCATTTTTTGCAGATTTTGGCGGACGGCCTCGACGCTGGCCAGGAGTTTGCGATAGTCCGGGTCATCCGTGGAGTCAAAGACGCCGTGTGGCGCCTTTTCGCCCTTGCAGATTTCCCAGCCGCCGGCGCTCTTGGCGAGCGGCGCCAGCAGTATAAGTGAGCGGTCGGGAGCGGTGAGGTTGCAGATCAGTTCGGGGTTCGTGCTGAATCGCGGCGCGGGGTTCTTCGCCTTATCGGTCTTACTGGAGTGGCAGCTTGCGCAGCGCCGCTGGAGTATCTCGCGGTTCGGCGAGACCATGCCTGTCATGCCCGTACCCAGCGCGGCGTAGGTGCCCGGGTACGTCGCGCCGGTCTCGATCCACAGGCGGACGGTTTTGTACTCCAGTGGCGTGAGCTTGAAGTCGTTGTGGCTACCGTCGATGTGTCTCATGAGCGGGCTGGCGCTGCTGCCGATGGCGCGAGGCGGGATGTTGCCCTGCGCATCCCGGCCATGGGATACCATGCCGCGGAGCATCAGTGCCGCGTAGCTGTGCGAGTACCACGGGCTGCGGTCGCCGTCGAGCGAGAGCATCTTTGGCGGCGGGGCCTTTCCGCGGCAATTGTGGCAGCGGACGCAGTGCCGGTCGAGGATTGGCTGGACATCGCGCGGGAAGTCGATGACATCTGGGACGTCGGTGATGGGTTCGATGCGTGCTGGGGGCTTTCGCATGGCCAGGGGCGCTCCGCGCAGGGCGGCGGTGTCGGTGCGGTTTTCGTGGCAGCCGGCGCAGCTTGCGGTCTCGCCGGGCATTACGCTGACAAAGCTCTGCATCCGTTTGACGGACATGTCGTTGGCGTCCAGCGCGACGAAGAAGACCGGGCGAAGCGCGGGGATTTCGAAATAGGCCGAGCCGTCCGGCTCGACCGGCACGGTGCCGAGTATTCGCGGCAGGGTGAAAGTGCCGCCGAGGCTGATCGGCTCCATGGTGCCCGAGAAGTTCACCGGCTTGGGCAGCGTTTCGAGCACGAGGAGTTTCTTGATCTGCCCTGGTGCGACGCCGGCCATGTTTCGGCCATGGGTCACGTCGGCCAGCACGAGCCGCCCCGTGGCCTGGGAGTAGTCCGTTCGCGGCGCGATGACCGGTTCGCGGGGCCGTGCGACCACGGGGCGCGGCTCATGTGCCCACATGCCTGGCTGGTCGGCGCGGGCGATTTCCACGGCGTTGCCCTGGGCGTCGATCAGGACGATTCGGTTGTCCTCGGCGGCGAGGAATAGATCTTTGGTCAGCGGGTAGGGGTCGCGGAAGTTGCCGCCTTTGTCGACGAACCGCACCCACTTCAACTCGTCGGGTCCGGCGTCGGGGTCGACGACGGCCAGACGCCCCGCGTGCTCCTTTTGGCCGTGGCCGGGGGAAAAAATGCTGAGCACCTTGCTTGTGCCCGGGATCGGTTTTGCGTCGAGCATGACCGTGCCGGGGTGCATGTTGCCGAAGTATACCATCGCACCCGTGCCGTCGGGGTTGGTGGTCCAGAGGTGGTGGAATTGGACTCGGCTGCGGTCCACGTACTCCCACCGCATGTAGAGCACCCGCCCGTCGGGCATCATCCAGGGGGTGTTGTCCTGCTCGACGTTGCACGAGATCGGATGGATGTTACTGCCGTCGAGCCCGCAGCGGTACATGGTGGCCACCTGGACAAACCAGCACTGGACCCACCGATTGCAGCGGGATGAGCAGAACAGGATGTCGCCGCCGGGCAGGTAGATCGGCTCGATGTCGTCGCGCGGGCCATCGGTGATCTGGCGCAGGTTCGCCCCGTCGAGGTCTATCTCGTAGAGGTGGTAGTACCGGCTGGGGGCCTTTCGATAGGAGAAGAGGATTTTCCGGGCGTCGTAACTGAGTTGCGGGTCGCGGACGCCGCCGGCGGGGTCGTCGAGGATGGTCGAGACCTTGCCGGTGCGGAGGTCCAGTCTGCAAAGCCGGCCTCCCAGGGGTTGGCCGAACATCATCTGCGCGTCGTTGGTGACATAGTAGCCGAAGTTGGCATACCAATGCCCGTCGGAGCCGACGCCTCGGGTTGCAAAGATGACCGAGTCCAGCCCAGCCAGTGGCCCGGCCAGGGCGTCGGCGAGCATTTTTGGAGGTGGGGCCTGCGGCGTTGCGGCGGCCTCGGCCGGTGGGGTTCGTTTGGCGGCGACCGCCAATGAGCCCATGGCAAGGACAAGGCCGGCTATGTTATACAACGTCGCGTGGCGGGGCATTCGTCCGGGTCTCCATGATATGCATGTTCATAGAACGCCGCTCCTGCCCGGCGGTGCCGCGATTTCCCGCGTCGCTCGCTCGTTGATGGGGAACAAACCTCGGGGCTCATGACAACGGCGCCGTCCCTTATGGGGCGCGGCGCCGTTGGTTTGCTTCGTTTTGTCCCGTTGCCCGGCCGGAGCGGCTGGCTAGAGCGACAGGAGGTACTCGATAAGCGCGTCGACCTCCTCGGGCTTGAGCTGGCTGGTCGAGCCGTGCGTGTCCTTCTTGTTGCGGTCGATCAGCATCTCACGGAGCGTTGCGGCCGAGCCATCGTGGAGGTATGGCGCGGTCCGCCAGATCTCGATGAGGGTCGGCGTGTCGAATGAGGAATCCTTCCGGTCGAGTTCGCCGCGTGTTCCAACGTCGTACAGTTTGAGGTTGGTAAACAGCGGGCCGGGATGGCAGGAAGTGCATCCCGCCTTGCTGGACTCGAAAATAGCCTTGCCCCTCAGGGCCTTGGTCGTGAGCTTTCCGTCGGGTGTGAGGTAGGGGCTCTTTTCGGGGGTGAGCGCCTTGAGGTAGTCCTTGACGGCGTCGAGTTCCTGCGGCTGGGGCTCGCGGAAGAGGATGAACCTGAATCCCGCGGCGGCGGCGACGGCGAAGTCGGAGCGGATGGCGAGGCTCATCGACGGCGGGGTCTTATTCGCCAGCAGTAGCGAGCGGGTGTTCTTGGGGTTGCCGATGCCGTCGTTGAGCAGGTCCCAGTTGAGCCCGTCTGCCCTGGCGCCGTCGGGGTGGCAGGTGGCGCAGCTAAGCCAGTGTTGGAAGGATTGCGTGCCGTCGTGGAAGATCATCTCGCCACGTCGGACGCTGTCCATCTTGGGCTGTTTGGGCAGCGCGGCGGTTGCCAGGGCCTTGTCGCTGTCGGCGTCGATGAGGATTACCGAGCCGGTGAAGTAGCAGGCGACGGCGAGTTTTTTGCCGTCGGGCGACAGTGCCAGGCCTCGCGGGCCGCTGCCGTCGATCTTCGTGCGGATGAGCAGCCCCGCGCCGTACAGGGCGGCCAGGTCGTTGGCGAGCATGGTCCGCTTTGTGGGGTCCTTCTTGATCTCGGCCCAGACGGTCGAGAGGTGCCGCGGCACGCCGTTGGGGGCGGGCTTGTCGGCGGGGATGTCCTTGCCTTCCATCAGCAGGTGGAGGCTTTCGAGGTCGAGCTTGGCCACCTGGTGGACGCCGGACAGGGTGATCCATAGGCACTTGCCGTCCTTGGCGATCGCCAGGCCCCACGGGTCGGCGGCGCCTTCCATCAGCCGGTCCAGCAGGACGGTGGCGTAGAGCTTGTTGGTCTGCACGTCGATGATGGTCAGCGCGTTGGTGTTGACCCAGCCCCGGTCGAGTTGCGTCGTGGGCAGGGTGAACCGCCCGAGGGCGTGTGCGGCGTACGCCCACTTGCCGTCCGGGCTGAAGACCACGCCGCGCATGTCCATCGAGCCGGGCGTGAGCTTGATGTCGGCTGCCTTCTTGAGGCCCTTGAGGTCGATGGCGGTCACGCAGGATGCCGTCGTGGCGTCGTTGGCGTTGCCGAACGGCATGAGATTGGCAACCATCGCGATGGTTTCGTCGGCGTTGACGGCGATGCCCTGGGGATGGGAGTTCAGATCGATCCGGGCCTTCTCATTGCCGGTGGCCAGGTCGATGATCGAGACGCACTTGAGCCCGTAGTTGCCGACAAGCAGCAGGTTGCTCTTCGGCGCCACGGCCAGTTCGACCGGCTTTGGCCCTGCCTTCAGGCGCCGGAGAACCTTGCCCGTCGCGGCGTCGACTTCGGCGACGGTGCCGGCGTCGTATTCAGCCACGTAGCATGTGTTGCCCGCGCCGAACACCACTCCACACGGGTTGCCGTTAAGCGGCGCCTCGCGAAGGAGCTTGCCCGCATTGTCCAAGATCGCGACGGCGCCGCCCGTGCGGTCGCTGACGGCCAGTAACTTGCCGTCGGCGGACCAGGCAACGTCCTGGGCCGAGCGATATTTTTCCGCCGCCAATCCTGTCGAGCAGGCCAGCGCAAGGGCTGCGACGATGATCACTACCAGAAGGTTCCGCATTCTACACCTCTTTCCATAGGTTGTGTTTAACATGGCGGTTGTGTTTAACATGAAGGCAATGTTTTTCACAGTATATTTCTCAATCGGTCGCGGCCCGCCAATGGTGGGACCGCCACGTCCGCTAATGTTTAACCAGCCTGCCGGGCGGAGGGTTTCCGCGAAGATGGATGGTTTTTTGCAAGTTCCGGTCAGGACCTGGGCGGGACCGGGGCAGGCATCGTGGACATCGGGGCGATTTCCGATAACTGGCGGGACATGATTTCACCAATGTATGGCCGGCCCGCGGCTGCGCGGGGCCCGAGGCGTCGCCGCCCGCCCGGCCTGTTGGGGCGCGGTGTGTGTTATAATTTTTGCAGCCCCGATAGGGGCGGACAGGTTATTGGACCATACGAATGACGTGGATAATACGAATGATGAAGTGTTTTGTTGCGGCAAGCGTTGTAGCGACGTGCATTTTTGCCGGCGGGTGCGGCGGTGGGGGCGGCGACATGATGTCCGACGAGATCGCCCGGATCGACCGCGGACTGGTGGTGATCCTGCCGGGCATCGAGGGCAAGGGCATCAGCAGCGAGTCGATCCGCGAGGGGCTCCTCGAGGGCGGCGTCAGCTATTGGATCGAGACTTTCCAGTGGGGCATGCCCGTGCCAGGCCTGGGAATGGCCTTCAACCAGATGGACGTCGGACGCAACCGCGACCAGGCCGAGAAGCTGGCGATTCGGATCTACGAGTATCAGCGAGCCTACCCGGGCCGGCCTATATTCCTCGTCGGACACAGCGGCGGCAGCGGAGTGGCGGTCTTCGCGCTGGAGTCCATGTCCAGGCTCCGCGACGCCAAGCCCGTCAGCGGCGCGATACTGATCGCGTCGAGCCTCTCGGCCAACTACAACCTGTCGCCGGCCCTGAAGAACACGCGATACGGCATAGTCAGCGTCAGCAACCCGTTTGACCTGGCCGTGCTGGGAATCGGCACCGCGGCGATGGGCAACGTGGACGGCACCCGCTCAGCCTCGGCCGGGCGAACCGGGTTCGCCATGGAAGACGCCAAGCTCTTCAAGATGCCCGTGACGATCAGCATGCTCCGCGGCATACGCATTACCCCGCACCAGGCCGCGACGACCACCAGCTTCGTCCGCAAGAACATCGCCCCATGGATAATCCACTCCCCCTGGCCGCCACGGGAAATGCTCGAGCACCTCACGCAGCAGCCCGGAAAAGAGAACAACGGAACCCGGAACCGGGAACCCGGCAAGACAAAGGCGGAACCTGGAACCGGGAATTCGGAACCCGGAACGGCGGCGACGGGGCCGGCAAGGCCCGTGATGGGCTGCCCGCGAATGTGAGAAAAGCCAGCCGGGGGCTGACCATCATTCTCCCTTGCAGGTTTATTCGGTCAGAGACTGCAATCCCAATCTGATGCTTCTGCTTCTTCTTTTCTCTGCGGCCTCTGCGGCCTCTGCGCTGAAATCTCTTCTTCTCGCTGCCAAGACCGCCCCTATCCCGGCCAGAACAGCAGGATAGCCAGGCCGCCGGCAAGGGACAGGGCGAAGACTATGGCGACCCGTTTGAGCATTGCCCGGCTGCCGAGCAGGGCGACCGCGCCGGCTTTGAAGACGAGGTTGGACATGGCTCCGATGAGGATCATTCGCCAGCCGGTGTCGACCTGGATCTTGCCGACCTGGACGAGTTGGGCGGTCGAGAGGGTGATGGCGTCCATGTCGGTAAGGCCGCTGAGGGCGGCCACGGAATACATGCCGGCCTGGCCGAAGTGCTGGCGTGCGGCGGCAACGGCGAAGAGGATCACAGCGTAGAGCACGCCGAAGACGATGGCGACCTTGAGTTCCGCTGCCCGTCCCTCGACGGGCGCCTCGGTGTGCTGTCCACGACCGGCCAGGAGCATTCCGGCCGTGACCAGGGCCATCCATCCGGTCATGGCTGCCAGCGGCCAGGCCAGTGCAGCCAGGGCGTCGGGCGCCACGAGGAATATCTCGAAGCCCAGGCGAAGGAAGACGATCGTCGCGGCGATCATCACCACGACGGCGGCGAGGTTGGAGCTTTCAACCTGCCCCCGGCTGCGGCGCGCGTAGCCGACTGTCGTGGCGGTGCTGGAGATGATTCCGCCGAGGATGCCGCCCAGCAGCGTGCCGGCCTTGGCGCCGAAAAACTTGAATATGAAGAACGCCCCGACGCTCACGCCGACGATCAGCACGACGATCAGCCAGATGCGGAACGGGTTGAGCACGCCGTATGGGCCGTAAGCCTTGTCCGGCAGGATCGGCAGGATGACCATCGCTATCAGCACGAGTTGCATGATGGCCCTGAGGTCGGCCTCGCCGAAGCCGCGGACTATGCCGATCATCCTGTCCTTGAATTGAAGCAGCACCGCCACGCCGCCGCCGACCATCAGCGCCGGGGCGTAGTTGTCATGCACGACCATGGCGCCGACGCCGTACATGACCATCGCCGCGATCTCGGTGGTCAGGCCGGGCCCGATCTGCCCGGCACGGACCTTCAGGACGGCCCCGACGATGACCGTCATTGTCACCGCCAACAGCCCGGCCGCGACGATCCACCCGCCATACTCGGCCGACAGGCGGGCGCAGATCGTGCCGAAGACGGTTATCATGGCGAAGGTCCGCAGCCCCGCCACGTGAGGCGAGCCCCACTGACGCTGCAAGCCCACCAGCAGGCCCAGGCCCAGCGAAATGCCGAACTGTACGTAAACCGTATAATCCATCGGAGCAGCGTCTCCACCTCTGCCATATGCTATGAGGTATCGGACATAAGAGGCGGGCAAATGTTGGAAATATGGAAGACGTGGGACGACCGGCCCTAACGGGGCCGAGGGTTGTTGCCACAGGTGAAGCGAAGCGAAACCCGTGGAAGGAGAGTCTTCTTCTTCCTCTCGCTCCACAAGGAGCGAAGGAGATTTTCCCCGCCCCTTGCGGGGCGGTTTTCCCAAGGTCCGGTTCCACGGGTTCCGCTGCGCTCCACCCGTGGCAATATTCCTTCGCCCCTTCGGGGCGAAGGTTCGCCCAACGCTACTTGCCGACGTTATCGAGCGTAGCGCCGGGGCCTCGGGTGTTCACGGCCGCCATCATGGCGCCGCCGTATCGCAGCCATACCTGAGCGGCAGTGAGTGTCGATGCACCTTGCGGCAACTCGACGGTGACGGTCGGGATCTGGTTTTCCACGCCGGCGTAGCTGCCGAGCGAGCCGGGGCGGGCGCCAAGCTTCTTGACCGGCAGGCCGGAGGCACGCGCAACCGCGGCCGCCAGGGTTTGGGCGGGGCCGTCGTAGTCGATGCACGACAGCGGCTGGTGGATCGTGATGATCCGCGCCGGGCGGTAGCGGTCAATAAGCCCGCGGAGGTACTGCGCCTCGGGCTGGCTCATCGCGCGGCCGCCGTGGGCGGCCGAGGCGGTGTAGTTGCCCGTGGCGAAGTTGCGGTTGATGTCCACACCGCGAGCGTTTTCCCGCGTGCATGCGGCCAGGCCGTCGGGATTGGCGGCCGGGATTATTATCACCTTCAGGCCGTAAACAAGCTCTTCGTGAGCGGCGAGATATGCGGCGAGTTGCTGGCACAGGCCGACGCCGGCCGGCTCGTTGCCGTGAATGCCGCCGATGAACATCACGCACTGATCGCCGCTGCCGATAGCAGTCGCGGTTACAGATCGGCCCTGCACGCTTCGCCCGGCCGGGAGGGCCTGGACAAGCTGCTGCCGCCGTGGGGCGACCACCGGCGGGCGAACTATTCTCGGTTCAGCCGGCCTTGCCGACGGGGCTACGTGTGTCAACTGCGGCTGGACCGGGGGCAGGTCCAGCGCGGCGCGGGGCTCCTCGCACCCGGCCGCGGCCATCAAAGAACAAACAAACACAAGTGTCTTCCGGTGAGCCGTCATCCAACGGTCCTCCTTTGGGGACATATGGCGATTGTTTAACTTCTCAACATCTCGCAATGTATCGGCACAAGGGCCGATTTCAGTTGAGCCTTCCGCCGCAGTTTCCCGG
>CAZSBS010000011.1:16609-33848 GCA_964605095.1 uncultured Planctomycetaceae bacterium | reverse complement strand
GCGGCGAAGTCGTCTTCGAGTTCGCGCAGTGCCCGCCTGTTGGCCAGCTTGGCCACCGTGCCCATGCGGTCGATCAGGAGCCGGCCATCGAGGTGGTCGATCTCGTGCTGGAAAATCCTGGCCGGGAGATCTTCGCCGGTTTCCTCGAATATGTTGCCGTCACGGTCCAGCGCGCGGACGGTGACGACCCTCTTTCGCTTGACCTTGCAGTTGATTCCCGGAAAGCTCAGGCAGCCTTCTTCGCCGTCCTGCACGCCGTCGGAGGCGATGATCTCGGGGTTGACGTAGATGCGGCGGTCGGCCGGATCGAACGTCGGCGAGGCCACGAACAGCCGGACAGCAAGGCCAACCTGCGGTGCTGCCAGGCCCACGCCGCGGGCCGCGAACATCAGCATGAACATGCGGTCGAGAACGGCTCGGACGCTGTCGTCCACTCTCGCCAGCGGAGTGCATGTTACCTCAAGCCGCGGGTCCGGGTATTTCACGACAACCAGGCCGGACGCATCGACGTCCAGGACCATCTCGACTTCGTTCTGCTTTGCGATATCAGCCATTGGATTCCTTCCTGATTCATAATACGGGCTGGGTCCGGCGCGAATCAAGCGCTTAAGATGGCATCTCATGCTCGCGTCGAGTTGGCGTCGAACTTGCGTCGAGAGGTATTTGACAAACCGTCCAAGGAACGTATAATGGCGGCGTAACGTCGTGAGCCGACCAGGTTGCCCTCTGGCGGAATTCGCCTGCCGGCCGGGATAGGCCGGGGCGGCTTCCGCCACGGGGCGCAAGATTGCGGAAAGAGGCTGTGGACCCTACAGCAATTGAGCGCTGCCAGAAAGCCGTTGACTACACGTTCAAGGACCCATCCCTCCTGGCCCTTGCGTTGACGCATTCGTCTGTCGCCGATACCCGTCTCGACAGCAACGAGCGGATGGAGTTCCTTGGCGACGCGGTTTTGGGGCTGGTGGTCTGCCATGAACTCTACGAGCGTTTCCCCGACCTTCTCGAAGGGCAGATGACCAAGATCAAGTCGGCCGTGGTGTCGCGCAAAACGTGCTCGGAGATCGCCGAGGAGACCGGCATCGCCGATTCGCTGGTTCTTGGCAAGGGCATGCCGACGCCGGGCAAGTTGCCTCAGTCGGTGTCCGCGGCGGTTTTCGAGTCGATCACCGGCGCCATCTACCTCGATGGCGGGCTTGAGCCGGCCCGGACGTTCATCCTGCGGACCATCAGAGCGTTCATCGACGAGGCATTCGAGAACGAGCACCAGCGGAACTTCAAGTCCGTCCTTCAGCAGCAGGCCCAGCGGCGGTGGGGGAGCACGCCGGACTACCACCTGCTGGACGAGAAGGGCCCGGACCACAGCAAGTGCTTCGAGGTGGCGGTGTCAATCGGCGGGCGGCACTTCACCAGCGCCTGGGGCATGAGCAAGAAAGAGGCCGAGCAGGAGGCCGCCCGACATGCACTGAGCGAACTGGGCCTTATGAAGGATGACCCGACCGTGAATCCGCCGGAAGATGCGGAGGAAGGTCCTGGCTCTTAGCTCTTGGCTCCTGTGGAACCGAGGGAGAAGAAGGTCACAGCCCCAAGACCTTCTTTTCTGTTGCGGGCTTACGGGGTTGTGGGCAGTCCGGGGTTTTTGCGGATCATCCTTCGAATGAAAGACCTTGGTGAAAAACTTCCGTCTTTCGCGAGATTTGCTATTGTAAAACCTTGCCCTGCGCCGATGAGATGGTTAGACTCGCTGGCTGAGTTGAACTACAGCGTTTCTGGAAAACTGTGCAATACCACATGGCAGGCTTGGTATGGGCGGATCAAGGACGGTCAAAACTCTGACGGCGTTGTTCGTTTCGATGACCTTCGGCGCCTTGGCGTTGATGATGATGGAAACCCCGCCCATCAGTGCCACTGCTCAGCCATTGGCCGTGCTGTCCCCTCCGCCGACCGGGGCGGCCGAGGTCGTCTACGACACTGCCGCCGCGATCAGCCGCAGCCAGTGGACCTATGTTATCGTCCACTCGGCGGCGGATCGGTCCAGCCCGGTTGCTCAGGGCTGCCACTTCATTGTTGATCGCGACAATACCGGCGCCTGGCGTGTCATCGCCACCGATAACTGGCGCAAGCAGCAGAGTGGCCAGCACATTTCGGGATTCTGGCAGCCCCAGAGCGTCGGCGTGTGCATCATCGGCGACTTCTCCGCCCAAAAGCCTGACAAGGGGCAGTTCGACTGCCTTGTCGAGTTGGTAAACGCCCTTCAGGAAGTCTGCCGCATCCCGGCCGACAAGGTATACCTGATGAGCGACCTTGACGCCCGCAGCACGTCCCCTGGCCGATTCTTCCCGGCCGCCAAGTTCTCCGCCCGCCTGCTCAAGCAAGGGCGGTAAACGATTGCGGATTGCGGATTGCGGACTCACGCAATCATTGCATAGTTCAGATATTGCCGACGAAAGCCGGATTCTGTTTGATCGCCCACTTCAGCGTATGCGTGCAGTGTACCACGCCGCTTGACATGCTCCATTGTTGGGAAGAAACGTCAACAACAATGTTCGCGTCTTGTTGGCTCCCCGGCGCATGCCGCGTGAATCCGCCCCTCGACTTCGCTCGGGACTTCGCAATCCGCAATCCGCAATCAAAGCACCCGCATCCACCTTACTGCCCCGGCCTGTCTACGGGGCAGGTAGAGGCAAGGGGCAGGCGGATGGAGAAGATGCTTCCGCCTCCGGGCCGCGATTGGGCTGAGATCTGCCCGCCGTGGATGTCGATGACCCGCTTGCAGATCGACAGGCCCAGGCCGGTGCCGTCTCGGAAGGTTTTCTTGGCCTCGGGGCTGCGGTAGAACTCCTCGAAGAGGTGCCGCCGAGCGGTGTCGCTCAGGCCGATGCCGGTGTCGGCCACCTCCAGCACAGCCCACGGCCTGTCCGCGCGAACGACGACCTCGACCGACCCGCCCTTGGGGGTGTACTGAATGGCGTTGGTGACCAGGTTTATGACGACCTGCTTGATGAGTTCCTCGTCGGCCGTGACGGGTCCCGGCTCGACGCGGGCGGTAAGGCTGAGCCCCGCCGCGGCGGCGTGCGAGCCCAGCAGTTCGATGACCTGCTCGGCCAGGTCGTCCAGGGCGAGGTAGCCGGTGTGGAGCACATCCCGCGGCGCCGCCCGCAGCCGGGCGTAGCGACGCAGGTCGTTGACCATCTCCATCAGCGCCTTTGATCTCATGGCCGCGCGGTTCATCAGTCGCTGCTGCTGGTCGTTGAGCTGGGCCTGCCCGTCCTGCGCGATGGCGTCCAGGATCGACACTATCGCCGCCAGGGGCGCGCGCATTTCGTGACCGGCCTTTCGCATGAAGAAGCTCTTGGCCTCGTCGGCGTTGTGCAGGCGGCGGTAGGCGTCCTCCAACTCGCGCTCTCGCTGACGCAGACGGGTGGAGATCGCCGAGGCGATGAAGACCATCATGAAACTCATCGCCGACATCGCGCCGGTGACCTGGAGCACGTAGACCCAGTCGGCGTGAAGGCCAGATACGACGCTCTCGCCCCGCCCGCCCGATAGGTCCACGTGAACGTACGCCAGCAGGCCGGAATACTCGCCCCATGCCATGGCGTTGAACAGCACCGACGCCCCGGCCGCGCACAAATATGCCAGCGCCTGCGGCAGAAGCTCCGACGCTATGACCATCGGCAGCAGCACGAGAATGACGAAATAGTTCGCCACCCCGCCCGTGTGATGGACAATCACCGTGACGGCAATCATGTCGCAGGCGATCTGCCCCAGGGCAACCAGGTTGATTCTCCGCTGGCTGATGGTCCCGCCGCGGCGGATCCGCCGGACCAGCACGGTGAACACCGCGTTGTAGACGAAGATCAGCCAGGTCACGTAGATGGCAGGGCCAAGCGTTGGCGGGGCGTTGGCGACGTGGAACCGCACGCCCAGGCCGTACCAGCAGAACAGCAGCAGCACGAGCGTGCCGCCCGCCATCAGCCAGCGGACGTGCGTGAACCAGCCCAGCCGCTCGACCAGTTCCTGCTCGGTGATGGTCAGGTCCGGCTCGTATCGCGGCGGGCCATCGTCCTGAGGGAGCGGGGCCAACTCGACATATTTTTCGTCCGCCGGTTCGGGCATGCCGATATGGTACCACGTATCCCGCTTTTGTACACAAGTCGAGGGTGCGGTTCCAACAATCTCCCACGTGGTGCTCCCGCGCGGCACCATGCTTCCATGGCTGTTTTGGGGCATAGGTCCCATAGGACTTATAGGACCCATAGGGTCCATAAGACCCTTCCACAGGTCCCTAACGAGATTCAACAACAGGCCGGCCCAGCCGGATCATGCTTCGTGCGGCCAGGATGTAGCAGATGCAGAAGATCGGGGCCACGCCCAGCAGGATGCCGCCGACCCGGCTGCCGATGTGCGGCTCGAGCGCCACGCCGATTAGCCCGGCAAGCGGGCCGAGGGCGAAGCCCGAGCCGATGAGCCCCTCGTGGCCGCCGCCGGCCTCGACGGAGGCGTTCTTCACGACGATGGCGTAATAGAGCGACGCGAAGTAGATGATCCCCGCTGCCGCGCCGAACATCAACTCACCGCCCAGAACGATCCCCAGGCTGGTCCCGAAGATCACCATTGAGAATCCGCCGGCCAGGATGGGCATGGCGATAATCAGCGGGTACCTTCGCCCGTGCCAACCTGCCCAGGCGCCAAGGATCGCGAAGGCCGCCAGCCGCGTGATGTCCAGCGTGGCCGACAATGCCGTGGACTGGCTGGTGGAATAGCCGAGGTCGGCGAAGATGCGAGGCATCAGGGCCGCGAGGATCCACATGCTGGAGTAGCTGGCCAGCATCAGCATCCGGGCGGAATACATGAGCCGGCCAAGCCTGAGTGCCTGCTCGGGCCGGGGACGCTCCGGGTGGTCGTGCGGCAGATGCACGCACCGGCTTGGCAGCACGGCGACCAGGCCAAGCGTGACGACGTTGAGCGTCCCAGCCAGGGCGAACAGGCCCCAGGACCGCCACTCGATCAGCGGCCCGGCCAACACCAGCGCCACCGGGACAGCCAGGGCCCATGACATGTTGAAGTAGCCCAGTATCCTCGCCGTTCTCAGCGGCGTCCGGCCGGCGGTGACGTAGGACTCGATCACCGGCCACTTCTGCCCGTTCAGAAGGCCCGACAACGTCATGCCGGCAAAAAGCACCGCCGGGCTTGGCAGCCAGGCCATGACCACTGAGGCCAGCAACTGCGCGACCACGGCTATCGTCAGCAGCCTTCTCTCGCCCAGCCTCCGGGAAACCGGATGACTGGTGATAGCGCCCAGCGCGTAGGCGACGCCGAACGCCAGGGCGAGCGAAAGGTTTTGCGCGTCGGAGAAGCCCAGCCTGTCGTGGCAGTAGAAATACGACCCCCGCTCGATGAGTATCGTCGAGAGGCTCTCGATGAACGTCAGTATAAGCAGAAGCACCAATGGCGGCACGTGGCGGATTCCTTTTGGATTTCCTTCCTCTTGTTTTACCCTCAGATCCTCTGTGTCTCTGCGGTAATCCGCTTCTTCTTACTCATTTTCCGTGTTTGGCGGCGTTCAGGCCCGCCAGTCGCCCGCTGGAAAATGCCCACTGGAGGTTGAAGCCGCCGCACGGGCCGTCGAGGTCCAGCAACTCCCCGGCCAGGAAGAGCCCGCCGCTACGCCGACTGGCCATGGTTCGCGGGTCCACGCCCTTGAGCGCCACCCCGCCCCGGGTGACCATTGCCCGCTCGAATCCGCCCGTGGCGGCGACTGTCAGCCGGGTCCCGCCGAGCAGGGCCGCCAAGGCGTCGCGCCGGTCGGCCTTTAACTCCGCGGCCCTCGTGCGCCCGCAGCCCGCCTGCTCGCACAGCGCGTCGGCGAGCCTGTGCGGCAGCCAATTGGCCACGACGTTGGCAACGAGCTTCCGCCCGGCGGTTGCCTGGGCCTTGTCGAGCCGCTCTCGCCACGCCCCGGCCGGGGCGTCGGAGAGCCACTGAACCACAAGTGGCACGGTGGGGCATTTGGCCAGCAACTCGGCCACGTCTGCGGACAGGTCCAGCACGGCCGGGCCGGACAGGCCGTGATGAGTGAATATCACGTCGCCGGTCTCGCTACGGCGGCAGCGCGGCACGTCGATGGAGACTTTCGCGCCGCTCACGGCCAGGCCGGCACATTGTCCAGGCCACGCCTCGGCCGTCTCCAGCGGGACAAGTGCGGGCGTCGGCGCGACGATCTCGTGCCCGGCCTGTCGGGCAAGTTCGCACCCGTCGGCCGAGCCGCCCAGGCTTGGGTATCCGCGCCCGCCGCACGCCAGCACGACGGCCGAGGCGGGCATGAAGGCGCCGCCCTCGGTCTCGATGCCCTCGACACGTCCTGCCTCCCCCAGGCGCAGCCGAACGGCGCGGACGCCGGTTCGCAACTCGACGCCGAGTGAGCCGGCACGGCGGACCAGGGCCGCGAGCACGTCGCCGGCGCGCTGGCTGGCGGGGAACACGTGCAGGCCGTCGGTGCAGATAGTCGGCACCCCCAACTCATCGAGCCATTGTCGCAGCGCCGCCGAGCCGAACGCCTCCAGTGCGGGCATGGCGAACCGGCCTTGCCTGCCTAAGCACGCGACGAAATCCGCGACCGGAAGCATGTTGGTGATATTGGCCCGCCCGCCGCCACTGGCAAGCAGCTTGGCGCACGGGCGCGGCAGGCGTTCGAGAATGACCACGCCGGGCGCGCCGCCGGAGGCCGCGGCTATGCCGGCCGAGATGCCCGCGGATCCGCCGCCGACGATCAATATCTGTTCCACTGGCTTGTTCATGAAGAGAATCTCGACACTGATAACAGAACCACGGCCTAGAGAGGTGTCAAATTGCGGATTTCGGATTCTCTTATCGGCGCCGCCGACGCGAGCCCAAGGCATTGAACTCTTTCAAAGGACAGCTTGCGAAAGGCCTTCAGAGACCCAGTGATCTGTTGCTCGGCGTCTGTTCCTCGGCGTTTAAACCGCGTCAACCGCTGGGGATATTGGAAATCCGTCCCGGCGCGCCGGGACAATCCGCAATAGACTATATTCCCAGCCGACCCGGGTCGGACTTGAAGCCGCGGCGAAGCATGCGTTTTTCTTCCTTGGTATGGCACTCGTACTTGCCGGCCAGGACGATCCGGCGGATGTCGTCGGCCTCCTCGACAGGCTCAGCCGTTTCGATCCAGTACCTGCCGACCATGTCGACGGTATGGGTGTCGCCGGAGTTGACGAGCGGAAGCTTGAGCCTCTCGGCCAGGTCGCGTGCGGTCGCGGCCTGGGTGAACTCCTGGTTGCAGGTTCTGTACTCGATGGCGTCGGGGCGGAGACCCTGGTCGAGTATGTGCGCCCCGCCTTCCCAACGGCACGGGTGGGCCAGGACCGTCAGATGGCCTTCCGCGCGAGCCTTTTCGAGCACCCAGGCGGGATTGTTGATCATCAGGTACTCGGTGTCCAGCGATCCCAGCACAAGCAGATGGGTCAGCGGCTCCATCACCAGGTTGAGTTCGACGCCGGGCAAGATCCGCAACTGCGGAAACGTCTCCTGCGCCTCGGCCAGTTCGTGCGGGCGCCACATGCGGTGGTGCTCGGTCAGGTACACCGCGTCGTATCCGTGGGCGATATACGCATGGAAAAGCTCGCGCGGAGAACCGGACGCGCACGCGCTGTACAGGCTCGTGTGGCAGTGAAGCTCTACTTTCATTTCAGAAGTCCGCGTTTCGTGGCGTTCTCGGGTAAGGGATCACGTCGCGGATGTTGGTCATGCCCGTGGCGAACAGGACCGTTCTCTCAAGCCCCAGGCCGAAGCCCGCGTGCGGCACCGTCCCGTAGCGCCGCAAGTCCAGGTACCACCAGTAATCGTCAAGGTTCATCTTCTGGGCGTTCATGCGGGAGGCCAGCACGTCCAGCCGCTCCTCGCGCTGCGAGCCGCCGATTATCTCGCCGATCTTGGGCACCAGCACGTCCATCGCCGCGACTGTCCGCCCATCGTCGCTGAGGCGCATGTAGAACGGCTTGATCGTCGATGGATAGTCCGTGATGATCACCGGCCTGCGGAAGGTCTCCTCGGCAAGGAACCGCTCGTGCTCGGTCTGCAAATCGCAGCCCCATGACGGCTGGAAGTCCCACTTGTGGTCGCCGGCAGTCAGAAGCTTGATCGCCTCGGTGTACGTCACCCGCTCGAAGCTGCTGTCGACGATGTGGGTCAGCGTCTCGAGCAGCGTCTTGTCGACCCACTGGTTGAGCTGCCGCATGTCCTCGTCGCAGTTCTGGAGCACGGAGCGGAATAGGTGTTTGAGGAAGTCTTCGGCCAAGTCGGCGTTGTCGGCCAGGTCCGCGAACGCCATCTCGGGCTCGACCATCCAGAACTCCGCGAGGTGGCGGGGGGTGTTGGAGTTCTCCGCCCGGAACGTCGGGCCGAAGGTGTAGATGTCGCCAAGGGCGCAGGCGTACGTCTCGCCCTCGAGCTGCCCGGAGACCGTCAGGTACGTCGGCTTGGCGAAGAAGTCCTTCGTCCAGTCGATCTTGCCTTCGGGTGTCCGCGGCGGGGTGTCGACGTCGAGGGTCGTCACGCGGAACATCTGCCCTGCCCCCTCGCAGTCGCTGGCGGTTATCACCGGCGTGTGAACGTACAGAAAGCCGCGCTGCTGGAAAAACTCGTGGATGGCTGAACATATCCGGTTGCGGATGCGGGCGATCGAACCGAATGTGTTCGTCCGGGCACGCAGGTGCGCCTGGCCGCGAAGGAACTCGAACGTGTGTCGCTTGGGCTGGATGGGGTACTTGTCGGCGTCGGCCAGGCCCAGGACGCGGACCTCCGCCGCCCGAACCTCCACCCGCTGGCCCTTGGCGGGGCTCTCGACGAGCTCTCCCGTCACCGCCACCGAGCACCCGGCCGTCAGATGCAGGACTTCGCTGTCGTAATTGGCCAGGCTGCCGTCGGCGACCACCTGGATCGCGGCAAGGCACGAGCCGTCGTTGATGGCCAGGAAGCTGAAACCACCGCCGCTGGTGCGGACAGTCCGAACCCACCCAGCCAGCGTTACCTGGTTGCCGGGGGCGAGGTCGTTCAATGCGTTCTTGATAAGCGTGCGTTTCATGGTCGCAGGTATCTCCAACCGGCTTATGATCGGCCAGAACGGCCGGCGTGTCAACAGGGCGTGCTTCGCCCGCGAATGTTCAATGTTCAAATGTTCAATGCTCTACTGCAAGCTACCATACTTTGGCCTTGGTTTGGGGGGCGGGATGGTGTAAAAGGGATGCTACGCGGGAAAACGGGATATGAATCCCATCAGCCCGGTCGCGGCAGTTGGACTGGACATTGAGCATTGGAACATTGAACATTCGCGGCCGGCGGCCGCGGCGGGAGTCCGGCAGGGATGCTTCGTTGGCGATGGCTGATAATTGGCTCTGCGGCGGTGCTGATGGCGGTGGGGGGCTGCCTGGTGCATAGTTCCCTTATTCCTCACAGGGTCTTGGCTCAGGGCCGCGAGCCCAACCAGCCATTCGACGTCTACTGGTCGGACAGGCCTCTCGGCGAGCTTTCGCACCCGGCCATCAAGATATGCAAGTCCACGGGCGTCATGACGGTCTTCGACGGCGACGAGGCGGTCAAGAGCTACCGCATGATTTCCGGGGCCGCTGCCGGCGACAAGGAGAAGGAAGGCGACAAGCGGACGCCGGAGGGGGTTTTCCACGTGGTGGTCCGCAATCCGGAGTCGAAGTACGTGCTGTCGCTTGGGCTGGACTACCCCAACGCCGAGGATGCAGATCGCGGGTTCAAGGCCGGGCTTATCGACCTCAAGCAGCACGACGCGATAATCACGGCCATAACCCGCTGCCATCAGCCGCCATGGAACACTCGGCTGGGCGGGGAGATCATGATCCACGGGGCCAAGGGCGACCGCCCGGGCACGCTGGGGTGCGTTGCGATGGACGACAATGCGATCCGCGAACTCTATCCCCGGATTCCACTGGGAACCGTGGTGGAGATTCTTCCATAGCCCATAGCCATAGGGGAAACACCTGACGGGCTTGCGGGTTGCAGATTCAACCGGGGGACTACTTGGCCGCGTCGGGCGTGTAGTTGCGCTTCGGCGGCTTGGTTATCAGGCCCATGCGAATGGCCTTGGTCGAAACATTGATCCGGCAGACCGTGCCATCGACAACCGCGCGGACACGCTGAATGTTCGCCTTGAACTTCCGCTTGGTCTTGCCGGTGGTCTTGATGCCGACGCCGCCGAGATACTTGGCCTTGCCGCGATGGGTATAGCTTCGGCCGCTGCTGGTTTTCTTACCTGTAAATGGGCACACTCGAGGCATTTCCGCAACTCCTGTCCTGCATTCATTTAACTCGCCACATTCGGCGAAGCCGCGCATTGTACGGCTCCAGCGCCGCGGGGGCAAGTCTTTTTCAATCGCCTTTCAATCACAAATCACAAATTACAGATTACAAATCTACTACTTTTCCTTGTCTTCTTCCTTGGCTGCCTGGGCGGCTGCGACGATCTGGGCCTGGACGTTACCGGGTACCGGCTCGTAGTGGCTCAACTCCATCGAGTAGCTGCCCTGCCCGCCGGTGACCGAACGGAGCTGGCTGTTGTACTGCATCACCTCGGACAGCGGGGCCTGGGCCTTGATGACGCACATGTTGCCCGGCAGCATGTCCTGGCCCATTATCCGTCCGCGCCGGCCGGAAAGGTCGCTGGCGATATCGCCCATAAAGGCCGACGGAACCGTTATTTCCATGTCCACGATAGGCTCCAGCAGCACGGGCTTGGCCTTATGAATCGCATCGATGAAGGCGAACTTGCCGGCGGTCTTGAAGGCGATTTCCTTGGAGTCCACCGGGTGGTGCTTGCCGTCGTAAACGCTCACGCGGATGTCCTGCATGGGATAGCCCGCCACGGCGCCGTTGGCAAGGACCTCGACGACGCCTTTCTCAATGGCCGGCAGGTATTGCCTCGGGATCGACTCGCCGAACAGGGCGTTGACGAACTCGAAGCCGCTTCCCCGCTCCAGCGGCTCGACCCGCAGGTACACCTCGCCGAACTGCCCGGCCCCGCCGGTCTGCTTCTTGTGGCGGTGGTGCCCTTCGGCCTTGGCGGCGATGGTCTCCTTGTAGGGGATTTTCGGCGGCTTGGTGTCCACGTCGAGGTCGAACCGCTCGCGCATCTTGGTCAGCATTATCCGCAGGTGCAGGTCGCCGATACCGCTGATGACGGTCTCGGCCGTCTGCGCGTCGCGGGTGAACACGAAGGTCGGATCTTCCTCGGCCAGCTTGCTCAGCGCGCCGGAGATTTTCTGCTCGTCGCCGCGGCTCTTGGGCGTCACGGCCAACGAGTACATCGGGTGGGGGCACTCGGTGACCGCGCGGAACATCGGCGCCGGCTCGACGTGAAGCACGTCGCCCCGCTTGATTTCCTCGACCTTCGCCAGGGCGATGATGTCGCCGGCGACGGCCTTCTTCACCTCGTGCGTCTCCTTGCCCTGGATCTTGAACAAGTGGCCGACCTTCGCCGTCTTGCGGTCGTCACGCAGGTGGTAAACCGTGTCGGGCGTGCATGAGCCCTGGAGGATGCGAATCCACGCCAGCTTGCCGACGAACGGGTCCGTGGCCAGCTTGAACGCCTGGGCGACGAGGGGCTTTTCCGCGTCGGCGGAAAGGATGATCGTCTCGCCGTCCTTCTCGGCCGTCGTCACTTGGGGGGCCTTGACGTCCACCGGCGACGGGAAGTAGTTGGCGATAGCGTCCATAAGCTCGGCGACGCCCACGCCGGCCTTGCCGGCCGTGAAAAGCACCGGTATCACTGTGCCCTCGACCATGGCCTTGGCGAACACGGCCGAGAGCTTCGCCTGGGGTATCTCCTGCTCGCCGAGGTAGGCTTCCAGGAGTTCCTCGTCGGCCTCGATGATGTTCTCGACGAGTTGCGTGTGCGCCTCGCCCACGTCGCCGACGGCGGTGTCGCCGGAATCGCTCTTGAAGCAGTCGATCACCGACTTGATCGATCTGTCGGGCAGGTTCATCGGCTTGCACGATGCGCCGAAGGATTCGGTGATGTCCTTGAGCAGCCGATCCAGGTCGACGTTCTCGCCGTCGATCTTGTTGATCACGATCGCTACCGGCATGGAGATCTGCTGGGCAGTCTTGATCAGCCTGCGGGTGTTGACCTCTATCCCGGCCGTGGCACTGATTACCACCACGCCGGTGTCCGCCCCGTCCATGGTTCCCATTGCCCCGCCAATGTAGTCCGGGTAACCGGGGGCGTCGATAATGTTGACACTCTTGCCATTGTGCTCGAAGTTAGCGATTGCCGGCTCGACCGATTGCTTGCGGTCCTTCTCGATGTCGGTGAAATCCAGCGTGCTGGTGCCGTCGTCCACTGAGCCCAGGCGGGTGGTGACCTTGGCGGCAAAAAGCATCGCCTCGCAGAGAGTGGTCTTGCCCACGCCACCGTGGCCCAACATAACGACGTTGCGAATATCCTGAGGTTTCGAAGCCGGCATATGGTTCTCCAAGGTTTTCTGACGACAACTTACGACAGCCAACGACATCCGACGACCACAACGGGCCCTTCCTGGCGCGCCAACGGGCAGGGAAAACGCACTGCCCGCTCTTTGCAGAGCCGTTCAATATAAGCCGTAAGGCCCTCAGGGCAAGGGGAAAAACGGATTGCGGATTTTCCTTGTCGGCGCCTATGGGAACCAGTGGAAAAGGTGGGCAGTTGGATGACGACACCCCAAGCCCAGGGATAGCAATACCTGGAACCGGAGGCGAACCGACACAGAGGTCAAGAAGCAACGGGCATTATCTTTTCCTCTCCGCGTTCTCCGCGACCTATGCGAGGAAACGCTGTTTCTTTTTCACCTATCCAGCTTGCGGCTGGCGCACAGGGCGATGGCCAGGGCGTCCGCCACGTCGGGCGGCTCGGGTAGTTCAGCCAGGCCGCAAGAGGACTGGATCGCCCGCTGCATCTGGAGCTTCGAGGCGTGACCGTTGCCGGTTAGGTTCTTCTTGACCTCTGTTGACGCCAGGCTGCGGACCGCCACGTGCGCCTGCTGGGCCGCGAGAATGATCACCCCCCGCGCATGGGCCATCAGGATGCTCGTCCGAGGGTGCTTGTAGTGGGCGTAAAGCTGCTCGATGGCCATCATGTCGGGCCGCAACTCCGCGAGCACGGCTGAGAGGTCGGCGTGAATCTGCCCGATCCGCTCAGCCAACTCCGCCTTCGTGCTGGTCCGCAGCGTTCCAGCCTCGATGATGACGGGCTGGGCACCCCCCGCCACGTCCACAACCGCGTATCCGGTGATGTTTAAACCGGGGTCGATGCCCAGTATCCGATATGCCTTTGACGTCGCCATGAAGGTAATAGGTAATAGGTAGTGGGTAATAGGGAAAGGAAAAACCGGGGCCATAATGAGGCCATGGGCACGGCAAAGAAACATACCGCCTTCCTGCCCCCAAGGGGACGGCGGAACTACGAACGCTCCGCGAGATTCGCAGGTGCCTCTGGCGTTCGTAGTGTGCCCGTAAGGGCATCTTCTTCTTGGCAGCGATAAACTACTCGACGAGGCCGCGTGACAGGCCCCAGAACCAAAAAGACAAGAGTCCGTGCAGGTCAACAAACCAGACGATTAACATCGAAGTGATAAACGAGGCCAGTACTAGCCAGGAAATCCGCCGGTGGCAAGCTACTGCCAATGCAACGGCGACAGGTGGAATTACGGGCATGAGTCGCAGCAGAACGAATCCCGACCAGTTGAGCCCCCAATCGATCCCCGTGACCCAACTCATCGGGCCTGCGGTCAAATCCACGCACAGGTACGCCACCGGTATGAGCAGTATCAGCCAGCAGCGTCTGCATCCCCGCGATCTTGGGAAATCCTCGGGATGTCTATTTGTCCCGATAGCCATTCATCCCTCATGCAATGTTTCCATCACGACTTGGCAACCAGGCTGTCCGTCCCCAACGTGGACCTCACGTTGTTAGCCGTCTACAACGGCCTTTTATTTCGTTTCTTGCCTGACGCCGGCGGCTTGGACAAGTGGTTTGCCTGCTGCTCCAATTGCTGAACCTCTGCTAGGGCTTCGACGAAGTGCTTCTCCACCGGCGAGGGATCGTTCAGGTGCATCTGGTGGTACTTCTCGTATTGGGCCTGGGCCTTAACCAGGGCATCTTCATGGCTGACTGTGCCGGCATGAGACAGGATTTCCCGGCCGGTCATCTTCAGGAAATCGTCCAGCCGCTCAATCCAATCCCGCATGTGCATCGGCTTGCGATTGAGCGCCTGCAACTCCGCCAATTCCAGGTAGGCTGTCACCATCCGGTTGAGTATGGCGATTTCATCGGCCTGGAGGTAATTCTTGGCGACGCTCACATCGCCGCGGCGCGGACGGTCGCCCGACCAGGCCGTCAGCCCCATGTTCGGCTTGTCGGCGTCGGCACGCTGGCTGATGATCTCCGCGGCAGTGTGGCCGTGAGAAGCCCAGTGCATCTTGTTCTGAATGACCTTGAAGAACTCCCGCGAGACCTCCACCCGCGGGTTGTAGTCGATGCTGGTGGCGTAAATGTCCAGGACCTTACGCCAGAAGACCTTCTCCGAGGCGCGGATATCGCGAATCCGCTCGAGCAACTCGTCGAAGTAGCTACTGCCAAGGGCGCTGGCGGCCTTGAGGCGGTCGTCGTCCAAGACAAATCCCTTGACGAGATACTCCCGCAATCGCTGTGTCGCCCAGATGCGGAACTGCGTGCCCCGCAGGCTGTTCACCCGATAGCCAACCGAGATGATTGCATCGAGGTTGTAGTACTCCAAATCGCGGCTGACTTGACGGTTGCCTTCATGCTGAACTGTTGCAAATTTTGCAACAGTTGCCTCATGGGCCAGCTCCCCTGTTTCATAAATGTTGTCCAAATGGCGGCTTATGCCTGACTTGTCCACCTGGAACAACTCCGCCATCTGGTTCTGGGTCAGCCAGAGAGTCTCGCCGGTCAGCCGGACATCGATCCGCGTCTTGCCGTCCTGGCTTTGGTAGAGCAGCAGTTCGGTCCGTCCGTCCGGGCCGGGCACAGGCGCGTCAGTCATCTTGTCGTTGTCCATCAATTGCTCCCCATTTATGTGTCCAGCCAGGCTGCACGCGCAGCCGGCCGGGCCAAGCCCTCTGCGCCCCTCATTTCCCATTACGCCCTGCGCCAGGTCGTGCCTTTTGGGCCGTCCTCCAGGACGATTCCCTTGGCGAGCAGGTCGTTGCTGATTTGGTCGCTGCGGGCGAAGTCGCGGGCCTTGCGGGCGGCTTGGCGATCGGCGATTAGTTGCTCGATGTCCTGCTCGGAGCATCCCGCGGCCAGCGCGCACCAAGCGACCCCAATCATGATCGTCGCAATCCAAATGCCTTTCGTCATGATCCAGTTATCTTTCGGCCGTTGTCAGCCTGGTGGCATGTTTCCCAAGCCCCACCTCAATGCGAGGCTTCTGAAACCGGGCCGTCGGCCATCACTTACGCTTCACAAGCTGTTTCATCGCCTCGGCGAGGGCATTGCCGACCATGCAGTATATTTTGGCGCTTCCCCAATAATGGCACTCCCAGTGGCTGACGATCTTATCGTGCTCGACCCGGACCTTTTGATACTCCGCGTCCTTCGACAGGGCATCGCCCATCTGCCTGTTTACGAGTTGTTCCACCGCCTTCTTGTCCGCGGACTCCGGCTTGCCCTTGAGTTGCTCCATGACCGCGGCAGTGACCTGCTTGCGCACTCGCTGCTCCTGGCCGTAAAGTTTGCTCTCCATCTGGTCCAGGGCCGGATCCCAGAACTGGGCCGTCTTGACAAACGCGACCTTGCCCTTGAGGGACGGCTGATCCACGACGGTTGCCTGGGCGGCTTTCAGCGCCGCGGGCCCACGGGCGCCGTCAGTGCCCAGTTCGCCGACAACGGAGGGCAGCTTGACCAGCTTGAACTCCTTCTCGAGGTCCGCGATCATGTGTGCGTAGTTCGACGCATACTCCGCGTAGACCTGCTTTTGATTGTCTTTGCCGCTGAACTGCTCATTGAAGCCCTGGAACCAGACAAAGCCGGCGATCTGGGGCTTCATTCCCTTTAGCTGGGGGAAATCGCTTTCCATATTCGCCAGGCATTCTTTGACCTCGGTGACCATCTGGTGATAGTTGACGCCCATCTCGCGGGGCTTGCCGTCGCGCGGCTGAATCGCGTAGGCGGGCTGGCCGGCACTCGGCGGACGGAAGTCGCAGTACAAATCCTTTCCGCCCCAGGCGGTCTTGATCAGCAGCACCGGCTCCTTGTAATAGTCTCCCATGATCATGCCGAACATCAACTCCGGACCTATTTCGCCGGAAGAGCACCCCTGTCCCACGGTCAGCGGAGCCTTTACCACGTCGCCTGAACGCTTGTAGTATACGAAGACGTCATCGCGCACTGCCCATGAACCGTCCGCATTCTTCAGTTTCTTGAGCAGTTGCCCGTGCTTAGGATCATTGCCCAAGTCGTCGATGGTCCGAATGCCGCCATGGCCTTCCATGTTCGACTGGCCGGCGAGAATGAAGACCTTTACAACACCGTTGCCCGCTTGCTTGGGCGACTTGCCGGCCCCAGCCTCCTGGGCAACGGCCTGATGTGAGAATACTGCCAGAGCGGCGGCCGTGAGAATTGCGGCCTTGATAAGCTGCTTTTTCATGATGGTTCCCTTCTGTTAGCCGGGATTTCCCGGATGACCAAGTACGACTCCGCCATCGGGCGGAGTCAGCCGTATTGTACAACCCCGCGCAATTGCGAATGTACCCATTTTCAATCACGCCCTTCGCCACATCGTTCCGGCTGGGCCGTCTTCCAGGACGATTCCTTTGGCGAGCAGGTCGTCGCGGATCTTGTCGGCCTGGGCGAAGTCGCGGTTCTTGCGGGCGGCTTGGCGGTCGGCGATTAGTTGCTCGATGTCCTGCTCGGATATTTCCAGGGCCTGCTCCTTCATCTCGGCGATGCCCAAACCGAGGACCTTGTCCATCTCCAGGAGGGTCGCGTAGATGTTCCCGGCTAGAGCGTCGGGGTCCTTCAGCGCGCCCCACATCGCGGCCAGAGCCTGGGGCATGTTCAGGTCGTTCTCCGCAGCCTCGCGGAATGTTTTGACATGGGCCTCAATGGGTGTGCCGGCCTGCCCATCGGCGTCGGCCTTGATGTCCAGCACGTGTTTCTTGAGGTTGTTCAGGGCGTTTTGGGCGCCGTCGAGGGCTT
>CAZSBS010000011.1:0-16509 GCA_964605095.1 uncultured Planctomycetaceae bacterium | reverse complement strand
GGCAGCACGAGGAACTCACCGTGCATCCACCAGCGGCACCAGTCGTGGCCGAGGTAGCACTCGGCCTGGGCGATCTCGTTGGTGTGATGCACCGCAATGTGGTCGATGCCGCCGCAATGGATGTCCAGCCGCTCGCCGAGCTGGCTGATCGCCATGGCGGAGCACTCGATGTGCCAGCCGGGAAAACCCTTGCCCCACGGGCTGGGCCATTCCATGAGGCGCTGCTTGTCGGCCGGGGAAAACTTCCACAGGGCGAAGTCGGTGGGCTGGCGCTTCTCGGCGTGCATCTCGATGCGTACCCCGGCCTGGAGGCCAGCAATGTCCAGCCTGGCCAGCTTGCCGTAGCTGGGCAGCTTCGACGTGTCGAAGTAAATGCCGTCGCCGGGAATCTCGTAGGTGAAGCCCTTCTCTGCCAGGACGCGGACCATATTGATCTGATCGTCGATGTGGTCGGTGGCGCGGCACCAGGTGTTAGGCTCGATGATGTTCAGGCGGGCAATGTCGCTCCGGAATGCGTCCCAGTAGAACTGGGCGATCTGCCAGACGGTCTTGCCCTCGCGGGCGGCGCCCTTCACCATCTTGTCTTCGCCCTCGTCGGCGTCGCTGACGAGATGGCCCACGTCGGTGACGTTCATCACGTGCGTCACTTTGTAGCCGCTCAGCCGCAGCACGCGCTTGAGCACATCCTCGAACACGTAGGTCCGCAGGTTGCCGATATGCGCGAAGTTGTAGACCGTCGGCCCGCAGGTGTACATGCGGACCTTGCCCGGCTCGATGGTCGTGCCGTCGAACTCGTCGACATGCCGCGTGGCGGTGTTGTAAAGCTTCAGCATTGCTTTTCTTCCAAGAGGACGACCGCGAAGGCTGCGATGCCCTCGGTGCGGCCCACGAAACCCATCTGCTCGTTAGTCTTGGCCTTGACGGAGACGCACTCTTGCGGGCAGGCAAGCAGTTCGGCGATTCGCGCCGCCATTGGCTTCTTGAGAGGCCCGAGCATGGGCGCCTCGGCCAGGATCGTCACGTCGCAGTTGCCGACGCCCAAGCCTTGCCGCTCCGCCAGGCGCACCGCATGGAGCACGAAGACCGAGCTGTCGGCCCCGGCCCATCGGGGGTCGCTGTCCGGGAAAAGCTCGCCGATGTCCCCGGCCGCGATCGCGCCGAGGATCGCGTCGGTGATCGCGTGCAGTACGGCATCGGCGTCGCTATGCCCGGCCAGGCCTTGCTCATGCTCGATGGCCAGCCCTCCGAGCACCAGTGCCCGGCCGGGAGCGAAACGGTGCGAGTCGTAACCGAATCCTATTCTTGCCATGGCCATAAAGTATGACAATCGGCCCTTGTGGGCAAGGAGAAGAACGGCGGAACCTGTAGAAGCGAACAGTGGAACCGGGAACCCGGGGAAAAGAGAAACAGCGGAATCAGGAACGAAGAAGAACGGCACCCGGTGTTCCGGGCTCCATGTTCCGAGTTCCGCCGTTCTCTTTCCGGCTGTATTGCCCCAATAACGCAGATTATCTATTTTAACAATTCCCCTCAAGTTTTCAATCCCCGTTTTCCGATTTTACCTGTGTACCGCAGAGTGCCTAGCTTAACACAAAAAGGCAAGGTCAAGGCTGGGAAGGATTCCTGGCCGGGAAAAAAGGAAGTTGCCAGGTACACAAGGAAGCCTGCCTGGTGGCGCGAAACAGGACGAATAGCCATGTCGATGCCCGAACTCTTCAAGCAGTACCTTGAGCACCTCTTCGTCGGTAAGCGTTGTCAGGCAAGGGAGTTGATTCTCGCGGCGCAGGATAGGGGGATTCCCTCGTGTAAGCTGCTGAAGATGATAATCTGGCCGGCGATGGAGCAGGTGGACAGCCTGTTTCGCCGCAACCACATCAACCTCATCATGGAGCACATGGCCACGCGGATCAACCGGATGATAGCCGACCAACTCCAGGGCATGCTCGCCCGGGCGCCCAAGAGCGGCCTGCGGATGGTCGTTGTCTGTGGCGACGGGGAGGGCGAGGAGCTTGGCGCCCAGATCACAGCCGACCTGTTCGAGGCGATAGGCTGGAGCGTGTGGTTTCTGGGCAGCGGGGTGCCCAACGACGAGATTCTGCAATTTGTCGGCAAGACAACTCCTGACATTCTCTGCATTTATGGCACCAAGCCAGCCGGCGTTCCCAACACCCGCAAACTGATTAGCCTCATTCGCGGCGTCGGCGTCTGCGCGGATATGCAGGTGCTGATCATGGGCGGTGTGTTCAATCGGGCCGAGGGCCTTTCTGACGAGATCAAGGCTGATCTGTTCGCCTCAAATGTCACCGAGGCTATCCGGGTGGTCCTCGACCACCCTGTTCGGGTGCCGAAGTTGGACATTCCCGAGCCCGGCCGGCGCCGCAAACGCAAAAGTGCCGCCGCCTCGACGACCAGGAAGATGCGCAGCACCGCCCACCAGACCGTCGAGTACGGCTCCTGAGGCAGGCGGCAGGTAAAAACCCCTGGTGCAGTTCACGATCGTCTGTGGCGTCGGCCCGGGATTCAGCCGATTTTGTCCATGTCGCAGCCGATCGACTGCATCTCCGTGACGAACGAGGGGAAGGTCTTCTTGACGCACTCGACGTCGGAGATGACAGTTGTGCCTTCAGCAACCAGGCCGGCGACGGCGAGGGTCATTACCATCCGGTGGTCGGCCTTGCTGTTGAGATGGACGCCTCGGAGGCGCCCGCCGCGCACGACCAGACCGTCGGGCCGTTCGGTCACGCTGGCGCCCATCGCCTTGAGTGCCTGGCAGATTCCCGTGATGCGGTCGCACTCCTTGTGCCGGCAGATTTCCGCGTTGGTCAGCACCGTCTCGCCCTCGGCCTGGGCACCCACCACCGCCAGCAGCATGAACTGGTCGATGAAGTCGTTGCAGTCGATTTCCCGGCCCCTGAGCTTGCTGGAGCGGGCGATCACCGTGTCGCCCTCGATGGCTATGTCCGCGCCCATCTGGCGAAGGACGTCGATAACCAGCTTGTCGCCCTGGCAGTCCTGGAAATCCATGCCCGGCACGCGGACCTCGCTGTCCTCGCTGAGCACGGCCGCCACTATCGGGTACAGCGCGGCCGACCAGTCGAGCGGCACGTTGACATCGAAGCCCTTCCAACGGCTCTTGCCGCGAACGCGGTAGTGGGTGTAGTCCTCGTTGCTGTATTCCACGCCGCAGCGGCTTAGCCAGTGGAGCGTCACGCCGACCCAGGGCTTTTCGCCGGGGTTTCGGACGATCAGGTCGGTCGGCGCGTCGGCCAGGGCCGTGGCTATCAACAGGGCCGAGACGGGCTGGGAGTCCATGCCGTCAAGCTCCGTCCGCCCGCCCTTGAGCCGCCCGCGAACGACGACGGGTCCGTGGCCGTCGCCCTTGGTGCTGACCGCCCAGCCGCCCAGGTTGTTGATCGCGTTGATCAGCGGCTGGCATACACGAAGATGCCGGATGGACTCATCCCCGCTGAGCACGGTGTAGCCTTCGCAACAAGCCGCCAGGCCCATGAAGAAACGCAGGATAATCCCGCTGTTGCCGCAGTCTATGACGTCGTCGGGCGTCTTGAGTTGCCCGGCCGTGCCGGTGATCTCCCAGAGGTGGTTGGCCTTGGGGTCCACCTTGGCCCCGAGCATCTCAAGGGCCTCGATGCCGCGCATCCAGTCGTTGGAAACCGCCGGGGCGACGATCCGGCTGACGCCCTCGGCCAGGCCGGCCATGATAAGCGCGCGGAACGAGTGACTCTTGTTCGGCGGGATCCGCATGGTCCCGTGCATGTGCGGCGATCTCTGTACGGCAAGGTCCATGTCAGGCTCCTTAATGGGCTCTGCATCGTATGCACCCGCGGGCGATCTTTCAAGACCAACGGAGAAACAACAAGACCTCACGCAGAGGTCGCAGAGGACACGGAGAATAAAAGAAGACAGGCAATGATGAACTCAGATAAGAACTGATAAAAGAAAGGCCGTTATCTGTGTTTATCGTTGCTTAGCTTTTCTCTTCTTTCTCTGCGTCCTCTGCGACCTCCGCGTGAGGCCTTTGCTTTTCCTACTCCACCTTCTTCGCCGGCACCAGGTGTGGGGCGAGCTTGGCAATCACGGCTTTGCGGATTTCTTCCTGGAGGTCGGCGTTGTCCTTGAGGAACGCCACGGCGTTGTTTCGGCCCTGGCCCAGGCGGGTGTCGCCAAAGCTGTACCAGGAGCCCTGTTTGAGGATGATGTCGGCCTCGGCCGCGAGGTCCACCAGGTCGCCGAGGGTGTTTATGCCGCCCTCGAAGGTTATGTCGAACTCGGCCTTCTTGAACGGCGGCGCGATCTTGTTCTTGACGACGCGCGCGCGGATGCGGTTGCCGACGGCCTCCTCGCCTTCCTTGAGCGTGGTCACCCGTCGCACGTCGATGCGGACGGAGCTGTAGAACTTCAGGGCGTTGCCGCCGGGCGTGGTCTCCGGGTTGCCGAACATGACGCCGATCTTCATGCGGATCTGGTTGATGAAGATCACGCTCGTGCGGCTCTTGCATATCGCGCCGACGAGTTTCCGCATGGCTTGGCTCATCAGCCTGGCCTGGAGGCCCATGTGCGAGTCGCCCATCTCGCCCTCGATCTCCGCCCGCGGTATCAGCGCGGCCACCGAGTCGATCACCACCACGGCCACCGCGTTGGAGCGGACGAGCATCTCGCAGATTTCCAGCGCCTGCTCGCCGGTGTCCGGCTGGCTTATCAGCAGGCTCTGAAGGTCCACGCCGAGTTTGCGGGCCCAAGTGGGGTCCATGGCGTGCTCGGCGTCGATGAAGGCCGCGACACCGCCGGCCTTCTGTGCGCTGGCGATCACGTGCAGGGCGAGCGTGGTCTTGCCCGAGCCTTCCGGCCCGAACAACTCGCATATCCGTCCGCAGGGAATCCCCTGGCCGCCAAGGGCGATATCCAGGCTTAGCGCCCCCGTGGAGATGCCCTTGACACGGACGACCTGGTTCTCGGCCAGCCGCATGATGCTGCCGACGCCGTAGTTTTTCTCGATCTGCTTGAGTGCCGCGTCGAGGGCCTTGTCGCGCCGCTCGTTGACTGCCGGGGCCTGGCACGCCCCCTGAGCAGCCCCTGCCGCCGATGACGCCGGCGCCTCGGCGCCGTCCGAACCGTCCGAACCAGACTTCTTCCCTGTCGACCTTGTGGCCTTGGCCATCTGTCCGTCTCCTTCAAAGAACCCACCTGCATGGCACGCCGTGCGGGTGCGGCCAGGCCGCCAGGATATCCGCCGACATGCCCGCGGCCAAAGTCTTTTGCCGTACTTCAAGGCTCCGGCCGCTTATTAAATAATGTAAGGCTTCTGTTTGGGTGCCGCAATAGAAAAAACAAAAATCCCTGAAAAAACGTCAGCCGTTTCGCCGCCGGCCGCTACTGCCCAAGCCGGCAGTGCGCCATGGCGGCGTAAACAGGCCCTTCTTTGGTGAGTTGGCTGCTGTAAACCACCATGTCGTCGGCGTCTTGCGTGCCGAACTCCTTATCGCCCAGCCGGGCCGTCGCCTGCCTCAGAGCGGCGGGGTTCGGGCAGTAGCGGACGCGCCCGACGGTTAGGTGCGGCCTGAACGCCCGCCGCTCGACATCGAAGCCCAGTACTTCCATGGCCGCTTCCAACTCGCCGAAGGCCTTAGCCAGCTTACCGTCCGGGTCGCGGACTCCGGCCCAGATCATCTTCACCGGCCCGCGGTCCGGGGTACACTCCAGGCTGACCACGTCGAACGTCAGTGGATCGAGCCTGCCAGCGACGGCCTCGACGGCCCGGCACACGTTCACCACGTCCGCGTCCGGCACATCGCCCAGGAACTTCAGCGTGACGTGCAGGTTCTGCGGCTCGACCCAACGAACCTTCCCGCCGTCGGTGGGCAGTCCCTCGGCCGCGTCGGCTATGGCCCGGCGAATCGGGGTGTCCAAGTCCAGTGCCACGAAGGTGCGAATCGCCATCGATTGTCTCCGGCGGCTAGAACGTTGTCAAATCCTTGAACTCCGCCAGTCGCGCGTCGATTTCGGCCCGGGTGGTCGTCAGGAACCGGTTGAGCGAGAAGTCTTCCAACTCGATGCTGGCGGTGACAGTGCCCAGTGCGATGGCCTTTCGCAGGACCGGGACGTCGAAGCTGTCCGCCGCGGCAAGGTAGCCCATCATGGCGCCCGCGAAGCTGTCGCCGGCGCCGGTGGGGTCCACCACATTCCGCGTAGGGTAGCTCGGCAGGGCGAAGACCTTCTCGCCCGCGAAAAGCAGGCTGCCGTGCTCGCCCTTTTTCACCACGACGAAGCGCCGCACCCTGCGCGCGATCTCCAGCCCGGCCTCGACCACGTTAGCCTTGCCAGTCATCAGCTTGGCCTCGGAATCGTTGAGGACCAGGCCGTCGATATGGCCCAGCAGGGCGTTAAGCGCGTCGAGTTCAGTGGTGATCCACAGGTCCATCGTGTCGGCCACGACGAGCGACGGCTCCGCGAGCTGGCCGAGCAGCTCCAGTTGCAAGGCCGGGTGAGTGTTGGCCAGGAAGACGTACCTACTGTCGCGGAATGCCTCCGGGATGGTCGGCCCGACCTCGCCCAGGACGTTCAGGTCCACCGAGACGGTGTCGCGCACGTTGACGTCGTCGTGGTATCGCCCGTGCCAGCGGAAGGTCTTGCTGCCGGCGCGGATTTCCAGCCCGGCCAGGTCTATCCGCGGGTTTTCGCGCAGGGGCTTTAGGAAGTCCGGCGGGCAGTCGTCGCCGACGACGCCGACCAGCCGAACGTCGGTGAAGAAACTCGCCGCATAGGCAAAGTAAATGCTCGATCCGCCAAGAGCGTCAACAACCTTGCCCGAAGGCGCCTCCACGGTGTCAATGCCGATGCTGCCGGTAACTAATAAGCTCATGTGTTATCCCAAACGGAGGACCGCTCCAACTCGATCGGCGTCTCAGCCCACCGGCCACGAACGCCGCGAATTGTACCCCAAACGCGACCACGGCGAAAGGGATTGTAGAAAGCATGTCTCGTGCGGATGATGGAAAGGCATATCCCTCGAAGAAGAAACAGCGTGTTTCACGCGGAGGCTCCTGAGAGCGCGGAGAGGAAGAACAATGGGAAGAAGACTCGCGATATTTCACCAGGCCCGAATGCCCTGGGCCCCCAAGGGGGGCTGACGGCGCATAGACGGAGATTTGCGGGTGCCGTGGTTCTTGCTTTTCCCGGATCCACCGTTTGTTTCTCCCGGCCCCCGGCTACTACCCCATGATTCGTTGAAACCCCGTGTATACGTTGAATTGCCCCGCGCGGGCGAAGCCCACGAGCGTCAGGCCGAACTTGCGGGCCAGGTCGATCGCCAGGGCCGTGACCGCGCCTCGGCCGACCACTATCGGCACGTGAGCCGCTACCGCCTTGGAGACCATCTCCGCCGAAAGCCGGCCCGTGGTGAGAATGAGCTTGTCGGACGTGTCCAATCCGTCGAGCACGGCCCGGCCGATGACTTTGTCGAATGCGTTGTGGCGTCCTATGTCCTCGGCGACGATGAGCAGTTCGGCCTCGCTTGCCAGTGCGCATGCGTGGACCCCGCCAGTGGCCTTCCACATGTCCATGGCGCCCATAAACCCGCGGACCAGACCAACGAGCGTCTCGGCGCCCACCTCCAGGCTGGAGGCAAGCGGCTGGTACGCCTCTGGATTAAGCTGGGCCGACGTGCCGCCGCCGCCACAGCCGGTGCCCCACGTCCAGCGACGGCGGATGGCGTCAAGGGCGTCCGGATCGAATCGCCCGTGCAGGCGAACGGTCCGGCCTGCCTGGTCCATGTCGATTCGCTCGATCTCGTCGCGGCTGCGCAGGGCGCCCTCGCCGCGAAGGAATCCCACGGCCAGTTCCGGCAACTGTCGCGGCAGGCACAGAAGGGCCAGGCGAAGCTCATCGTCGTTGACGACAAGCTCGACGCGGGCCTCGGCGACTACCTGGTCGTTCATGGCAGTGAAGTGCCCGTCAGCGTACTTGCGGATCGCGCACTGGCAAGTTGGTTGGCGCTCGTTCGGCAGCGGGTCGCCGGCAGGCTGCTGCCGATTGTCAGGCGCGTACTCGGTCATGGCTGAGCCTTTCGAAAGGGCGGCTGGTTGCGATTATTTAGACGATACGCTTTGGGGCCGCGTCGATCAAGGCTCGCGGGAGGACGGGCTCAGGGCGGGCGTTGGACCGATAAGTCCTATACGTCCCATAGGACTCATATTTTCTTCCAAAACTGGCACAAGCTGCACCAGAAAACATCTTGTCCCCGCTTGCGTGACGCCGCCGGCGAGCGTAGACTCCGCGATCCGTTTGCTTTGGCGGTGCGGGCGCCCTGGCAGTCAGGGCGGATGCACTGTGCCGGCGAAGAAGAGAAGAACAAAAGAACAAAAGAATAGAAGAATAAAAGAAGTTGAAGTTGAGCCAAGGAGACTTGTAATGGCCCCGTCCGTTCCGTCCGACATTGACATTTCCCGCGCCGCAACGGCCAAGCCGATCACCGAGATCGCCGCCCGCGCGGGCATAAGGCAGGAGTTTCTCGAGCCTTACGGCAGTGTCAAGGCGAAGGTCCAGCTTGGCATCCTCGACGCCCTGGCGGACAAGCCCAACGGCAAGTACATCGACGTGACCGCCATCACGCCCACGCCGCTGGGTGAGGGCAAGACCACCACGAGCGTCGGCCTGACCCAGGCGCTGGGGCAGATCGGCAAGAAAGCCTTCCTGTGCATACGCCAGCCCTCAATGGGTCCGACGTTCGGCATCAAGGGCGGCGCCGCCGGCGGCGGCTACAGCCAGGTCATTCCGATGGAGGAGTTCAACCTCCACCTGACAGGCGACATTCACGCGGTGAGCATTGCCAATAATCTACTCGCGGCCGCCATCGACGCGCGGGTCCGCCACGAGTCCAGGCCCGGCTGGGAGACAAAGGGCATGCCTACGCTGGACATCGACCCCGAGACCATCACTTGGCGGCGGGTGGTTGACGTCAACGACGCGACTTTGCGTTTCATCGAGACCGGCCTGAGCGACAACTGGATGGACGGGCCGCGCCGCAAGACCGGCTTCGACATATCCGTGGGGTCGGAGATCATGGCCATTCTTGCCCTTGCCACCGATATCAAGGACATGCGCAAGCGTCTCGGGCAGATCATCATCGGCATGAACCGCAAGGGCGATCCGGTGACGGCTGAGCAGTTGGGCTGTGCCGGTGCGATGATGGTGCTGATGAAGGACGCGATCAAGCCGAACCTGATGCAGACGATCGAGGGCCAGCCCGCGTTCATTCACGCCGGTCCGTTCGCCAACATCGCCCAGGGCAACAGCTCGATCATCGCCGACCGGATCGCGCTGAAGCTTGCCGATTACGTTGTCACCGAGAGCGGCTTCGGCGCGGACATCGGCATGGAGAAGTTTTTCGACATCAAGTGCCGCGTCAGCGGGCTGCGTCCCAACTGCGTGGTGGTCGTCGGCACGATCCGGGCGCTGAAGATGCACGGCGGCGGGCCTCAGGTCATCCCGGGCAAGCCTTTGGGGCCCGAGTACACCCAGGAGAACCTCGATCTGCTCGAAGCGGGCGTCTGCAACCTTGCGCGGTGCATCGAGATCGCGCGCATGTACGGCGTGCCGGTGGTGGTGGCGATCAACCAGTTCCCGACTGACACCAAGGCGGAGTTGGAGCTTGCCCGCAAGGCGGCTGAGAAGGCCGGGGCCGAGGCCGCCGTCGTGGCAAACCACTGGGCACTGGGCGGCAAGGGCGCGGTGGCGCTGGCCGAGGCCGTCGTCGCCGCCTGCGAGAAGCCCTCGAACTTCCACCTGCTGTACCCCGACGCGATGCCCATCAAGGAGAAGATCGAGACCATCTGCAAGAAGGTTTACCTGGCCTCGGCCGTCAAGTACGAGCCGCTGGCCGAGAAGCAGATCGCCTCGTACGACAGGGCGGGCCTGAGCCATCTGCCGATCTGCATGGCCAAGACTCATCTATCGCTCAGCCACGATCCGACGCTGAAGGGCGTGCCGACGGGCTTTACCGTGCCGGTGTGCGAGGTTCGCGCCGCGGCCGGGGCGGGCTTCCTCTACCCGCTGCTGGGGGCGATGCGAACCATGCCGGGCCTGCCAAGCCGCCCGGCATTCATGGATATCGACCTCGACGAGAACGGGCAGGTCGTCGGAATGTTCTAGCGGGACAGAAGAAGATCTCACGCAGAGGCCGCAAAGATCGCGGAGAAGAAAGTAGGAAAAAACGAAGAAGCGAGAGTGGGATTACATGGATTAAGAGATTACATGGATTAAGAAACTTATATACGCATCAATCCATGTAATCCACCTATAACGCTTCTTCTGTTTCTTTCGTTTCTTCTTACCTCCGCGCTCTCTGCGACCTCTGCGTGAACGCCATTTTTTCTGAACGGCAGGGTCACATCGCGCCTAGATGACCATTGACTGGCCGGGCTGGAGGAGCACGCCTTCACACTCGACGGCCTGGATGAACTGCCGGGCATCGGACTCCGATCCGACGATGTCGCCCCAGTGGTAGGGCACGGCCGACTTGCAGCCGATGGCTTTGCAGGCTATGGCGGCCTCGGCTGCGTTGAGCGTGTAGGTTCCGCCGACGGGCAGCAGGGCGACGTCCAGTTCCTGGAGTTCGGTCATCTCGGGGATGAAATCGGTGTCGCCCGCGTAGTACACGCGTTTGGAGTCGATGGTCAGCACGATGCCGATCCACTGGTTGCTGCGGGGGTGGAACGTCTTGCCGACGTTGTAGGCCGCGACGGCCTCGACGGTCACGCCCTTGATGGTCATGCTGTCGCCGGGCGTGACGGCGCTGGCGGCCCGGAGCCGGGCCACGACGTCGCCGGGGGCCACGATGGCGGTATCGGCCTTGGAAACCTTCTTGATGTCATCGGGCGAGAAGTGGTCGTGGTGACTGTGGGAGATCACGACGATGTCGGCGTCGTGAGGCGATGTTTTCAGTTTCCACGGGTCGATGTACGCCACGGCCTCGGTGCCGGCGATGCGGAAACTGGCGTGGCCCAACCATTGGATCTCGACGGACATGTCAGACTCCTTTGCTTTCGCGGCTACGACGCCGACTGGCCGCAACGGCAGCGCGTCTGCTTCCAGTCGGCGATAGCCTGCCGGACGGCGTCCTCGGCCAAGCGCGAACTGTGCTGCTTGTCCGGCGGCAGCGACAGCCGCTCGGTGACATAATCGCCGCTGAAGCTCTCGGCCTCTTCGACATTTCGGCCGCGGAGCCACTCGGTCGTGACGGACCCGGCCGCGATGGCGGCGGAGCAGCCGAACGTCTTGAACATAGCCCGCGAGATCCGCCCCCGCCCGTCCACCTCGATCTGGAGCCGCATCACGTCGCCGCAATCTGCAACCGTAGCCGTGCCTGTTCCAACGCGCCGGCTGCGGCGGTCCAGCGAGCCGACGTTGCGCGGGCGGGTAAAGTGCTCCATCAGTTCGGGGCTATGGTTCGGTTCCATGTACTATTCTAGCCGCTTGGGGTCGATTCCCTCGCGGGCAAGCTCGTAAAGGGGGCTGATGGCCCGCAGTTCCCGCACGGCGCGGATGGTCGCTTCGATGGCGAAGTCGATCTCATCCTGCGTCGTCGGCCGGCCGAGGCTGAAGCGGACGGCCGCGTTGGCAAGAGCGTCCGACACGCCCATTGCCTTGAGAACGTGGCTGGGCTCGCGCGACTCGCTCCTGCACGCCGAGCCGGACGACACGGCCAGGCTGCTGAGCTTCATCTTCAGCGCCTCGCCCTCGACGTAGGCGAAGGATATATTCAGCGTGTTACAGAGCCGCTTTGCGGGGTGTCCGTTGAGCCGTACGTCGGGCAACTGGCTGCGAATGCCCGCATCCAGGCGGTCGCGAAGGGCTGTCAGCCGCTCGGCGTCGGCGGCCATCTCTTCCCGGGCGATCTCGGCCGCGGCGCCGAGGCCGACTATCCCAGGCACGTTGAGCGTTCCGCTTCGCAGTCCTCGCTCGTGCCCGCCGCCGTGGGTCTGGGCGGTGAGGCGAACGCGCGGGCTGCGGCGGCGAACGTAGAGGCACCCGCAGCCCTTGGGGCCGTAAAGCTTGTGGGCCGAAAGGCTGAGAAGGTCCACGCCCAGCGCCTCGACGTCCAGGGGTATTTTCCCGGCCGCCTGGGTGGCGTCGGTGTGAAGCAGCACGCCGCGCCTCTTGGCTATCTGCCCGATCTCGGCCAGCGGAGAGAGGGTGCCGGTCTCGTTGTTGGCAGCCATTATGGAAATCAGAACGGTCTGGTCGGTTATGGCGGCTTCGACCTGCTCGGTTTCGACCCAACCTGTTTCGTCGACGGGCAGGTAAGTCACATGCCAGCCGGCCTGCTCCATAACGGCGCAGATCTCCAGCACGGCCCGGTGCTCGGTGCGGCAGGTAATCACGTGCCGGCCCCGGTCGCGGTACATCTCGCAGGCGCCCTTGATTGCCAGGTTGTTGCTCTCGGTGGCGCCGGAGGTCCAGATTATCTCCTGTGGCGTGGCGCCGATAAGATCGGCCACCTGCTGGCGGGCGACCTCGACGGCGGCCTCCGCCTTCCAGCCAAAGGCGTGGCCGTGGCTTGTGGGGTTGCCGAAGTCCTCGCGGAAGAAAGGCAGCATTGCGTCCAGGACCCGTTTGTCGACGGGTGTTGTGGCGTTGTAGTCCAGGTAAATTGGCAGCTTAGGCGTCATCCGCAGTTTCCTTTGGCCCGTCGTCAGCCCCGATACCCTCGGCGGCTGGAGGCGACGTGTCGACTCGGCTACCCATAATGTCCGCAAGAGCCACGTTCTGCAAGAAGTCTCTGATCTTGCGGTGTACGCGATGCACGGGATCGCCATGCGGGCAGGTCTCGACGTCCGGGCACGGCTTGCCCAGCGGCCTGGGCGTCATGCCATAATCTCCGCGTTTGCAGCGTGCATCTTCAACAGGGCCTTCAATCTCGTCCAGCAGCGGACCCAGAATTATATCCTCCGGCCGGCGTGCAAGCGTATAGCCTCCCGTGGCCCCGCGGACGGACTGGACGTACCCGGCCGCGCACAGGCGTTTCATGACGTTCATCACAAACGCGACCGGCAAATGGTTCTCGCGGGCGATTTCGCGCGCAGAGACCCTTTGCCCGCCGCGGCGGGCAAGATGCGCCATCGTGATCAGGCCGTATGAGGCCTTTTTTGTAAGAGACAGCATCACCCGTCCTTAATGGCCCCTCCATATCCGCTATAGCGCCTCCGAGGGGCCAATATCAAGCGGCGGGGGAAAGAAAAGGGCGGCTAACGGAACAATCCACTCGCGGGCGGGAGGATGACGTGGGTGTCGTGGAAGAACTTCACGGCCTCTTCCACGGAGCGGAAGATTCGGGTGGCGGTTTCGCTCACGAAGGGGGAAGGCTCGACCCGGGGCCGCCAGATGATAAACACCTCGCGGGTGGCCTCGTGGGCGTGCTGTAGCTCGCGCTCGACGCCGCTGGACAGCCCAGGCCGGCCATCGTCGAGCTCGGGTATCAGCGAGATTATCATCTCGGCCTGGTCGATGAGCTTGAAGTCACGGGCGTAAATCTGCCCGTCGATGTCGGGGATTATGCCGATGACCTCGGCGGCCTCCAGCGCGACCTTCCGGCCGGGCGGCCCGGCCTCGATCATCCGCTGCCCCGCCTCGACGGCTTGCAGGGCTAGCGAGCAGAGGTCCTTTTCCTCGACGTCGGCCGGGTCGAAGCACAGGAAGTGCCGCTTCATCGTCCGGCGGAAGCTGTCGATCTCCGCCGGGATGCTCGATGAGCCGTTCACGTGCGACATCGGGAAGCTCAGGTATGCCTTTCGCGGCTGGGGGCGGTCCAGCAGCCGCGCCAGGGCCTCCGCCGGAGAGCCTTCCGGCGACGGCCCGTCCGCTCCGCGCGCGAGGATGTAGAACTGCCCATGCCCGCCGAGGATCTGGCTGAGCAACTCGGTGGCCAGGATCTCCTCCTCGCGCCAGACCATGAGGTCCTTGAGCGTGTGGTCGGTGTAGCCGTCGCGCCGCAGGCGGTAGTGGATGCGGTCCACGTTGTCCACCAGCGTGACGTACAGGTCCGCCCCGAGCGCCTTCATCTGGTCGTAGTCGAAGGCATAGAAAAGCCCGTGCCGCCAGCGGAACGTCGCGTGCGTGTTGACGATGACGTTGGCGGACTGCCGGCACGTAGCCAGCACGTCCTTGAAGACGCTGCGGCGAATGCTCTGGAGGCGCGACAGGGGCAGGTCCAGGATTCGCCCAGCCGCGACGTCCGGGGCCTCGGCGTACATCAGGTCGCCGATGTTGCACAACGCCAACTCGTTGCCGCGGTCGGCGGCGATGCCCGCGGCCTGCTGGAGGAAGCTCTTCTTGTCCAGCCCGACTTGTCCGGTAACTACTATAAGCATGGCGACACTGTAGCGAAGCTGAAATGGCCACGCTAACCATTTCTCGCCGCCGTGTCGCAGCGCCGTTGGGCCGGCCTTGCGCAGCCAGCACTCCGCGGCCCGTCGCCGGCGCTGCCGCAACGCCCCAATTACCGTTAATATCGCACCTAAAATAAGATGCGCACCCGCAAGAACCGCTCCAAACTCGCTCGCCGAGGCTCAATACCCCACCGGAATCGCTCGGCCGACACTCCAAAACCCATCAGAACCGCGCGGCCGGCACTCCAAAACCCATCAGAATCCCCCGGCCGGCACTCCAAAACCCCTCTTGCGCCGTCCAAATCCCACCAAGACACAAAGAGCAGCCTCTTTCCCCGCTCGTAGCGACGCCGTCCCCAACGGGGCAGGGAGGCGTTATCCGAAAAACTGCCTCCCACAGATTTCCGTTACCCAAAACGCCTCTCGAAATGTCCATATACATTGAGGAGGACAATGCTCTCTTCGAACCGGCGACGCCGACAATCTTTCCCCCGCCCCGGCCGGGAATTGCAGGCCGCCCCCGCCCATCGTCCCCTTCCCAGTCAGCCCGACAGACCACGACAAGCGAGAAAACAGTATGGCCACCAGATTGTCTCAGACGCGACTTCGCTATTTTATATTTTAAGGGCTGACCCCAACTGTCCCCCAACTGTCCCCCGACCCCAACTGTCCCCCAATCAGCAAAAACACCTCCATCAAATGCTCTTGCCAGCCGCTACGCCATCTCGTACCTTATGGAACATGCCTGCGGTGGTCGTGGGCCAAGGCTTTCTTTGGAGTTCTGGCTAGTATTTAGGAGCCTCGCACAATGCTTCGATACGTAAAGGCCACCCGTCAATGTCTTAAAGACGAGAACTGGCACGCGGCCCTCTTCATTGCCTTGTCCATGCCTGATATATGTGGATGGCTCGAAGACCCAAAGAGGAAGAGCGGCGAGCGGTTTGTCGATTGGTTCAATAGGTACTTGGCCCAGGCCTACGCGCCCTTGGCGAGCGATCCCTGGCTGACTGGGGGGGATTGTTATGCCCTGCGATGCGCCCTGCTGCATTCGGGTGTAGGTGACATATCTGCGCAGAGAATTAGGAACATCCTGGACGAATTCTGCTTCATATCTCCGGATTCAAAAGGAGGGGTCCATGGTATAAGCGGCCACTGCAACCGCGTGACTAATTGCCAATTCAACGATAGGATGTTCGACGAGGCTCTTTTCCTCCGTGTGACCGATTTCTGTGAGGACATATGCAAAGCCGTCGAAAAGTGGGTGACAGATACTGCCGGAGACCCCGATATAAAAAGCCGAATGAGCGAGCTTCTGACAATCTACTAATGTTCAGGGAACCGGAGTAATCGGGGGTTGATTCACGAGTACTTGGCTCGCCGTCGCCGTATCACGGCCAGCCCGCCCAAGGCCAGTAGGGACAGCGTTGCGGGTGCTCCAGCCCCTAGGCCGCCCGACGCTTCTTGATGTACCCGCCGATCATGCCGAGCCCGATGAGGGCGGACATTACCGTGAGCGGTTCGGGCACGGCACCGCCGCCTCCGGAGGCGGCAACATTCGTGGAAAACATCGTCCCGTCGGACCACTCCCCGCTCAGGACGCCGGAACCCAGCAGCCGGCTCCCGTCGAGCGAAAGCCCTCCGAGGTCATACCACAGTGTGTTTGCCGCGTTGAAGGTCAGTATACCATTGCCCTCAACGTCGAGGTCATTCACCGACCCGCCGGACAAGTTCACGGTGCTGGAGTCGGTGGCGTAGAGCCAGTCCACCAACCCGCCGGAGACGTTCACGGTGCCGGTGATGTAGGAAAAGACTCTGTCTACCGACGACTGGCCGGATATATTCAGGATGTTGGGCCCTCCCCTGAGACCGACGGTATGCACGGCGCCACCAGAGATGTTCACGATTCCGTCTTCCTCGGCCCATATGACGGCACTCACCAACCCGCCGGAGACGTTCACGGGGCGACAGTTGGGGTCAGCCCTTAAAATATAAAATAAGGATTGCCGGGCTGGTATTTGTTGCGTAATCTGAATCGGGATACCTCTTGCCCAATTGAATCCTGATCTCACGGCGGTGAGGGCGTGTTGGAGTCCTGTCGATCACGCGGCAT
>CAZSBS010000010.1:0-34277 GCA_964605095.1 uncultured Planctomycetaceae bacterium | reverse complement strand
ATGAACTTTGCCCAGGCCGTCTTCTGTGCGTCGGTGTCGGGGAAGGTGATCATGTACGTCAGGTTCGGAAGAATCGGCCCGACGATGGACTCGCCGAAGAACACCGGAGTTATCCCGCACTTGAGGAACAAGTCGATCTCGCCGGCGGAGTTGAACATCTCGATCTTCTTGACGCCCCTGAGCATGCTGTGGCTCTCGTATGTCCGCATCTGGAAGATGCGCGGCTTGCCCGCGTCGGGCAACTGAATCTTCGGCCAGCGGTCGAAGGCCAGCATCATCGTGCTTTCGATCCGCGTGTAGAGCGGGTCATCCTGCGGCAGCTCGAGGTACGCCTTGCCGTCCTTGACGAACTTCTCGTCGCCAAGGAGCCTGGCAGTCGTCGTCATCACCGACTCGGCCGAGTCGTGGCGCAGCAGGACGTGGACGTCCCTGACCTTTCCATCTCGCGACTCGAAGGCCCCGACCGGCGATATGCCGATGCGATTCAGGGCCGGCACCATCACTTCGCAAAGGAACACATCAAGGCGTTTGCGGCGGGCGTCAGCGTCGCTCTTGAAGGTCCTCTTGAGCCGCGAGTCGGGCTCGACTTGGTACAGGCGAAGCTCGTAAATGTCCTTCTTCGCCGCGGGCTTGTCGTCGGCCGCGATGGCCCCGCTAGTAAGCGTCATCATGCCCGCAGCCGTCGCCGCCGTCCCGGCCAGAAATTCGCGTCGCTTCATGAGAGTAGTCCTTTCGGTAAAAAAGGATAGGCTGCTTTTTCGGCCTATCGCCACAAGACACGTAGCGCACAACGAGGAGGTAGCCGATCCCCCGCTCCTCTTCAAGTTTTCACTGTGAATCGCCATCCTCCCCGGCCGGCTCGCCGCCGGGCGGCGCATGGAGGGCGTGGAGAATGTCGGTTTCCCCTAGGGCGCTGGCGAGTTGCTCGACGACGCGGCGCAGCCGCATCACGTCGCCCTCGATCATATCCACTCGCAAGGCCAGGCCGGGCGCGCCAGCCGCCTTCGCGGCAGGGGCGGAGTCATCCGGGGCATCCTCGCTCGCGGGCTCGTCAAGGCGGTGAAGGTGCGGGCAGAGCAACTGGGCGTACCTCTGTGCCCTGCTGCCCGGCGCAGGCTCAACCCGCCGCACCAGCGGCGACTCGCGATCCATCATGAACTTCAGCAGGTTCTGGAGCTCGTCCAGCGTGCCCAGCGGATGCATCCGGCTGGCACGCGTGCGGATTTCCCCGGCCGTCTGGGGCCCGCGGAGAAGAAGCTCCGTCAGCACGACCAGCTCGTTTGTGCCGACACCAAGCCCCTCACGGCAGTTGTGCCTGTACTTCATCACCCTGCTGCCGGCGGTGTCGGCAAACAGTACGAGGTGCTTGTCCCGCAGGCCCTCCAGCGCGCGAACTACGCGGTCCTCGTCGATGGTCATCACCGGGTGCCGGTTGGATTTCTGATTGCAGCCGACGACTATGGCGTTCAGCGACATCGGGTATTGCGACGCGACGGTGTGGGCCTTTTCGACAAGCACGCCCAGCACACGGCACTCGTCGGTTGTAAGTTGCACCATGGTCGATCAATCCTCGCGGAAGTGCGCGGCGCCGAATGCGGAAACTTTCCGCTGCGCGGCCACACGCAATCCTATCCGCTCAATACTACACCGCCCCGGCTGCCAAGGGAAATGACTTTGCGATGCCAGAGCAGTTATGGAAAGTCTTGCACAATGATGATTCCCCTTGTCGGGGACACCCAGGGATTCCCCGACAAGGCAGTAACGCGGGTCGCGCCTTGGTCTGCTAACGAATTGCCACTTCCTTGCCCGCCTTGGCGGACTGATAGATGCCGTCGATGATCTTCTGCACCCATACGATCTCGTGGCCGGGCACGCGGGTGGGCTTGCCGTGCAGGATGCAATCGACGAAGTGCATGACCTCCAGTTCGTGGCAGCCCAGCCTGCTGGGGTTACCGTGCAGATCGACGCTGAACATGTCGTGAGGCGTGGCGTCGCAGATGTGCCCGCCGACTTCCAACTGGAGGTTCAGCGGGTCTACGCCCGCGCCGCCCTTGGTGCCGACGATGTGGAAGTTCTCGCAGTCGGCGTCGAGGTTGGCGACGAAACTGCACTCGATTGCCATCGTCGCGCCGTTGGCGAACCGCACGTACCCGCTGGTGAAATCCTCGACGGTGTACGTCTTGTGGTCCCACTTGCCGAACATGCCCCAATGGCCCGGCGTGTTGCCGATGGTGCGGCAAGTCTGCCCGCTGACCGACACCGGCCGGGGCTTGCCCATCACGTACCACGTGAGATCGATCATGTGAACGCCGATGTCCAGCAGCGCGCCGCCGCCGTTCTCCTCGAGCTGCCCGAAAACGCCCCAACTCGGCACGCCGCGACGACGAACCGCCTTGCACCGAGCGTAGTAGATATCGCCCAACGTGCCGTCGTCCACCAGGCCCTTGACGTAGTTGGCGTCCGTGCGGAACCGGTTCATCAGGCCGATCTGGAGGATCCGCTTGGCCTTCTTGGCCGCGTCCACCATCTTCTGGCCCTGACGGGCGTCCATGGCTATGGGTTTCTCACACAGCACGTGCTTGCCGGCCTTGAGGGAGTTGACCGTGATCTCGCAGTGCGACTTGTTCGGCGTGCAGACGCTGACGGCCTCGACCTCCTTGAGCTTGAGCAAGTCGCGATGGTCGAGGAAGCACCGCTCGGCCGGGACGCCATACTTCTCGGACTTTGCCTTGAGCACGTCAGGCTTGATGTCGCAGATCGCCCACAGCTCGGCGTCCTCGCACTTGGAGTAGCCACTGTGGTGCATGCCCGAGATGCCGCCCACGCCGATAATCCCGACCTTGAGTTTCTTCCGACTGCTTGCCATTGCGGATGTTCCTATCAATCCAATCACGAGTGACAGAGCCCTAGCCGGCCCTGCAAAAGCTTCAAACGCGGGAATTCAACCACAAAGCCGGCCGGTTGGCAAGGCCCGACCGGTACAATTGACCGGCACAATTGGATCTGGTGACACCTTTCCTCCAATGGCCCAGCCGTCTATGATGTCCCCGCCCGACTGATGACGACTGATGACAAAAAACATCACTCGCCCACGACATTCGTACCGGAGTTGCCGATGACCGATACTGCCGAAACGACGAACCATCCCGCCGGAACCGCCGGCGCCGAAACAAACCCGCTGCTTGAGTGGACGAAGTTCCCGGACTTCGGGCGCATCGAGCCGCGGCACGTCGAGCCGGCGGTTGACGACGTGCTGGCGCGGGCGGATGCGGAACTGTCCGCCCTCGAGGCCGACGGGGCAACGAAGTGGGACGACCTCATGGCCCCGCTGGAGCGGTTGGGCGACCGCGTCGAGCACGTCTGGGGCGTGGCCGGGCACCTCAACGCCGTGCGAAACGGCGTGCCGCTTCGCGAGGCATACCAGCGCGCCCAGCCGAATGTCGTGCAGTTCCTCCACCGACTGGGCCAGAGCCGCGGGCTGTTCGAGGGCTACGTCGGTTTGCAGGGCAGCGAGGAATTCGCCGGCTTCGACGGCGCCCGCCGCCGCGTGCTGGACTCGGCCGTGCGAGATGCACGCTTGTCAGGAGTGGAGTTGGACGGTCCCGCCCGCGAGCGGTTCCTGGCCATCTCCAAGGAACTGGCCGACCTTGGCACGCGGTTCCAGAACAACGTCCTGGACACCACCAAGGCGTTTTCCCTGACGCTGAAGCACCCCGACGAAATTGCAGGCCTGCCCGCCACCGCGCGCCAGCTTGCCACCGAGGCTGCCCGCGCCGCCGGTAACGATGGCGCCACCCCAGAGGCCGGGCCGTGGGTCATAACGCTCGACGGGCCGAGTTTCATCCCGTTCATGCAGCACGCCATGCGGCGCGACCTGCGAGAAACACTCTACCGCGCCTTCATAACCCGCGCCTCGGCCGGGCCGCTCGACAACATGCCGATCATCCGCCAATCGCTGGAACTGTCGCGCGAGAAGGCCAACATGCTCGGCTATAAAACCTACGCGGATATGAGCCTGACGCGGCGGATGGCGCCCGACGTGGCCGCCGTCGAGAAGTTGCTTGACCGGCTCCGCGAAGCTGCCCGCCCCGCCGCTCAGCGGGATCTCCAGGACCTACACGACCTCGCGCGGCAGGCAGGCGCGGCCGAGGCTGAGAGCCTGCAGAACTGGGACGTCGCATTCTGGGCCGAGCGACTGCGGGAAAAGAAATTCCGACTCACAGACGAGCAGCTCCGCCCTTACTTCCCGCTGCCGGGCGTGCTCGACGGACTGTTCGGCCTGGCTGAGCGGCTCTTCGACATCCGCGTGACCGCCGCCGACGGCCAGGCGCCGGTATGGCACAAGGATGTGCGGTTCTTCCGCGTCGCCAACGGCGCAGGCGAGCAGATCGCGTCGTTCTATCTGGACCCCTACAGCCGCCCGGCCGAGAAACGCGGCGGGGCCTGGATGGACAGCCTCTACGGACGAAGCGCCGCTTGTGCCGCGCCGGGCCGGGCCGTCCGATTGCCCGTTGCGTACATGTGCTGCAACCAGACCCCGCCTTCGGCCGACAAGCCGTCCCTGATGAGCTTCGACGAGATGCTGACGCTCTTCCACGAGTTCGGGCACGCCCTTCAGCACATGCTGACCACCGTGGATTGCGGCCTGGCCGCGGGAATCAACAACATCGAGTGGGACGCCGTCGAGCTTGCCAGCCAGTTCATGGAAAACTGGTGCTACGACCGCCCGACGCTTCGCGGCCTGGCCAGGCACTGGCAGACCAACGAGCCGCTGCCGGACGAGATGATCGACAGCCTCATCGCCGCCCGCAGCTTCCGCGAGGGCTCAGCCACGCTGCGCCAGGTTACCTTCAGCATGATCGACCTGGAGCTCTACCACCGCTGGGACCCCGCCGGCCAGGAGTCGCCGCTGGACGTGCAGCGCCGCATCGCGGATGCCACGCTCGTGATGCCCCCCCTGCCGGAGGACCGCTTCCTGTGCAGCTTCTCGCACATCTTCGCCGGCGGATACTCGGCCGGGTATTACAGCTACAAGTGGGCGGCCGTGCTAAGCGCCGATGCGTTCGGCGCATTCGAGGAGGCGGGCCTGCACGACGAGGCCGCCGTGCGCAAGCTTGGCCGGCGCTTCCGCGACACGGTGCTCGCCCTTGGCGGCAGCAGGCACCCGATGGAGGTATTCAAGGACTTCCGCGGCCGGGAACCGCAGCCCGATGCCCTGCTGCGACATTCGGGTTTGGTGTGAGAATTATCGTTTTGCCATTGCATCATTATCCTGCCATCGTATAATTTAATTGGCACATGCAGCAATACATGCCAATACTGAGGAGTATGCCATGAAGCCTGAATTTCGCACAAACCTTCGAGTCGCCGATGGCGGACGCATCGTGATCCCGGCCGAGGTCCGCGAGCGCCTCGGCATGGAAGTCGGCTCGGATCTGGTCATGACCGTCGAAGACGACCACGCGACCATCATGAACGCCAAGGCCGCACGCCGCCGAGCCCGGCAACTGGTTCGCCGATACATTAAGCCCGGCGTGAGCCTCAGCAAGCAATTGATGGCCGAGCGCAAGAAAGAAGCTGAGAATGAGTAGCGTCAACATTCTTGATGCTTCGGCGGTCTTGGCCTATCTCCAGGAAGAGAAGGGGCAGGACCGTATTGAAGCGGCACTTGATGCAGGCCCCTGCTGGTTGAGCACGGTGAACATGTGTGAAGTTATCGGCAAGCTTTGCCAAAAGGGTATACCGCTTCAAGACGCTCAGGATGCCATCAAGGGTCTGGGACTGAAGATCATAGACTTCGACGCGGAACAGGCCGCCATGACAGCATCATTGCTGGTCCGGACCAAACCCATCGGTGCCTCGCTCGGAGATCGCGCCTGCCTTGCCCTTGCCGAACAGGTAATGCGAACCAAGGCCACCCCTGTGGTCATCACGGCCGAGAGGGCATGGAACAAGCTCAAGTGGCCTTTCAAGATCGTGGTCATCCGATAGGCCGGACATGCTTCCCCGGACGCCAAGCGTGGCACCACGAGAGGTGGTCTTGGAAACCATGCCACCGGCCCATTCGGGGTTGATATAAGGAGACCGTAGAGATGGCCATAGTCAACTTCAGGGAAGTTCAGGACCGTTTTACGCACATCGACGCCGATTTTGTTTCATGCACGCTTGGCTTTGACGGCGAGACTCCCAGGTACACTGTGTCCGTCTATCCATGGTGGGAGCATCCGGCTTACATCGATGCGAGAGAAACGGGTAAACCGTGGGGATTCTCCCGCGACGTAGATGGCGGCAAGCCGGTCACTGTATACCCGAAAGGGCTCGTGCAATTCAAATTGACTGATCGGGAGCAGGTCGTCGACTGGGCATTCCTTGACACGCACCCGTTGCTCTGGCCTTACGAGGACAGGGGCCAGATATTCTGCAACAGCGACCCCCCGCTGGCAAAGGTCGTCGAAAGCATCCGCCAAGCGTTGCCTGACGTTCCCAAAGAGGACATTTATTCGTACGTCGATCCGTTGGCTCCATACGAGGCCCCATTCTGCCTGGGGACGTTTCCTTACACGCTTTTCAACGTGGTGGAGAAGGTGCTGGCAGACCTGGGTGTAGCCACATTTGTTTCACCAAAACCGAAGCCGCGGGCCACGCCGATCTTGTTCCTTATCGACCGCTCTGACTACATCATCGCCGATGATTTCGAGATCGACGTGCCCCACTTCGAGCACCGCCCCGAATGGTTCAAGCCCCATTGATAAGAAGGCCAGTGCCATGCTTCCGCAGACGGAAGCATGTCCGGGCTGTTTCTCTGCCGTGCGTTAATCGCCGGACTACCCCGACGGGTTCTCGATCCACGGCAGGTAGCATTTTCTGCACATGTGGATTGTCATTCTTCGGTAGACCTGGTCCATGAGTTCCTGCTCGCTCATGTGCCGCATCAGTTCGATGAGGCGGTCGATCTCGGCCGAGGGGTCGATGTCGGCGTATTCGTCGGAAAGAAGGTTCGGCGGGGTTGGGTCGGCAAATGCCTCGATTCGGACCACGTAGAAGTCGCCCTTGCCGGGCACGAGCATGGCCCCGCATCGGTGGCACAAGAGCGGCGCGTGCTCGAAATGATCGGGGTGCCCGGCATGTTCGCCGCCGTCGTGATGTCGTGATTGTCCAGACTCTTCCATCGCCAACTACCTTGAACCTGTGAACCTGTGACAAACGCCGCGACAACGCGCGAGCCTTTGGAGTGCGGCGTCAGGCCCGATGTACATCGGGGCGCCGTCGCCGCTTTTGCCCGCCGGCCCATTGGGTCTTCGCAGGCCCAAAACCATGGCGACATCCCTCAGTGCCCAATGCGTTCGTGGAGTTCGTAACGTCTCTTCCGCTGCCGAGCGAAAGCGGCGACGGCGCCCCGTTGGGGCTGACGCCGCACTCCAAAGGCTCGCGCTTCGCCGACACACTTTCGAGCTTCGGCAACTCACGCAGCGGAGGCACGCCCAACAACCACGGGCGAGACGCCCGTGGGACTCATGGGCAAGTCCGAAGGACCCCTGCGGGGATGCCCATGCCACGCTCTCACATAAACCCCGCATCGCGGAGTTTCTCCAGCGACAGCCCGCCCGCCCTGCCCGGCCGGCCATCTTCGCCGCCCCCGCCGGCGATCTGACGCAGGTACCGCCGGACGTACTTGCCGATCACGTCGGTCTCGATGTTGACCTTCGAGCCGACGGACATGTCGGCAAATGTGGTCGCCGTCCATGTTGTGGGAATCAGCGCCACGCTGAAGAACCCGTCCGCGACGGCCGTGACTGTGAGCGACACGCCGCAGACCGCCACCGAGCCCTTCTCGACCATCTCGTCGGCCAGGTTGCCGGGTGCGGAAAACTCGACCGTCCACTGATCTGGCCCGCGGTCGATCCGGCGGACCTCGCCGACGCCGTCGACGTGGCCCTGGACGAGGTGTCCATCCAGCCCCGCACCAAAGCGCAGGGCGCGTTCCAGGTTCACCTTCGCCCCGGTACGAATATCGCCGAGAGTGGTTCGCGAGACGGTCTCAGCCGCCAGGTCGAACTCCACGGCCGCGCCTTCGATCCGGCAGGCCGTCAGGCACGCCCCGCTGACGGACATGCTGTCACCAAGGGCCAGCCCCTCGGCCAGCGGGCCGACATCGACCGTCATCCGCCGCCCCTTGCCGACAGTCCGCACGGCCCGGACGGCCCCGACATATTGAATGATCCCGGTGAACATGCCTGACAATGTTAGACGACTCGGGCGCCTGGGGCAAGATCGTACCCTTCCTCGCGGGTTGTGTCTTCGAGCCACCAAGCGTGTTATAATGCGGGGGCGTGTGTTTTACCCCTGCTGGTGTTCTTGCGGGTTTGCGGGAGTTTTTGGGAGTTCTTCTAAAACATGATGGACCTGACAGGCAAGCTTGAGTCGCTTAGGCGGAACATAGAAATGGTCATGTTCGGCAAGAGCGAGCCGGTGCGGCAGGTGCTGGTGGCGCTGCTGGCTAAGGGGCACGTGCTGCTTGAGGATGTGCCGGGCGTCGGAAAGACCATCCTCTCGCGGGCCATCGCCCGGAGCATAGACTGCACCTTCAGCCGAATCCAGCTCACGCCGGACCTGCTGCCGAGCGACGTGCTCGGCGTCAGCGTGTACGACCAGACGCGGGGCGAGTTCATCTTCAAACGCGGGCCGATCTTCGCGCAGCTCATCCTGGCCGATGAGATCAACCGCACCACGCCGCGCACACAAAGCGCCCTGCTCGAGGCGATGAACGAGTCGCAGGTCAGCATCGACGGCAAGACCTACAGCCTCGGCCCGCCCTTCATGGTCCTGGCGACGCAGAACCCGTACGACTTCGAGGGAACGTACTTCCTGCCGGAAAACCAACTCGACCGGTTCATGATCCGCGTGCGCATCGGCTACCCCGACCGCCAGACCGAACGCGACATCCTCCGCCTCCAACCTGCCCAGACACGCCTGGCGGACCTGCCGGCCGTGATGAGCGTCGAGGAGCTGCTGGCGCTTCAGGAACTCGTCGCGGCCGTGAAAATGGACGACGCCATAACGGAATATATCCTCTCGATTGCCGAGGCGACACGCAAACGCACGGACCTGGTGATCGGCCTGTCGCCCCGCGGCACGCTGGCCCTTGCGGAAGCCTCGCGGGCATCGGCGCTGCTGGCCGGGCGGGACTACGTCGTGCCGGACGACGTCAAGTGCCTCGCGGCGGCTGTCTGCGCCCACCGGATCGTCGCGCAGGGCATTGCAGGCGACGGCATTGGCCAGGCTGATGCGATCTTCCGGCAGATCCTCCAGTCCACGCCCGCGCCGAGGTAGAAAAGAAGAAGAAGAAGGACAAGGATTACCGCAGAGACGCAGAGGAACTGAGGTAAAGAAGAAGAAGAAGAAACAAAAGCTGGATGGGGATTACATGGATAAAAGCATATATCAGTTTCTTAATCCATGTAATCCTTTAATCCATGTAATCCCCATCAAATGCTTCTTCTTTTTCTCGCTGTTTTTCCGCAACCTCCGCGTTTCCGCGATGAAGACAAATGTTTGGCCGACGCCGACAGGATAATCCGCCCGTGCGATTCCGCCTTACGATGGCGGGCTGGGCCATATTTGGCGCGTCGCTCATGGTCGCCGTGGTGGCGATCAACAGCGGGCTGGGCCTGCTGATGGTCCTGCTTGGGGCGCTGATGGGCTCCCTATACGTTTCGGGCGTGCTTAGCAGGCGGATGATCGCCGGCGTCAGCGTGCGCCGCGAGCTTTGCCCACGGTGCCGCCAGAACGAGCCCGTAAGCGTGGGCTACAAGCTCACCAGCGCCCGCGGAGGCGGCGCCTGCCTGGCGCTGCACGTCGGGGAGTTGCCGCTGGAGCGGCTGGCCGTGCCGCCGTCGGCCTGCGGGCACCTGGGGGCCCACGAGAGCTTCCTGGCCCCCAGCGAGGCTATTCCGGCGCATCGCGGGCGGCTGGCGCTTCGCGGAGTGAAGCTCGCGACGGCTTTCCCATTCGGCCTGGTCTGGGCCCGCAAAGTGTTCAGCCAGCCGGCGAGTCTGGTAGTCTGGCCGGCACGCGGGCAACTGCGCCGCGGGCTCATCGGCAAGGGCGACGCGCATAGCGCCTCGATCACGCCAAGCGCCCGGTCGGGCGGCGCGGACGAGTTCTTCGGGCTGCGCGAATACCGCCCGGGCGACAGCACGCGGCTGATTCACTGGCGCCGATCGGCCGGACGGCACATGCCGGTGGTGCGGGAGATGTCCCGCCCGCGCCCGCGGACGCTGTGGGTGCTGCTGGACACGCTGCTGGACGACAGTGCCGGGCGCGACTGGGCCTCGCGCGAGCGGGCCATCAGGCTGGCCGCGACGATAATCGAGGACGCCCTGAACGCGGGCTTTCGAGTCGGGGCGGCATGGGCACGGTCCGACCGATGCGAGGTTATTTCCCCCGGCGAGCGAAGGGGCCAACTCCATCACCTGCTGGACTCTCTGGCCGAGGTGGACGACAACTGCCGCCTGGGCCTGGCCGAGGCCGTGACGAAGTTGAGCCCGAGGTGGCTCCACCAAGCCGACGTGATGGTCGTCTCGTCCGCCGAGGCGCCCGAGATTGAAATACTCGGCGGCGAGTGCCTGTCTCGCCTTCGCCGCGAGAGCCGCAACCTGACGATAATCACCGGCCGAGGCATGGGCGATGCGTTCCGAGACGCCCCACCGGGGCCTGCGACGGACCCTGCCAACTCGACCGACGCGCCCGCCTCGACCGGTGGCCCCACCGCCGCCCAGCCGGGCCGGGCCGCGAAGGAGGCCCGGTGATGACCATCCGCGCCTACACTCAGCGGGAAATCCGCACCGGCCGGGCCAGGTTGGAAAAACCGCTCCTGCTCGCCGTGCTGCTGGCCCAGGCGGCCTTCTGTTACGCCGACGCGAACTGGCTGCTGCTGGCGGCCTCGATAGCGGCGGTTGGCGTCAGTTGGCTGGCGGCACATCGGCACAGGGAGATATACGTTGGCCGGACCATGCTGAACCTCGGCGTGATACTCATCGGCGTGGTGCTTGTGACGAGGTACATAACCGTCGAACAGGAACTGCTGACCGCCCTTGGCAATTACGTGATGCTCATCCAGCTCTGCAAGCTCTTCGATCGCAAGGGCAACCGCGATTACATCCAGATGATCATAATGAGCCTGCTGCTGGTGCTGGCGTCGGCGATGATCTGCCAGGAGTTGCTCTTTGCGATTCTTTTCCTGACTTACATCGTTTGCCTGTGCAAGGCGGCGATGGCCTTTACGATAAAGCGAAGCCTGGACGTCGCCGAGCGGCGGGAGGATCCCCAAGCCGCGGCAGAGCCCTGGCCCTCCGGGGCCGTGGCAGCCAGGCTGGCGGTTGTCGTCGCGGCAATTCTGGCCACGGGCGCGATGGTGTTCCTAATCGTCCCGCGTGGCCTGGCCGGCGGGACAGGGCCAATGGCGGGCCTGGGCCGACAGGGCGTCTCCGGCTTCGCCGACGCCGTCCGTCTCGGCCAGCAGCGAAGCATCTATCTTTCCGACCGCGTCGTGATGGAGATGCGGATGGTGAGCCCGGCCACCGGCCTGGCCCTCGGCGCCATCCAGACGCCATACCTCCGCGGACGATGCTTCAACCAGTACTACGACTCGCGGTGGAGCAAGGTCGGCCGGGAGCGGATCATCGGCTCGCAGGCTGACAAGTCGCTGCTGGCCCGATGCATCCGCCAGGAAATCTCCATGGTCCCCTCACTGCTGCCGGTGGCGTTCGCGTCGTACCCGGCCGTGAAGGTTGTCAGCGACGACGCGACAGTCTCCCGCAAGGACGACCTGGAGTACGAACTGAGGGTGCCAAGGCCGCTCGACCGCCCGGTGCGATACGCCGCCATGGTCCTGCCCGGCGAGTTGAGCGTCGGCGAGATCTCGGCCGTGGAGGGCCTCTCGGCCGGTTCGCCGCCGTGGAAGGGCTCGGCCGATACTCCGCCAGGCGTGCCGGACAACGTGGTCGAGCTTGCCCGCCAGTGGTGCGGCGACCTGCTCGAGCGCCGCAAGAGCGCCGTGGGCGAGCAGCTCGACCGGCTCGACCTGGAAATTGCCGCTCAGATATCCGAGCGGCTCTCGTCCGGGTATGACTACACGCTGGACCTGACCGGCGCCGACCCGACTCGCGACGGCGTCGAGGACTTCCTGTTCCACCTCAAGGCGGGCCACTGCGAGTATTTCGCCTCGACCTTGACCGTGATGTGCCAGGCTCTCGGCGTTCGAGCGAGGCTGGCGACGGGCTTTGCCGGCGGCGAGTATGACGGCGAGTCCCGGAGCTACACGATCCGCCAGCGCGACGCCCACGCATGGACGGAGGTGTACACACCCCTGACCGGCTGGAAAGTCTTCGACGCCACCCCCGCGGCGCGGTTCGAGCCGCCGGCGAAAACTGCGGCCGGGAGGGCGTGGACCTGGGCGAGGAACACTTGGCGCGACTGGGAGTTCGCGTGGTTCTCGCACGTCATCGGCTACAACGACACGGACCGCGACGCTCTGGTCAACTACACCCGGCAGCGCCTGGCGGGCCTGGTCGGATGGGCCAGGCGGGCGGCCAGGGACGTCTGGCTGGCGATGATCGAGCTGTTCGCCAAGGGGCGGATAGACCCCGCGCTGACGTGGTTCTTCTTCGTTCTGGCGGCAACGACGCTGCTCGCGGCGGCCCTGCTGCACCTGTGGCACATTCGCCGGCCCCGAAGACCCCGCGCAGCTCGCCTGCCCGCGGCGCCCAGGCCGCCGGCCTTCATCACCCGGCTTCTGAGGCTGCTGGCCCGGCGCGACCTCAGGCCGGCGCCCAGCCAGACCGCCCGCGAATGGGCCGACCAGGCCATTGCCCGGCTTAATCTGCCCGCCGGCGAGGTCCACTCGCTGATCGACCTCTACGACCGCGTGCGATGGTCCGGCCAGACGCCCGCACGCGACGAACTCGACCAAGCCGACCAGGCCGTCAGACGCCTGCGGGATTTCCTATCCACATAGAGCCCTCCTGCCGGTATCCTGATGCGCCTGTGCTGCCCGATGTCTTTGCGAATACGCGTCGACCGCGGCGCCTGGACAAGATGGGCTGACAGGCTGTTTGTCGTGAAATCCACAGGAGTTGCCACATGAAGGCCATAATGGTGATGTTCGACTCGCTCAACCGGCACATGCTCCAACCTTATGGCTGCGACTGGACGCACACGCCGAACTTCCTCCGCCTGGCCGAGCGAACCGTGCAGTTCAACAACTCTTACGTCGGCTCGATGCCGTGCATGCCCGCCCGGCGCGAACTGCACACGGGCCGGTACAACTTCCTCCATCGTTCGTGGGGCCCGATCGAGCCGTTCGACGACTCGGCCCCCGAGATCCTCCACCGCCAGGGCGTCTACACGCACCTGGCCACCGACCACTACCACTACTGGCAGGACGGCGGCGCGACCTACCACAGCCGGTACAAGACGCACGAGTTCTCCCGCGGGCAAGAGGGCGATGCGTGGATCGGGCAGGTCGCCGACCCGCGGGCGCCCGCCAACCTCGTAGGTAACGCCTGGCGGCAGGATGTGATCAACCGCGCCCACATCCGCGAGGAAAAAGACTTCCCCCAGGCCGTGACGTTCCGAATGGGCGAGCAATTCATCCGCCGAAACGCCGACCAGGACAACTGGTGGCTGCACATCGAGACGTTCGACCCGCACGAGCCGTACTATGTGCCCCAAAAGTACAAGGAGTTCTACGACTTCGACTTCGGCGACCTGCACTTCGACTGGCCCAAGTATCAGCCCGTCGAACAGACGCCCGAGCAGGTGCGGCACATCCGCCACGTCAACGCGGCCCTGGTAAGCATGTGCGACGCGCACCTCGGCAAGGTGCTGGACCTGATGGACGAGCTGGACCTCTGGAAGGACACCATGCTCATCGTCAACACCGACCACGGATTCATGCTCGGCGAGCACGACTGGTGGGGCAAGTGCGTCATGCCGTTCTGGAACGAGATCGCCCACACGCCGCTGTTCATCTGGGACCCCCGCTGCGCCCGGGCCGGGGTCCAGTGCGACGCGCTCGTCCAGACCATCGACATGCCGGCGACGCTGCTGGGTTTCTTCGGCAAGGACAGACCGGCCGACATGCGGGGCGCGGACCTAGCCGAGACCATCGCCGCCGACAAGCCCGTCCGCCGGGCCGGACTCTTCGGCCTGCACGGCGCGCACGTGAACGTGACCGATGGCCGGTACGTGTACATGCGGGCCCCCTCGCCCGAGAACACCCCGCTGTACAACTACACGCACATGCCCTGCCACATGGCCAGGATGTTCGGCGTGGAGGAACTTCAGGACATCCAACTCGCCGAGCCGTTCAAGTTCACCAAGGGCTGTCGCACGATGAAGATCGCCTCGACCTCCAGGGTGAAAGCGGCCAGTTTTGGCACGATGCTTTACGACCTCCAGGCCGACCCCGCCCAGCAGAACCCGATCCACGACGAAGCCGTCGAAAAGATGATGATCGACCACCTCGTCCGTGAGATGAAGGACAATGACAGCCCCGAGGAACAGTTCCAACGGCTCGGCTTACAAGGATGACAGGCAATGTCCAATGCTCAATGTTCAATGCTCAATACCATGAATGAAGAATGTCGGCAGTGTCGGGTATCCGGCAGGGCATTTGACATTTGTCATTCACGTTATTGAACATTGAGCATTGCATTGAACATTGAGCATTGAACATTGAACATTGAACATTAACCCTGGAAGGGTTCAGCCATGCGAGTAGCACTGATAGGCCCGCCGCAGTCGGGCAAGAGCGTACTTTTCGCCGCGGTTGCCGAGGCGGGCGGCAGCCACGTGGACATTTCCCGGGCCGACCAGCCTCACCTGGCCGTGGTGAAGGTTCCCGACGAGCGGCTGGACTGGCTGGTCAAGCTGCACAACCCCGAGAAGACCACCCCCGCTGAGCTGGAGTTCCTGGACCTGCCGGGCTTCGACCTGTCCGACGAGGCGGGCCGCAAGCGGGCCCGCTCGCACTGGATGGCCATGGAGCAGGCGAACATGCTCGCCTTCGTGGTGGCGGGTTTTTCCAACCAGGTCGTGCCGGCGTATCGAAACAAAGTGGACCCCGCCCGCGACGTTGAGGAGCTCAAGCAGGAAATGCTCTTCGCCGACCTCGAACGGGTCTCGGCGCGGATAGGCAAGATCGAGGTGGCCATGAAGAAACCCACGTCCCGCCGCGACGAGCACGCCCGCGAGCTGGAGTTGATGACGCGCCTCCGCGAGACGCTCGAAAACGAGCAGCCCATTTCCGAGGCCATCCACACCGAAAGCGAGAGCAAGCTCGTCCGCAGCTTCCAGTTCCTCACGCTCAAGCCCACGATGGTGGTGCTCAACTGTGGCGAGGACCAGGCCGCCGAGGCCGGGGCGGGCGAACTGGCCGGTCTGGGGTGCATGCAGCTCTCGGCCAAGATCGAGGAAGAACTCGCCGAGCTTGCCCCCGCCGAGCGGGGCGAGTTCCTCAAAGACCTAGGGCTGACCGAAGGCGCCCGCGACCGGCTCATCCGCGCGTGCTACCTGCGGCTCAACCTGGTGAGCTTCCTAACCGACGGACCCGACGAGTGTCGCGCCTGGACGGTCCCGGCGGGGACCACGGCCGTCGCGGCAGCCGAGGAAATCCACTCCGACATCGCCCGGGGATTCATCCGCGCCGAGACGGTCGCCTTTGCGGACCTCCAGGCGGCCGGGGATCACAAGAAGGCCAAGGCGGCTGGGAAAATCCGCCTGGAAGGCAAGGAATACGTCGTCAAGGATGGCGACGTGATCTACTTCAGGTTCAACGTGTAGGTGAGTCTTCGACAATTGACTGGCAAGACTCCAACCCGTAGGAACGTGCATGGAAACCAATCGGGCGGCTCTTGCGCCGCGCCGAACGAGCCGGGCAAGGAAGGCGAGCGAGGCATATCCCCTGCCGATATGTCGAGTGAGCCTGACGAAGCGCGGCGAAGTTCGCCGCCAGCAAGAGCCCGCGAGGGTTTTCATGCACGTTCCAGGCCGAGATTGCGGTGGTGGCAGTGGCTCTGCCGAGCCGCGGTCGTCCTGACCCTGCTCGTGGCGGGCGCCTATGCGACATTCCCGATGTGGGCGCCCACGGGCTGGCTTGGCCGGGAAATATGCCGCCGGCTGGCCAAGCAGGCGGGCTGCGACGTGCGGATCGGGCAGCTCAAACTGAGCTGGTCGCGCGGAGTGGAGATCCGCGATCTGGAGATCGACCCGCCTGGCGGCGGCACAACCCCGCTGGCGAGTGCCCGCGTCATCCGCGCGGAACTCGCGCCTATTCGCCTGCTGATGCACAACGACCTTGGCTGCGTCGAGCTGATCGAGCCGTCGATCGATGCCGTCATCGACCCCAACGGCCAGACCAACCTCGGGCCGCTCATGCGCCTGCGGGGCGAGGCGACGCCGTCGGGCCTGCACGTCGAGCGAGCCGTCGTGAACCTGCACCTGCCCGGCGAGCCCAACGCGATTCCGCTGCGCGTGGCCGCTATGGAAGTCGACTGCCGCGGCGGAGGCCAGGTGACACTGGCCGCCGCACTGGGCCAGGACACGAACGCGCCTGACGCCACGATGAGCCTGGCGGCCGAGGCGGCCCCGGGGGGCGGAGCGTCCGCCTCGCTGACGTTCTCCAACCTGGACCTCGCCAGGCTGCCGCTGGCCAAACTGGCCCACCTGCCCCTGCGCAAACTCGCCGGCCGGGCCGACGGGACGCTGGACCTGCGAATCAGTCGGCAGGGAGTGGTCGACGGACTGGGCTGGCGGCTGCGCGTACGCGGGCTGGACGCCCAGCCTGACGCCAACGTGCAGTTGCCGATCATCGACGAGGCGCTGCTGGACGTCTGGGCCACTTACGACCAGATTACCAGGGCCCTTCGCGTTCAGACCGCCCGAATCCGCCTGCCCGGCGTGGCGGACCTTCAGGTCCATGCCGACGTTGGCACAGCCCTGCTGGAGGGGCACTGGGAGGCGATCGAGTCGCTCGACATAAGCGGGCAAATCCAGCCGGCCGAACTGGCGACGATGCTCACCGGGCGGCGAAACCTGCCCGGAAACCTGACGGTGCTGGGGCCCGTGAACATCACCGTACAGGCCCGCAAGCGGAACAAGCTGCGTCTGCGCATGAGCGCCGACGCAACCGGCGCCGAGATCCGCCGCGGGCAGCTTGTCCTGAAGCCCGCCGGGCGCAAGTGGGACATGGGCCTTGCAGGCGACCTGGACCACCGCACTACCGGCTTCGACGTGGACGAGAGTTGGCTTCAGATAGCCTCCAACCGCTTCACGGGCTACGGCGCGCTGGTCAGCCTGCGGCAACTTGCCGGGCAACTGGCCGACCCAAACCGCGGCGAGATCGGCCAGACCATCGTGTCGGCCCTGGCAAGGCTCGACTGGCGGGGCGAGTGGCAAATCCTCGACATGCCGGCCTTGCTGGACCTGGCCGCCCCGGCCGACATACCGGCCGAACTTGCCAAAATGCGGATTGAGGGTCCGCTGACCGGGCGATGGTTCATCCACCACGGCCCAGCCACGCAGATTCACGCCAGTTTCCACGCCGGCGACGAGGCGAGCCTGGCGCTGCCGGGAAGGTTCGCCCAGCCCAGCGGGGTGCCGCTGGACCTGAACCTCGGCGTGACAATCGACCCCAACAGCAACAACCTGAGCGACCTGACGGTCGATCTTGTGGCCGGCCCTGCCAGGCTGGTAATCGAGGGGATCGAGCTTGTGCTGCCGCCAGTCGGCGCCGACTCTCCGGTGCGGATCGGCGGACGTTTTACCGCCGAGCAGATCGAGGACCTTCTGGCATGCGTGCCCGGCACGGACGCTCTGCGTCGCAGCCTGGCGGGTACAGCCACGGGGCGAGTGTCGATCGAGGCCGACGGGAAACTTCGCAAGTTCGACCTCTCGGCCGACCTCAAGGACACTCGCATCGGCCTGGCCCCGTGGTTCGGCAAGAAGGCCGGGCAAGAAGGTCAGTTGACGGTCGAGTTGCTCCCGCGTGACGGCCAGCCCGCGCCGGATGCGATGATCGGCGTCTCCAACACAACCCGCCAGGCAGCAAACTTGGCCGGGCACTGGGTCAGCCCGCAGGCGGACCTTACCTTCAAGTGCCGTTACACCGCCGCCGACGCCAACGCCATGGTTCCAATCCCGGCCGATGGAAACACGGTGACCGTGTCCGTGGAAGCCCGCGTCAAGGACGCCTCGCAAATCGACAGCTACTGCCCCGCGCTGGCCGAACTGCTGGCGGGCAGAGCCCTGGGCGGAACGATGAGCCTGACCGCGGACGCCCGGTTCGACGGGACAAATCTCGCGATCCAGGCCACGTGCGACGCATCGGACCTGTCGCTGGCATCACCGACCACCGCGGCCATCCGACGCAACAAGCCTTCCGGCACGCCGCTGCGAATTAGCATCGAGGCCGACGGCAGCACAACGGGCGGGCAACTGTGCGCCGCAATCCGGCGGCTCGACATCGACTATGCCGCCAGTCGGGCGAGCCTGAGCGGATGGGCGGTCTGGCCTGGCGGGATACCGTGGCGCCCGGCGGGCAGCAAACCCGAGGGCAATGACGACCACAAGCGCAACTGGAAGGAACTGGCCAAGGCATTCCTGCCGGAACGGTTCGACCTCGACGCCAACGCCGCAGCGGTCCTCGATGGCGGCCTGCGCACGCTGGCGCCGGAGTTCGACTCGCTACTGACGCAATACGGCATCACCGGCCGATGCAGGCTCGACCTGTCCGCCGGCGGCGACGCCAACGCCATGCGAACGACAGCCTCGCTGGACGCGGCTGGGCTGAACGTCGAGTTCATCGCGCCTGCTTCGCCTGGCGGGAGCAAGCCCGGCAGCCTGGCGGCCTGGTTTGCCGCCATCGGCCAAGTACGAAAACGCGCCGGCACGCCAGCCCAAGTGGCACTGGACCTCTCGTGCCCCAGGGACCTCTCGAAACTCCGCGTACACAACCTTCTTGCTCGCACCGCTGGGGTACAACTGCTCGCCGGCGGAACGATCACCCCGCCGCCGGGCGCCAACGCCCCCGCCGGCACGAGGCCCAAGCTGGACCTCCACGCGTCGCTGTCCACGCCGCGGGCCGAGATGCTCCAGAAGCTTCTGCCGGTCCTGCGGAGCTACGGGCTCTCCGGCGGAGTGCTGCTGGATGTATCCTCGGCCGACCTCGCAGCAGGAAGAGTAGATCGCGCCATAATCCAGTTCGACAAGCTCCAGGCCCGCATTGAGGGCAAGGACGTCTTCGCCGACGGCGACTGCATTTTCGACGGCCTCGACGTTCCGGCCGAATCTGCTGCCGCTACCACAGCCGGGCCAACTACCGCGACAACTTCTGCTGCCGACGAATCGCCCAGGCCTCGCTGGCTGCCGGATATCGCCCGCCTGCGATTCCAGGGCATGGAGTTCCGCGTCGGCAAAACCCACGGCTGGGTCGTCGCCGACATATCCAACTTCCCCGCCGCACCGAAAGGCTCGGCCCACGTGCTGGCCGAGCGGCTGGACGTCCAGGAGCTTGCGGCCTGGATTGAGGATCCCAACGCCCCGAAATCCGACCCCGCCAAGCCGTGGAAACTCACCGTTGCCCAGCACCGCCGCGTCGGCGCCGACACCCGGCGACTGGCTTCGCTGATGGCGACGTACCTTGCCAAGGCCGAACTGGCAGTCAGAGTCAGCGCCGATTCGTTCCGCACTTTCGACAAGTCGGTCATGCTGCCCTACGAGGTCAAGCATGTGGCGCTCTCGGCCACGGTGGACAAGGGGCTCTTCAATCTCTCCTACTGTGCCGGGCTCAACGGGGGGCTGCTCCACGACACCGCAACCGGCAACCTGGCGGACCCCAACTCCGCCGTCCAGTGCCAGAGCGTCGTCGAAGGCGTCCTGGCCGAGGACAACATCAAGCCGCAACTGGCCAAGTTCTTCCCGAACAACACCATACTCGGCACGTTCAGCAAGCGCGAAAAATCCGCCGCCCCGCTGATCGACCTGCTGGGGACAAACCTTGACGCGCGCTGGCCAATCATCCGCGTCGGCGAGAACAAGAGCGTCGCCGTCGAGGGCTTCACCCAGGGCCGGGCCGCGCCCGAGTTCGTCGCCAGGATATTCCCGGGCCTCAACCTGGCCAAGTACAATTACAACAAGATGACCGCCTTCGCCGAAATGCGCCCGGACGGGACGGTCTACAACGACATGGTCTACGACGGAAAGACCTACGACCTGTTCATGGAGGGCACGACCGACGCAAACGGCATCGCCAAGTACGAGATCGGCCTGATCCTGCTGGGCACGCCCCAGTCCGCCGAGTGGAACCATACGTACCGCCAGGGCCGCATCCCCCTGCTGAACTTCCAGGCGCGAATCGAGGGCGGCAAGATGAACGACGTGCAGGTCTCCTACCTCTGGCCCAACGAGGCACTGTTTACAATCTTCCTGAAGAACAACATTTTCTACCGTATCTGGCTGGCCAACGGTAACAATAAGAACTGACCCAACGATTATGCCCGAAACCGAAAACCAGACATCCGTCGCCACGAAGGCAGCCCACATGCACTCCCGCTGGCTTATGCGGACCGACCGCCTGGGCCGGGCCTGGACCTGCCTGGCACTGTGCATGGGCGGCTACGCGGGCGCGTGCGCTTTCTGGCGTTACCTCGCGAGCGGGCAGTGGGTCAACTTCCGGCCGGGCGTCTTCTACCTCGACCTGACCGTACCCCTGGGGGAAATCTTCCGCCATCCGCTGGACGTGCTGACGTACCCCTGGATGATCCTCGTGCTGGGCCTGGGGCTGGGGCTACTGGTGCTCGTGCCGCTGATCCTGGCCGTGCTGTACCGCCCGGCGGTCGCCACGCCGCTGATACTTTCGCTGATGCTGCTTGGGCACATGCCGGTGCTGGCACTGGCTGTCGGCGTCGGCTGCGCCCTGGCCGGGCGGGCGAAGTTCCGCCAGGAAACGCCCTACCTGGCGCTGGCGCTGGGCCTGCTTCCGACGGCTGGGTATTTCGCCCTGTCGGCCATGGCAAGCATGGACGCCGCTGTCGTGCTGCCGCTCCAGCGATGGGTGCTGTACGCGCCGCTTCTGATCGCCTTCATCTCGACGGCGGCGCTGGCGGCGCTGCTGCTGGGACTGGCCAGGCTCGCCCGATACCGCAGCGTAGCGGTCCTGCCGCTGCTGATAGCCATCCTCGCCGGTCCGGCCGTGCTGTTCTACCTGGAGATCGGCGCCGACGAACTGAACTACGCCGTCATCGTCAACCAGTTGCAACCCAGCGGGTCGATCTTCGACGACGAGGCCCTCAAACCCTGGAGCCGGCGCCACGACGCCGAGGGACTCAGCCAACAGGCCCTCGCCGAGCGCGTCTGGGAGGACCTTCGCGCACGGCGCGACGTGCTGGCCGATAGCTGCCGGCACTTCCTGAGGCGCCACACCGCAAGCCAGCGAAGGCCCGCCATACTCTGGCTGCGGGCACAGGCAATCAGCCTCCAGCTCGACGAGGTGGCCCTGGCCGGAGGGCTTATAAAGTGCTCGCCCACCTTCGCCCTGCCGGAGTCGGCCGAGGCGTGGCAAGAACTGCTCAAGACCTGCCCAGCAAGCCCCCAGGCCGCCCTGGCCGAGCGGGAACTGGCCGAGCTGGCGCTGCGGCTGATCGCCCACGGCCAAGACCCCAACACACAGGCCCGCATCGCCGATGAGCACCTCCACCGCGCCGCCGAGGCGCTCAAGGGCATAGTCAGTTCCGATAGCGGCCAGGCCGCCATCGACAAGCGTGCCCGGCGGGAAATGTTCTTCCAGCCGGCGGAAGTGCCAAGCCGAGACTACTACCGAGGCGCCCTCGAGGCCGTTGAGCAACTCGCCTGGCTGATGCGCCGCAACGGCGTGCTGAACGACCCCAACGCCGCCGAGGCGCTCGGCGCCTACGTGGACATCAACCCCAAGCTGCCGGACTACGCCCACCGGATTGGCCAATTGCTCAGCGACCCCGCCAAAGCCCGCGAGGGCACGAACCTCGGCGACAACATCAAGCTCGCCGTCGCGCTTCAGACGCCCAACGTCTACGAACGCGCCGAAATGCTCATAGCCCTGGCCAGGGACGAGAGGACCGACGCCGCCATCGTCGCCAACTTCGAGCTCGGCAAGCTCGCCATGCGCACGGCCGAGGCGCCGAATATCAACCGACTCGTCAAGGGACTCAAAACCCCCGAGGAATACTTCCAAATCGTCATCGCGGCGCCCGAAAACCCCTACCAGCACAAAGCCGCCGAAATGCTGGCTGGGCTCCAACCGGCGGTCAGCGGCAAGTAGCGCCCATGGAAACTCAGGCCGACAGCACGGATGGGCCGAAGATACTCATTGCCTCCGCCTCGGTCGGCGCGGGGCATAACCAGGCTGCCAAGGCCGTCGCCGAGGCGCTCCGGCCGGCCGCGCCCGACGTCGGCATTGAGGTCGTCGACGCGCTGACATTCGCGACATGGTGCTTCCGCGCCTACTACGCGGGAGGCTACGCCACGATGGTCACCAGGTTTCCGCGGACCTACGGCCTGGGCTATTTTTTCAATGACCGCCCGCAGGGCACCCGGAGAGGCATCTTCGAGCGGATGCGACTGCTGAACGAGAGGCTTTTCCTGCGGCGATTCGCACAACACATCCGCCAGACAAAGCCCGACATAATCATCAACACCCACTTCCTGGGGCCGCCGCTGATCGCTCACATGATCCGCCGAGGCCAGTACGCCGGCCGGCAAGTCGTCGTAGTGACCGACGTGCTCATGCACCGATACTGGCTGTCGGAAAACGTGGAGCACTGGTTCGTCCCGGCCGAGCCGCCGGTCGAGCGGCTGAGGAAATGGGGAATCGCGCCAGAACGCATCACCGTCAGCGGTATGCCGATCCACCCAAAGTGGACCGAAACGCTGGACCGCCGGAAGATCCTCGCCGACTGGAACCTGCCCGCGGACAGGCCAATCGTGCTGCTCGCCGGCGGGGCGGAGTTCACCTGCGGGCCAATCGTGCGGATCGCGCGCAAGATCGTCGCACGACGCAGCGAGGCTTTCGTGGCCGTGCTGGCTGGACGCAACAAGGACCTTCTCGGACAGATCGCCCGGACGCCCGAGGCCGGACGAGACATAGTCGGCATTCCGTTCACCGACCGTGTCCACGAGCTTGTCGCCGCATGCGCCCTGATGGCCACCAAGGCCGGCGGGCTCTCGACCGCTGAGTGCCTGGCCAAGGGCACGCCGATGGTCCTGCTGAGGTCCGTGCCTGGCCAGGAGGCCGGCAACGCCAGATACTTCGCCCGCCGCGGCGCAGCCGTCATCGCCCGCAACGACAACCAGGTCGCCGACATTGTCGCCCGTCTGCTCGCCGACCGCGACGCGTTGGCTCGCATGGCCGCCGCGGCGAGCGAACTCTACCGCCCCGGCGCACAGACCATCGCCAACGCCGTCCTGAAAATGCTCGGGCGGTGAATAAAGACGATTTCAACGCGGAGATCGCGGAGGGAAAAAGAGAAGACGAGAAACAGATATGAAAAAAGCGAACTGGGGATTACATGGATTATGAGATTACATGTAATACGCATCCTGAATGAATCTCGCGAGAGTCATTCAGGATGCGTATACATTGAGCCTTCTTCCTCCTCCCTCCCCAGCAGCCAGCGTGCCACTCGCTGGGCCGCCTGGGCGCCCTTGATGGACTTTGCGGCGTGGCGCATTCGGTCCAGGCGGGCCGGGTCGCGGAGGATCGGCAGCAGGGTTTCACGCAGGCGAGCGGCGTTGGTTTCGGGAGTCTTGGCGTCGTCGACGATGATGGCTGCGCCGGCCTGGCAGAGTTCGGCGGCGTTGAGTCGCTGGTGCTGATCGGCGTGGTAGGGGTATGGCATGAGCACGGCCGGGGTGGCGGTGGCGCTAAGCTCGGCGACGGTGCCTGCCCCGGCCCGGCCGAGGGACAAGTCCGCGGCCGCGCATGCCAGGTCCATCCTCTCGCAGTAGTCCAGCACGCGGACGCATAGGCTGCCGCGAGCCTCGAGCGCGGGGCCGGTCTTGTCCCTGCCCGTGATCATCAGCACCTGCCACGTTTCGCCCAGTTCGCCCAGTTCGCCGGCCAGCAGAGCGATGGCCTGGTTGATGCTGGCCGCGCCGAGGCTGCCGCCGTTGACCACCAGGGTTTTGCGGTCGCCGCGAAGGCCGAAGTAATCCATGGCCTGCCGCCTGTCGGCCTCCAGAAAGGCGCGTCTAACGGGGCAGCCCACGTGGCGGACTTTCGCCCGCACCGTGGCAGGGAACTTATCCGCCGTCGCGGCGAAGGCGGTGAATATGGCGTCGGCCCGGCGGGCGAGCATTCGGTTGGCCTTGCCGGGTACGGCGTCGGGGTTGAGCATTGCGGTCCGCACGCCGCATTTGGCGGCCCGGCATACGACGGGCGCGGCCGCGAAACCGCCAAGGCCCAGCACGGCCGAGGGGCACAGGTCAGAGAGCATCTGCCGGGCCTGCAAAGCCGACGCCAGATAGCAGCGGATGAACTTCGCCACGGCGGCTATGCTTGCAGGCAAAGGCTGGACCGGCTGGGCGACTATGGCGTGGGGCGTCGGTTCGAGGATGTGCCGGTCGATCGGGCGGTCGGAGCAGGCAAAGACGATTCTTGCGCCTGGCCTGAGGCGCACCAACTCGCCCGCCACAGCCAGGCCCGGGTAGACGTGCCCGCCGGTTCCGCCTCCCGCGAAAATGAAGATGGGATCTGAAACGGCGCTCATATTTCACGGCGTCCAGCCAAAGGAGAAATTCTAAATCCGAAGCACGAATTCCTAAACAATTTCAAAGCACCAAATTCCAAACAAGGCCCGCCACGACGAACCTGATATGTCCCGCGAAGATCGCCCATACCGGCGGTTTTGAGCATTTGGATTTAGAGATTTGAATTTGTTTAGGATTTAGAAATTCGAAATTAGGATTTACCGCCGTCTCATCCCGCCAGCGGGACAGGCTTTCGTCCGGCCCGCTGAGAGCCCAGTTCCGCGTCCGACTCGTTGTCCGCCTCGGCCGGCCTCGATGCAAGCTCGGGCAGGTCGTCGGCCCTCCGGTGGGCAGTTACCGAGAGGATCAGCGCCGTCGCCAGGGACATGGTCAGAAGTCTCGTGCCGCCGGCGGAGATGAACGGGCAGCCGATGCCCGTCGGCGGCGCGGCCACAAGGTCTACGGCTATGTGCAGCAGGGCCTGGAGGGCTATCATGAAGCCCAGTGAGCCCGCGAGCATCCGGCCGAAGGGATCCGCGGCCTTGATCGCAGCCTTGCGGGCGTGCCAAATCCACAGCAGCAGCAGACTGATCAGCAGCATCGCGCCGACAAGCCCCCACTCTTCGCAGAAAACCGAGAAGATGAAGTCCGTCGCGCCTTCAGGCAGGTAGCCGCGCTTGAGCATCCCTTGGCCGAGGCCCCGCCCGAAGTACCCGCCGGTCATGACCGTAAGGAGACTCTGCCCGGCCTGGTAGCTTGCGGCGTTAGTGGTGGACCACGGGTCGATCATGGCCAGGATTCGTCCCCAGCGGTGCGGGTCGCGGACGACGAAGACATAGAACGCCCCCGCCGCGGGCACAGCCAGCGACAGCAGGTAATAGAACGGCACGCCGGCAAGGAACATAACGGCCACCGCGCTGGTGCCGATCAGCATTGCGGTGCCGAAGTCCTCGCGAATGACCAGGCCGACGCAGACGAGCGTAAGGAGCATCGTCGGGACGAACGTCCGCCAGAATCTGCGGATCTTCTCCCCTCGCCGGCTCAGCCAGGCGGCCAGGAAGACGATCATCGACATCTCTATGAGTTCCGACGGCTGAAAGCCGATGCCGTACTCTCGCGGGCCCACTCGGATCCAGCGGAACTTGCCACCGACCTCATAGCCGACGGATGGCAGGTAGACCAGCAGGCCCAGGCCCATCGCTATCAGCAAGCAGACGCCCAGTAGGGCTGGGAAGTTCCCCTTGCCGACCAGGACGCGGTAGTTGACCCGCCAGGCGGTCAGCAGGACAAGCGTGGCGGCGATGGCGAAAGCGGTATGGCGATAGTCGCGCCGGGAATACCACGCGCCGGGCTCGGCCACATTGGCAACGGCGCTGTGGACGATCACGACGCCCAGCGCCAACAGCGACATCGCCACGAGTTGGAGCCCCAGACCAGTGGGGTTCTCCCGCCAGGTCATCCGCAGAAGTCTGGTTGAGTCCGAGTTGTCCGTTATGTCCATGTGCCTTCCTTGGCCAGGCGAAGAAGAAGAAAAAGAAGAAGCATTAGAGGGGGATTACATGGATTAAAGGATTACATGGATAAAACAGCATGGATAAAGCGTCCTGTTTCGTATCCTCTCTATCCATGCAATCTCATAATCCATGTAATCCCCATCCAGCTTCTTCTTTTACTTCTTCTATTTTTCTTTCCTTCTCCTCTGCGTTCTCTGCGATGAATCCGTTGTTTCCTTACCGCAGTTTTAACGTAGCCAGTGCCAGGGCTGCAAAGATAATTCCCAGCAGCCAGAACCGCACGACGACCTTGCTCTCGGCCCATCCACCGAGATGGAAGTGATGGTGCAGCGGCGCGCAGCGGAACAGGCGTTTGCCCTGCATGCCGGGCTTGGGCTTGGTGAGCTTGAAGTAGCTCACCTGGAGCAGCACGCTTACGGCCTCCATCACGAATACGCCTCCGGCGATGACGAGCAGGGATTCCTGGCGCGTCACCACGGCGATGTAGCCCAGCAGCCCGCCCAGCGGCAGCGAGCCGGTGTCGCCCATGAACACCTGGGCGGGGTGGGCGTTGTACCACAGGAAGCCCACGCACGAGCCCGCCACGGCCGCACAGACAATGGTCATCTCCTCCGCGCCGACCACCAGCGGCAAGTGGAAGAAGTTCGACCACGCCCGCACGCCGACGATCTGTGAGATGATCACAAACACGACCGAGACTATCACCATGCATCCGGCAGCCAGGCCGTCCATTCCGTCGGTGAGGTTGACGGCGTTTGACGAGCCGACCATCGTCAGCACCGTGACGATGGTGTAGGCGAAGATGGACAGCGGGATGGGGCTGATGGCAAACGGCAGATAGAGGCTATGCGCGGGGTTCAAAGCCACCCCCATCGCGTCAATGGTGCTAGCCCGCCCGTAGTGGTAGGTGGATATCGCCAGCATTACAGCCAGGCCAACCTGGAAGACGAGCTTCTGCCACATCTTCAGGCCATCACGCCCGCCGGGAGATGTCTTGTGGGCCGAGTCGCGAAGCTTAGTCCAGTCGTCGATACCGCCCAGGCACCCCAGCCATATCAGCCCGAACAGCGACATGCGGACATACATGTTGCCAGTGTTGCCGAAGAGCAATACCGATACGAACACGCTGATGACGATCAGGATTCCCCCCATGGTGGGCGTGTTGGTCTTGTGGCGGGTGAGCTGGTTGAGGTCGGCGTGCTCGAACTCCGGGCGCTCGCCGATCTTCTTGCGGACCAGCATACGAATCATCTTGGGGCCCAGCAACAGCACTATCAGGAAGCTGACCACGGCAGCTCCCGTCATGCGAAGTATCAGCGATGTATAAAAAAGGTAGATCAACGCTCGGGCCCTTTCGGTCCATCGGGCTCGCCCGCGACGCACGGGGCTTCCAGCGCGGCGCGGATCGTGGGGATCAGGTCTTCCATGCCCATTGTCCGCGATCCTTTAACCAGCACCCGGTCGCCGGGGCGAACCAGGCCCGCCGCGGCCTTGGCCGCCGCCTGGACGGTCTCGAACTCAGCCGTCGCCGTGCCAAGCTCAGATGCTCCCTCCGCGATATATCGACCCAGCGGGCCGACGGCAATGACCAAATCGACGCCGCCCCGCCCAGCTGCGCGCCCGACCTCCAGGTGCAACTCACGGGCCTGCTCGCCAAGCTCTCTCATGTCGCCGACGACGAAAACTTTCCGACCGTGACCGCATCCGGCCAAAACGTCCACCGCCGCGGCCATGCTCGCCGGGTTGGCGTTGTAGGCGTCGTTGATCAGAGCCCCCGAGCCGACCTCGATCCACTCCAGCCTCATGGCCGAGCCGCCGAAATCCGCCAGGGCCGCGGCAGAGTCGACCTGGTCCACCCCGAACCGCTGGGCAGCGGCTATGGCAGCCAGGGCGTTCATCGCGTTGTGCCGGCCCGGCATGGGCAAGTCCACCCACAGCCTGCCATTCAGTTGGAACCGCTGGCACCTGCCCATGGGCGCCAAACCCGTCAGGCGAAGGTCCGCCTCCGACGACTCGCCGAAGCGGATCAGCCTGCACTTGTAGTACCGAACCGCCTTGGCCAATTGCGGGCTGTCAGCCCAGATCACGCCCAGGCCGTCGTCCGTGAGCGATCCCAGAATGGACGCCTTCTCGACCGCCACGCGATCGACGCTGCCCAACCGCTCCAGGTGCGCTGGGCCGACCGACGTGATGACGGCAAGGTTCGGCCGCGCTATCTTCGACAGGGCCGCGATCTCGCCCGGGGCGCTGGTGCCGATCTCGCAGATGACGTAGTCGTCGCCCGGTGATACCCCCAGCAGCGTCAGCGGCAGGCCGATGTTGTTGTTGAAGCTCTTGGGGCTGCAAGTGCCCCGCAGACGCCTCGAGAGGATGTGATGGATCATCCGCTTGACGGTCGTCTTGCCGTTGGAGCCCGTCACGCCGATCACGGCCGGGGCCGACAACAACTTGCGGTGCCGCCCCGCAAGGTAGCCGAGGGCAACCGTCGTATCCGCCACGGCCATGACGCCCCCGGCGAAAGCCGCCAGCGTCTCGGCCGGGATGTCGGCGCCGGCGGCGACGATGGCTGCCGCACAGCCCGCCTGGGCCGCCTGGGCGAGGTACTCGTGCCCGTCCGTCCGCTGGCCGGCAAGGGCGAAGAACAACTGCCCCGCCCCGGCCGATCGCGTGTCGGTCGTGACGCCTTGTACCGTCTGCACGCCGCCTCGGGCAAGCCAGCGCCCGTGGACGGCCTCGCGAACCTCGTCTAACGTCATGGCCCTCATACGCCTGAGCCCCGTCGGCGGATCGCCTCCGCGGCCACTTCCACATCGTCGAAGTGAATCCTGGCCGAGCCGATTACCTGGTAATTCTCATGGCCCTTGCCCGCGATGAGCACCACGTCGCCGGCCCGGGCGCCCTCAATGGCCCGCGCGATTGCCGCCGCGCGGTCGGCCTCGACGACGACCTTGCCGGCCCCGGCGGCAGTCAGGCCCGCGCGGATCTCGTCTATGATCGCGCCGGGGTCCTCTGACCGCGGGTTGTCCGACGTGATGATGACCTGGTCGGCGTGCTTCTCAGCCACGCGAGCCATCCGCGGACGCTTGGTCCGGTCGCGGTCGCCCCCGCAGCCGAAGACCACGATCAATTTCCCGGCCGTCACCGGCCGAAGCGCGGCCAGCACGTTCTCCAGCGCGTCGTCGGTGTGTGCGTAGTCCACGAAGACGCTGAACGGCGCGTCGCCGTCGACCCGCTGAAGCCGCCCGGGCACGTTGTGGACGGTTTCGAGCGTGCGGACGACCGTCTCCAACTCCAGGCCGAGCCCCCGCCAGCACGCCCCGGCCGCGGCCAGGCAGTTGTACACGTTGTGCCGGCCTATCAGGGCCGTGCGCACCGCCAGGCGACGCTGGCCGTTGACGATCGTGAAGTGCGTCCCGCTGGAGTCGATGCGGTCGATTGTCGCCCACAGGTCCGCCGCCGGGCTCAGGCCGTACCAGAAGACCGGCGCCGCTGAGGCCGACGCCATGGCCTCCCCGGCCTGGTCGTCGCGGTTGATCACCGCCGTCGCGCCGCTCGGCAGGCTGGAAAAGAGCTTCTGCTTGGCCAGGCCGTAGGCTTCCATCGTGCCGTGATAGTCCAAGTGGTCGCCCGTGAGGTTGGTGAAGATCGCCACCCGGAAATCCAGCCCGTCGGTGCGGTGCTGGTCGAGGGCGTGGCTGGATGCCTCCATTACCAGATGCGTCCTGCCGTCAGCGACCATTTCGGCCATCAGTTCGGCCAGAATCACGGGGTCCGGCGTGGTGTTGGGGGCCGCCATGGTGCGCTTGCCGGTCTCGTAGGTGATCGTACCGAGCAGCGCCGGGCTGAAACCCGCCTCGCGGAGTATCTCGCGGACCAGGTGGGCAACCGTGCTCTTGCCGTTGGTGCCCGTTACGGCCACGCAGACGAGCTTTCGCGCGGGCCAGCCGTGGATGGCCTGTGCAAGCCTTGCCGCGGCCAGGCGGGTGTCCGGCACGACCGCCGTCGCGACGTCCGGCGGGACGTTCGAGGCGTCTTCGCAGACTACCGCCACCGCCCCGGCTGCCACCGCGGCCTCTATAAACCCATGGCCGTCGGCTGCGTTGCCCCGCACGGCCACGAAGCATGAACCCGCCCGACAGCGGCGAGAATCGGCCACGACGTCAGTCACCTCGGCTTCGCCTTGGGACTTAACGTCATCCAGGCGAGCCTCAGCCAACAGATTCGAGAAACGCATGGCCATGTTTTGCCAACCCGCGGACTTGCGGGCGTGGAGTCTCACCGCCACCGGGGCGGGGTTATAATCGCCGGCCGGGATCGCCGCACCACGAGTGCGGCGAGAGCCCGGGCCAACGCTGGGAACTCGTTGCACTTCAATCGTGACCCGCCGCCGCCGCCGAGACGATCCGCGTCGTGCGCGGGCCGGGGAGTTGTTCCTTGTCCGGCGCCACGTCAAGGTGCGTCAGAGAGAACTCCAGCACCTTCTTGACGTACGGGGCCGCCACAGTCGCGCCGTAGTGGCCTTTGCTCCTGTCCGGCCAGTACACGCTGATAAGGCAGACCACACGCGGGTTGCTCACCGGCGCGCCGCCAATGAACGTGCCGACGAACGCCCCGTCAACATATCCGCCGCGCCCGGCGATCTGGGCCGTGCCCGTCTTGCCGAAGCTCGTCCACCTGCTCAGCTTGCACGCCTTGCCCGTGCCACGCTCGACGACCTGCTCCAGCACACCAAGGATCTGCGTGGCAGTCGAGGGCTTGAGAACCCGGCGGATCGCCTGCGGCTCGGATCGCCAGACCACCTCGCCGTCCGGGCGGACGATGTGGCTTACAAGACGCGGCTTCATCAGCACCCCGCCGTTGGACAGGGCGCAGAACGCATTGGCAAGCTGGATCGCCGTGACGGAAATCTCCTGCCCGAACGGCACGCGCCGCAGGCTGTAGCCGTCCCAACGGTTCAGCGGGCGGAGGATGCCCGCGCTCTCGCCGGGAAGCTCGATGCCCGTTGTGGCGTCGAATCCGAAGCGCTTGGCGATCTCGAATTGCCTGGCGTTGCCCAGCTTCTCGCCGACCTTCGCCATGCCAATGTTGCTGGAGTGGACCACGATATCCTCGACCGTAAGGTCGCCGTAATGGCTGCCGTGGTCGCTGATCGTCCCGCCCTTGATCGCGTGATATATGCCGTTCTCGCAGAAGATAACCGTCCGGAAGGTCACCACCCCGGCGTCCACGGCCGCGGCGGCGAAAACCGGCTTCAGCGCGCTGCCGGGCTCGTAAGGCAGGCAGACCGCCCGGTTGGTGCGGTTATCGGCCGAGGTCTGGGAGAACTGCGACGGGTCGAACCCCGGCGTGGACGACATAGCCAGCACATCGCCCGTCTGCGGGTCCATGACCACGCCGGTTACCCACTTGGCGCCGTACTTTTCGGCCGCTTCGTTCACCGCCGTGTCCAGGGACTCCTGAATGAGCGTATCGAGCGTCAGGAAGACGTTGCTGCCGTCGGTCGGCAGGCGGCTCTCGGCCGCCAGCGGCCAGATCGGCCGGCGCCTGGCGTCGGCGAGCATCACCCGCTTGCCGTCCACGGCTGAGAGACGCTTGTCCAACGCAAGTTCCAGTCCACCGCCGCCGCTGCCGTCACGCAGCCGGAAGCCGACCAGCGCGCCGGCCAGCGTGTGGTTCGGGTACTCCCGCTGCCACTCGTAGGTGATGCCGATGGCGGAGTTATCCAGCTTCTTGGCGATTTGCTTTACCTTCTCAGCCGCGGCAGGCTCGATGCGCCGCCGCACCCACATGAACCGCATGGTCCGCCTGCGGAATATCTGGTCCTGTAGGCTGACCGGGTCGAGGCCAAGCGCGCCGCCCAGAGCGATGCTCACGTCGGCGATCTCCTGGTCGCGGAGTATAAACGGGTCGAGGTAGCAACTGGGCTCTTGGTGGCTGGCGGCCAGAGGGACGTAGCTCCCTCGCGTCTCGGCGAAGATCATTCCGGGCCTGCCCGGCAGAGGGACCACCATCCGCTGCTGGTGCAGGGCGCGGGCGATAGCGTCCTGCTCGCCCGTGCGGATGAGCAGTGTCATGCGAACGCACAGACCGACCGCGGCGAGCACCAGCACGCCGAACAACACGTTGTATCGCCATGTTCCCTTGGGTGCTTCCGTCATCGCCAGCCTGCCGTCATCTAATAATGTCAGATCCGATGTTCCCGCTATTGAGATAGTAGAAAGTAGTAAGTAGACCGCGGGAGAGGCTTACGTACCCGTTCGGGACGGTCCACCCGTCGACGCGCCAGCCGCTTCTTCTACTTTCTCCTTTCCACTCTCTCCCGCTCCGTGTGCGAGTTGTCTTCCTAAGAAGGCAACTCGCACACGGAGCGGGCGGGCGCCCGGAGGAATCACTGATGTCTGCCGTCGGGCGTCTCGGCCGACAGGCTGCGGGCCACCGCCGGCGGGGCAATCACCCGACTGGTCAACCGGACGTCCAGCTTTCCCATCCGCTCGCGGACCTGCTTCGGCGCGATAAGCCGGCCAAGGTCCGCCTGCTGATCGTAAAGTTTGCGGCGAAGGTATATCTGGTTCACCTGAAGCTGCTGAATCTGGTAGTTGGTCCGGGTCTCGCCGCGGCGGATGTGGACCATACCGACCGCAATGGCCGCAAGAGCCGCTATGACCAGCGAAATCCTCATCTGCTCACTTTCCTACCAGACGAATCCCAAATGCCAAATCTCAAATCTCAAATCCCAAATCTCAAATGCCAAATGCCAAATGCCAAATCTCAAATGCCAAATCTCAAATGCCAAATCTCAAATCTCAAATCTCAAATGCCAAATCTCAAATGCCAAATCCCAAATCTCAAATCCCGAATGCCAAATCTCAAATCCGCAATCCACCCGGCTCCGCTGAAAGCTCCGCCGTGGCATGCAATCCGCAATGGCTACGGCAGCTTCAACTCAACGCCTATCTTCAACCGGTTGGGCGAGGCCAGAACGCCGCGGTTCGCCTCGTAAAGTTTTCTGACGGCCGCGGGACTGTCGTCCTTCATCAGCCGACGCGCGACGCTAGTCAGGCTGTCGCCGCGCTGGACAACGTACGACCGCCCCGCCGCCGGCGCCGCCCTGCGGCCCATGTTCGCCAGCGTTCTTGACAGATCGTCCACTGTAGTCGTGACGTACCTGCCCTGCCCGGCCCGGTCAGCCGGCGCAGCAGCCAGGCGGCCCGAAGCGCCATCCAAAGGCGCCGACGCCGATGCCGGTGCAGGCAACGGCGGTATCATCAACTCCTGCCCTATCGACAGGTCCGATTCGCTCCGCAGGACGCCGCGGTTGGCCTCAAAAATACGCTTGTACTCGCGATCCTTGCCAGGGCCGTAAATCTTGCAGGCGATTCGCGTCAGCGTGTCACCGGCCTGAACGACGTACGTCTGGCCCCTGCCCGCCAGCAGCGCGCCGCCAGCCTGGTCCGCGGTGGGCATCTGGTTGCTGATGCCGCCGGGGCCGATGTAGATCCTCCTGTGGCCCACATCACCGGCAACCGGATCGGCGGGTCGCGGAGGCGCCGCCGCGCCGACACCCTGCATCCCCGCGGCCAGCAGGGACGTACCGGGCCGCAACTCCGATACAATCAGTCCCTCGCGATCATCATTGCCTGGCACCGCCATGCGGCTTTCGACCACGGAGTTGCCGCCGGCAACCGCGGTTGAGAGGTCCGCGCCGTCCAGCACGGGCGTGAAGCGCGCTGAATCATCGATGGCATAGGCGCTGGCGTAGGCGTCGGGGTTCTCCTCCGCTGCCGCCGAGGCCGGCGGAAGCTTGTCCTCCGTGCCCATCAGCATGCTCAGAATCAGTCCGAATCCTATGATGAACAGCAGCCCGACAATCAGTCCTATCGGTTTCTCTTTTGTCATTTCCATGACCTCCGCCTGGCAGGCATCCTTACCTGACCCATTCGATCACACGGAACTTCGCCGAACGACTCCGCGGATTCGCAGCGA
>CAZSBS010000009.1:0-34516 GCA_964605095.1 uncultured Planctomycetaceae bacterium | reverse complement strand
CGCACTCCGAGGTGCGGGACCAGGAGGAAACTCCCGCCCAGCAGGATGACCGACCAGAGGACATAGATGGCGGAATTCCACCACAACTTCTCCATGCACGTCGTCACCTGGCCGACAACGTCATTTGCCGCCTGCAGCACGGCCATGGCCGCCACCAACACCAGGATATCCCAATCGCGCACGAAGTCGGCACCGTAGAACCCCATAATCCATGAACTCAGGATCATGATCGGCGCAGCCACGATCAGCGCAACGCCCACATTGGCGGCGATGTTGCCCCACAGGGCCTTCATGAACCGGCGTGGATCCCGTTCGCCTTTAAGCTTGGCGAGCATGGGCAGCGTCACGCGACGGAACGCCGATGGCACGAACAGGACCGCCCCACCCCAGGTGCTGGCGGCGTTGTAACCACCGAGCGCTGCCAAGCCTGACGGCAAACGTGCGACCAACGCCAGGCTGAGCATGCCCGCCGGCCCGGAGACGGCGCTGGTTAGAATAATGGGCATCGAGTATTTCCACACGATTGCCCTTTCCCTCCATACCCCGCGCACGGCTACATGCATGCCATAGCGGCGGCATTCTCGCATTATGTATAGCCAGCACACGACGCAGGCGACGGCCCAGGCAACGGCCATCCCTAGAACGGTACCCCATAGCCCCATGCTCCACGTCAACACGGTGCCGACTACCAAGAAAGTCACGCCTTGAGCAACGGTGCTCACGGCAATACCCCTGAAGTCCTGAAATCCCGCCAGGATGCTCTGAAGCATCTGGCCGAAGATTGATGTGGCCAGTATGGCAACAGATATCTTCAGGGGGTTGGACAACTCAGGCTTCTCGTAGAGATACCGGGCCATCCAATCGGAACACAAGACCATCGCCACGCTCATCAGCACGATCATTCCCACGCCCAGGATCAGGACCAGTGAAAGTATCCTGGCTGCTTTCTTTCTGTCGAGGACTTTCAACGCCGCGATGTTATTGGTGGCGGCTGAGCCCAGCCCAAACCCAGCGAAGGCGGCAAAGATGGCCCCAGCACTGAGCAGCAGACCCCATTTGCCATAGCCGGCTTTGCCCAGACACCTGGCAACGAGGACGCCGGCCAGCATGATGCTGCCTCGCGAGATGACCGATCCCAACAGCGCCCAGAACATGCCCGAAGCCATTGTTGCTCGCAAGCTTCCGGACGGCGCATGGCGTGCCAGAAGACGTTCGATAAGGGCGCGAATGCCTTTGCCCGCCGGCGGCGTCACTGTCTCATCGCTCTGATCATTCATTGACGCCACTGTGTCGGGGGGCTTCAGCAGCTTTTGCAACCCCTCACGACGGCTCGCTGGAGGTATGGGGGATCGTACGTTTGGATGAAGTAACCGTGTGAATATGAAACTGCGAATCCGTTGTTCTCTAAGATCTGACGTATCTCAGCAGGATGCGAAGGCCTGTGGTAACTGCATATGGACACCCGCATCTTCGTGGCTCGGCTGAGGGTCCGCTTGGCTCCCTCCAAAACGGCTATCTCGTCGCCTTCGACGTCAGCTTGCAGGAAATGAATTGGCTCAGCGATCTGCTGGGCAAAATCGTCCAGCGTCACCCAAGTGCCACCACTGGTGTTGCCGAGAAAGTAGGGCATCACAATAACCTTGTCGGCAAACTGCGAGAAGGTAAGTTTCAGAGACTCGTGCCATCGGGGATCGGGCTCAAACAGGTACGCCTTGCGGAGTTTACAAATCCTGCTTAGACAGAATATGCCATCAGAGGCTCCGGCAAAGACGGCGGTGTCCCCTTCATCAATGTCAAAACCTGAATCCAGGTACGCATGTGGACATCGCGAGTCTTGCTCAACCAGCGCCGTGGTCACTATCCGTTTGATCCTGGGTTCAGCAAATCCCTTGGGGAAGTAGACCTTGTGACCGTCCACCATCACGCAAGGCAAGGATTGCCCCGATTCCCATAACACTTTGATGGCGTCAGCATCATATTCGTCTACGAACGCGTAAGGGGGTCTTGTGCACATCGGAAGGTTAATGTCAGGACGAGCCCTGACGAAGTCCAGCACTTCCTTGACTTCGGGGTCATCCGTATCGCGCCATTGCCGCATGATCAGATGCGCCATCACCCTTGTCTTGGCCCGTGAGACAGCCGGACGGAGCAGCCTCAGCAATGGCAGGTCAAAGGCACGTGTAATCAGCCGTCTAATAGCGTGTATAACCAACATCGACGCCCTTTCCTGGATCGTCCGCGGGACCGTCCTTCATTCGTGGCCCTGCCTTGGTTCAGCATCAAGCGGCGACTCGCTCCCTCACGGGGAACTGCCTCGACCGACAGGACCGCCCCAAGGGCGAGCACTCCACGTTCATCGGCGTTTGGGGCCGGGCTCTGCAGCCGAATGCCGCCGGTGGCCGACGGGCTCATATTACCCGACAGCCCCGCCAGAATCCAAAACAACCAAAACCATTTCAGCCTGCCGACTGGAAAGTTTCCATGCCTGCGGTCTGGCGAAAAGTGCTTGTTTTCAGGTTCTCTGCTATCTTCCGTGAACGGGCCAAGTTAGCCGCGTTTGCCCTGTTTCAGCCTTCCATGCCTATTGACGCCCCTGCCCCGCGGCCCTATCATGCCGGCATTCAGCATAAGGTTCGTGAATAACCTCGGCTTAAAGTAGCGATAGCCAATTCGGCGTATCCGTCCGAGCCTGTCGTGTCGGCCCAGATAGGCCGGGATCCGGTGGTGTATCCGGCCAAGATGGCGCACACGTGGCGGTGTTGTGTCCGTTTCCGACCCGGCCAATAGGTGCGCAGTATTCGGAGCAGGAGTACAAGATTCCATGATACGCGAGGTGAAGTTTTGCTCGTCGATAGGCGGGTCGCCCATTTTCGAAAGACTGGCGGATGAGGTGAACGGCCTGGGATGCCGTACGACGAAGTATAGTTTACTCACCGTGGAAGAGTATTGGGACACGGATTCGTGGCTTGGGCGATGGCGTTTGCGGGGGTTGATGTATGCAGTATATCCGGCGCTGTTTCTGGCCAAGTTCGCCGGGCGGCGGTGTCCCGACATGCGTGTCGTAACATCAAATCCGTTTTTTATGCCCTATCTGGCGGCGCTCTCCTGCCACAGTCGCGATACGCGAGTAGTGAACCTGCTGTACGATCTCTACCCGGATGCGATGGAGTTCGCGGGGGTGTTGAAGCCAGGATCGTGGGGTGCCCGGCTTCTCGGCAGGATCACCGCCGGGGCTCTTCGGCGTTGCGATGCCACGGTGTTTTTGGGCGAGCGACTACGGGAACATACGGAGAGGAAGTATGGTCCGGCGCGGTGTGCCGTGGTCATTCCGGTGGGCGCCGATGGTGCGCCTTTTCGAGACTGTATGCCTGTTCGGGCGACCGATCAGACATCGGTGACGCTTCTGTATTGCGGCAATATGGGGAGACTGCACGACTACAGGACGATCTACGACGCCCTACAACTTCTCCGTGCCAAAGAGGATTCCCAAGTCGGCGCTATGGCGCACGGCCGACGGCTGCGGGTTGCGATTCACGGCAATGGCGCCGGATTCAAGAAGTTTCGGGCCTTGGCTGGGGCGGATTCTGGCGATGCGGCTTGGGAATTGGTCTTTGGCGCGAATCTCAGCGGCAACGCGTGGGAAAAGCAAATGTGCGATGCGGACATCGCCCTGGTCACGATGTCCAAGGGCGCAGAGCGTGTGTTGATGCCGAGCAAGACCTACAGTGCCCTGGTGGCCGGCCAGGCGATCTTGGCCATATGTGCGGACGATTCGGACTTGGCGGACCTGGTGCGCGAGCATGAGTGCGGTTGGGTAGTATCGCCGGGCGATGCCTCTGCCCTGGCGGAGATTCTGCGCGAAATCCGGACCGAACCCGCGAAGGTGTTGCAAAAGCGGCAAAACGCGTTCAGGGCCGGTCATGAGAAGTACGACTTGGCTGTCGTCGCGCGGCAGTGGCTCGACTTGGTGAACAAACTGCGGCGAGATGAGTGCCGACAATTCGGTTGAAGGGGCAGGGATTTCGGAGACAGATACCAATGGCCCGTAGATAAGGCATTGCGTCTCGATTCCATGAGCCCAAGGGGCTCACACAGCCTAGCCCAGGGCAACGCCCTGGGTGGTGGGTGTTTTTTTTGAAAGGAGTCCCGATGTGCATCGGGACGACACAAGCTCTTGTAAAAAAGGCTATTACGCCCTTTCAGGGCTTGGATTGTAATATGCGTCTGCAACCCGGGGCGGCGCTTCGCTTTGCCCAGGGCTAGGCTGTTAAAGCCCTTCGGGCTTAGATCAAAGGCTTATCTATGGGCCATTCGTATCTGTCCCCGATTTTTCAATTTTCCGAGAAGTAAGGCCACCAGCGAAAAATTAACGGTGAAATTGCGCCGCACCCGATATAGTATTCAGTTCCGCTGCACCCCGACGGTGCAGGTCTCCCTCCACCTGCGCCAGGAGTGTAGTAAACCGGGCGATGCCTAGGCCTCCCTCCACCTGGGCTCGCCCTTTTGTTTGCGCCCTGCCGACGATAGATAAAAACAAGGGCTGGCGACCGGATGGGCCAGAGGGAAACTCCGCTGCACCCAGAGGCCTGCCGGTGCCAGCCCGTTAGACTGACGTCGGCTCTTGCGGGACGCGACTGAAGTACCGCCAGAAAATCGAAAGGCCCGTCCCATGAAGGTTGTCATCGCGCCGGATTCTTTCAAGGAGTGCCTCTCGGCCAACGACGTGGCTGAGGCCCTGGCCGCGGGAGTTCGCGCGGCGGCCGGCCTGGCTGTGATCGACCTGTGCCCGATGGCCGATGGCGGCGAGGGCACCGTCCGGGCGATGGTGGCAGCCACGGGCGGCCAGGTCCGATCTGCCGCCGTCACCGCCCCGATGGGCGAGGTGGTCCAGGCAAGCTTTGGCCTGCTTGGCACGTCAGGCAGTTCGCCGGCCGCTCTGACGGCGGTGATCGAGATGGCATCGGCTTCGGGGCTGGCACTTGTCGAACCGGCGCGGCGGAATCCCATGCTGGCCACGACGTACGGAACCGGCGAGTTGATCCTGGCCGCGCTAAATGCCGGCGCGGAGGAGGTGCTGATCGGCATTGGCGGCTCGGCCACCGTCGACGGCGGCTGCGGCTGCGCCCAGGCGCTTGGCGTGCGGTTCATCGACGCCGCGGGCCAGTGCTGCTTGCCGGGGCTGGGCGGCGGCAGCCTGGTGAACATTCGCCACGTCGATATGTCAGGGCGCGACGCGCGGGTCGGCGCCGTCCGCATCCGCGTGGCGTGCGACGTGACCAACCCGCTGACCGGCCCCGATGGCGCCGCGGGCGTGTACGGGCCGCAAAAAGGCGCCTCGCCAGCGACGGTCGCCCTGTTGGAGGAGGGGCTGGCAAACCTGGCTGAGGTGATTCGGCGCGACCTTGGCATGGACGTCGAGCAACTGCCCGGCGCGGGGGCGGCGGGGGGCCTGGGCGCCGGCCTTGTCGCGTTCGCGGGCGGAAGGCTCCAGCGCGGCGTCGAGATCGTCGCCGGCGCCGTCGGCCTGGCCAGACGCCTTGCGGAAGCCGACCTGTGTATCACGGGCGAGGGGCGATTCGACCGCCAAAGCCTCTCCGGCAAGACGGCTGTGGGAGTCGCCAATCTCGCCGCCGCGGCGCGCGTGCCGGTGGTGTGCATTCCCGGCCAGGCCGCCAGCGGCATGGATTGCGGCGGGCTGTTCATCGACGTCCGCCCGCTGGTGGCCGGCGATATCGGGCCGGTCGAGGCGATGGCCCGCGCCGGCGAGTTGCTGACGGCCCGCGCTCGCGAGGCCGTCGCGGACTTCCTTGCCCGCGGACGTTTGTAGTGTGCCCGTAAGGGCATATCCGAGGGCAGGTAGGTGGGCATGATGCCTTGACGGCTTGTAATCCCGGCTGGAGGCCGATAATCTGCCAAGCTCGGACTGCCTTGCCCGACACGCAAAATAGGATGATCGACGATCATGGACTTTTTCAATTACCGCATGGGTGAGTTGTTTTGTGAGGATGTGCCCATCGCCGACATCGCCGCCGGCGCCGGCACGCCGGCGTACATCTATTCTTCCGCCACGCTGCTGGGCCATTACCGCCGCCTGGCTGAATCGTTCGCGGAGCTTTCGCCGACGATCTGCTTCTCGATAAAGTCGCTGGCGAACCTGCACATCCTCAAGCTGCTTGCCGAGGCCGGCAGCGGCTTCGACGTCGTAAGCGGCGGCGAACTGGCGCGGGCGCGGGCCGTCGGGGCCGACTGCGGAAGAATCGTCTACGCCGGCGTCGGCAAGACCGACAGGGAGATCATCGAGGCTATCGAGGCAGGCATCGGACTGCTCAACATCGAGAGCGAGGCGGAGTTCGAGAACATCTCCCGCCTGGCCGCCCAAGCCGGCAAGCAGGTCCGCTGCGCCTTGCGGCTCAATCCGGACGTCTACGACCCCCAGACGCACACCTACACCGCCACCGGCAAGAAGGAAACCAAGTTCGGCGTGGACATCGAGCGGGCGGCGGCGTTCTTCCGCATTTACGGGCGAGACGCCCGCGCGAGGCTCGACGCCATCCACCTGCACATCGGCTCGCCGATATACTCGGCCGAGCCGTACGTGGAGGCCATCACCAAGACGCTGGCCCTGATAGACCGCCTTGCTGGCGAGGGCTTCACGGTCCGCACGCTGGATATCGGCGGGGGTTTCGCGGCCGACTACGTGGCCGGGGCCTCGCCGCTGGCCAGCGACTACGCCGCCCAGATCGTCCCGCTGCTGAAGGGGCGCGGGCTGGAGGTGATCCTCGAGCCAGGCCGGCAGATCGCCGCCAACGCCGGGCTGCTGCTGACGCGGGTGCTGTATGTCAAGAAGGGCGGGGCGAAGAACTTCCTGATCGTCGACGCGGCGATGACGGACCTCGTGCGCCCGGCGATGTATGGTTCGGAGCACTTCGTCTGGCCGGCGCGGCTCTCCGGCGCCGACCCCGACGCGCCGGCCGGGCCGCAGCGGCGGATCGACTTGGCCGCCCCCGGCGGGCAGAAGGTGGACGTCGTCGGCGGAGTCTGCGAATCGACGGACTTCCTGGCCAAGGACCGCACGCTGCCGGTGATGGGGCGCGGCGACCTGCTGGCGGTGTTCTCCGCCGGGGCGTACGGCTTCACCATGAGCAGCCAGTACAACTCCCGCCCGCGCGCGCCTGAGGTGCTGGTCGAGGGCGACAAGTGGCGCATCGTCCGCCCGCGAGAGACCTACGAAGACCTCTTCGCCACGGAAAGGCCGTAGTCAGTTCTTGAAGCCGGCGATTGGCGCGTCGTGCCGCGAAGGCGGCCGGCGGCAAAGCAAGGGAGACAGCCATGAAGCGTGCAGCAATCACGATTGTAGCTCTGGCGACTTTGTCCGGCGTTGCAATCGCGGCGGACAATCCCGCCGGGCCGGCAGACGCCGACAATCGCCTTATCGCCCACTGGACGTTCGACGATGGCGGAGCGGTCGGCAAGGATGCCTGCCCGGCCCACAACGACGCGGTGTTGGAAACCGGGCTCAACTGCGGGATTATCGGTGGCGTACATGGCAAGGCGATGAGCTTCGCCGGCGAGCACCAGTTTGGCACGACCGGCCTGGCGGACTTCGACAAGCTGCGCCGCGTAAGCCTGAGCGCGTGGGTGATGCCCACGAGCTTCCAGGAGTACAACGAGATATTCCGCAAGGAGGACGGCAAGAAGCGCGTGCTCTTCTCGTTCCAGGGAAACGGCGGGATACTGTCGCTGGGGCTCAACGTCGGCGGTTACATCGAGTGCGACGCCCGCATCAATCCCAAGCAGTTGCTCGACGGCGCATGGCACCACTGTGCGGCCACGTTCGACGGCAAGGCGATGCGGGTATACCTCGATGGCCGGGAGATCGGCTCGCTGGCTCGCGAGGGCGACATCTCCGCCGGCGGCGACGCGGCAGGTTGCATCGGCTCCAACAACGGCGCGGAGTGTTTCCACGGCTTCATGGACGACTTGCGGATTTGCCGCGAGGCGCTCTCGGCCGAGGAAGTCGCGGTCTTGCACCGCGCGGGGCTGGAGTCGCTCCGCAAGTACTACGCGGCCCACGAGGAGCAACTCAAGGGAGTTTACCCTTCCGGCAAGACGTTTGCCGAAACCCTGGCGGCCCTGAGGAAGGCATTGAGCGACAAGCCCGCGGCGCCGTCGCTCAGCCAGGCGATTGCACGCAGGCTCCAGGCGGACTTTGCCGACCGGTGCCGCGACTTCGCCGCGTTCTCGGGCACCACCGTTTCAACCTACCTGACCAGCCCGCAGCCGGACCTCGGCGCCAAGGTGGCGGGGCGGGCGATCGACCTGCTCTTGGAGTACCGCCCGCTGACCGAAAACCAGTGGGCGCGGCAGATGCCCGAGCAACTCGCCCATTGGAAGAAGCTCGATCCGATCGAGCAGCGTTATCGCCGGCTCGTCGCGGCCGGTGAGGCGGCGAGGCACAGCCCGGAATGGATCGACATTGTCTTGGAGGCGGGGCCGCTGATCGAACTCCGTCCATCGGCTCGCGAGGCGGTTGCGCCCTACGTGACTCCGGCGACACCCGAGACTCGCGACCTGACCGCCGACGAGGCCCTCCGTGCCCAGCAGGCGGACTGGCTCTACCAGGCGGGTGGCAACCCCTCGCCGCGGCGAATCGCCGATGAGATCCGCTGGGCCCGAAAGCTGGCCGCGAGGATCCAGGCCGAGTCGGCCTCGGCGCCGCTGGACTTCACGCGCGAACTGGCTGAGCTCGATGACCTCGACCGCCAGGCCGCCGCGCTGAAGGGCCCCGACCGCGAGCTTTACTTTCGCGTCTGCCAATTAAAGCGAAGCATCCACTTCCGCAGCCCGGCCGTGAATTTCGATAAGATTCTCTTCGTCAACATGCCGTTCCCAGCCGGCAGCGAATGGCCCCACGAGACCCGCCACCGGCTTGGCTACATGGCCGTGCCGGGCGGCCGACTGCTCGTGCTGGAAGGCCTCTCGCCGGCGGGCAAGCTGCGGCAGCTCATGCCCCAGGCGCCGCTGCACGGCTCGTTCTGGAGGCCTGATGTTTCATGGGACGGCCAGAGCGTGCTGTTCTGCTTCAAGCCGCACAACGAGAAGTCCTTCCATCTTTACCGCATCAACGCCGACGGCACGAGGCTGACCCAGCTCACCGACGGGCCGTACGACGACCTCGACCCGATCTGGCTGCCCGACGGGCACATCATGTTCTCGACCACTCGCGGGCACACCTACGTCCGCTGCATGCCGCCGACAAACGCCTACCCGTTGGCGCGCTGCGACGCCGACGGGCGAAACGTGTACATCATCTCGTCCAACAACGAGCCGGACTATCTGCCGTCCGTGCTCGCCAACGGGCGCGTGGTCTACACACGGTGGGAGTACACCGACAAGCCGCTCTGGCGTGCCATGAGCCTCTGGACCGTCAACCCCGACGGAACGCAGGTCAGCGTCCTGTGGGGCAACCAGAGCGTCTGGCCTGACCTGCTCAAGGACGCCCGCGGCATCCCGGGCAGCAACCGGGTGATGTTCACGGGAAGCGCCCATCACAACTGGTTCACCGGATCGGTGGGTATCATTGATCCCGATCGCGGCTTCAACTTCCCCGATGGGCTGACGAAGGTCACCGCCGACACGCCCTGGCCTGAATGCGGCAACGGCCCTGTGGACCCGGTCGAGTCGCCCAACTATCACCCTTCGGGCCATTACGCGGCCTACTACTCCCCGTATCCGCTCAGCGAGAAGGACTTCCTCGTCTCTGCCAACCGGGGCGGCAAGTTCGTGCTGTACCTTATGGACGTCGACGGCAACCGTGAGTTGATCTACGAAGGCGTAAACAACATATTCCACGCCATGCCGCTTCAGGCATGCCCCCGCCCGCCCGTGCTGCCGGACAAGGTCGCCTGGCCCACTGTCGCCGAGCGTCTTAAGCCAAAGGGCGGCGTTATCTACAGCCCCAACGTCTACCTTGGCGCTCCGCCGGAACTGGCGGGGAAGGCCCGCTTCCTGCGTGTTCTGACCATCGAGCCCAAGACGTACACATATTGGTACAAGCGGCCATACCTCTCGACCGGTCCGGTCGTCTCGGGCGTGCAGTCCGAGGGCGTCAAGCGCGTGCTGGGCACCGTGCCGATCCGGCCTGACGGCTCGGTGGCCTTCAACGCCCCGTCGGGCACGTCGCTGCACTTCCAACTGCTGGACGAGAAGTATCGCGCCCTGCAAACCATGCGAAGCTTCGCCAACGTGATGCCCGGCGAGGTCCGCGGCTGCCTGGGCTGCCACGAACTGCACAGCACCACACCGGAAAACGACGGCTTGTACTCTGCCATTCGCCAGACGCCAAGCGACATAACGCCTCCGCCGTGGGGGCAGGACACGGTCAGTTACGCCCGGTACGTCCGGCCTGTTCTGGACCGCTACTGCGCAAAGTGCCACGAGGGTGACGGCAAGGGCCGCTCGAAGGTTGACTTCACGCCGCGGCCTGGTTTCCTGGGCTTTGATGAAACGTACTGGCTGTTCACTGGTCGACCAACTTGGGGCAGTCCGTACGTATTGCCCAAGAACCCGCCGCCGGGATTCGGCATTGCGGACATGATCATGGTCGAGGGCTTCGACACGCGTGATCCCGTCGCTTACCAGACTACCAAGCCTATGACCAAACTGTCCTACCGCAGCCCGCTGATCGAGCGAGTCTCCAGCGGCAATCACCACGGCGTGAAGGTGGACGAAATCAGCCGGCGCAAGCTCATCGCCTGGGTGGACGCCATGTGCCCGTACCGCGGCGACGAGGAGGTCCGCCAGATCGCCGACCCTGTCTTCCAGGGCATGGAGTGGCTGGCCATTCCGCCCAAGATTCGCACGGCCCCGCGCATCGTGCGCCCCGGCCCGGTTGACTGATCGCTTCGGCAGATGGGCGGGGCTTGGCGTTGCGAGGGCCGCTATTTGGACGGCTTGGCTTTTTTCGTGTCGCGCATGGGCCAGTTCGGGTCGTCGACGTGGGCGGAGTCTGCGAATCGACGGACTTCCTGGCCAAGGACCGCACGCTGCCGGTGATGGGGCGCGGCGACCTGCTGGCGGTGTTCTCCGCCGGGGCGTACGGCTTCACCATGAGCAGCCAGTACAACTCCCGCCCGCGCGCGCCTGAGGTGCTGGTCGAGGGCGACAAGTGGAGCATCATCCGCCCGCGAGAGACCTACGAAGACCTCTTCGCGACGGAACGATAGTGGCGGGGGCGAGCAGGGGAATAGGTCTTATGGGACATATAGGACCCATGGGACGTACAGAGAGGGCCATCAGTTATATAAGTTCCATAGGTCCTATAGGACCCATAGGACCTATAGCTTCTTCTTCTTCTTTCAGCTTTCGCTGCCGGCGAAGCCGAGGTATTCATCCAGCCAGTCGTCGGTGTGGAGGACGCCTTTTCGCTGTCGCAGCGCCAGTCGCTCTGCCTTGGCCTGGGCGGAGTCGAATATCCGCCTGAGCAGGCGCGACGACACCTCGCGGTCGGTCTTGCCGTATCGTCTGCGAATCGCCCCGGCCGAGTGGGGGCTGTAGCGGGGGACCAACTCGTCTTGGACGCTCACGATCGCCTGTGCCGTGCCGGGGTCGCCCTGCCTTGCGGCCCGGCCATAAAGCTGGCGGTCGATCCGCCCGGACTCGTGGCGTTCGGTGCCGATGACAGCCAGGCCGCCGAGATCGGCCACACCGCGACCCAGCTTGATGTCCGTGCCTCGTCCGGCCATGTTCGTCGCGACGGTGATTCGTCCGGGCTGGCCTGCGCCGGCGACGATCTGGGCCTCCTCGGCGTGGCGGACGGCGTTGAGGACCTGGTGCTCGAATTGCCCGGCCTCCAGCAGCCGGCTGAGGTGCTCGCTGGCCTGGACGCTCCGCGTGCCGACCAGCACGGGCCGACCCGTGGCGTGGAGGCGCTTGATCTCCTCGACGATGGCCGCCCACTTGGCCTGCTGGGTGACGAAGACGCGGTCGTCGAGGTGTTTGCGGACGCACGGGCGGTTGGTGGGGATCAGCACGACCGGCAGGTGGTAGATCTGCCAGAACTCGCGCCACGCCTCGGCCCCGGTGCCGGTCATGCCCGAGAGTTTCTTGTAGAGCCTGAAGAACCGCTGGAAGCTGATGCGGGCGTAGGTGTCCTTGGGTGGGTTGACCTCGAGGCGTTCCTTGGCCTCGATGGCCTGGTGAAGCCCGTCGCGCCAGGTGCGGTCGGGCATGAGCCGCCCGGTGAACTCGTCGACGATCACCACCTTGCCTTCCTGGATGATGTACTGCTTGTCGAGCACGAACAGTTCGCGGGCGGTCAGCGCCTGGGTCAGCATCTCCTCGCGCCGTCGCCGGCCCGCCCACAGGCCCCCAAGCGGCTCGGCGAGTTGGTCGAGCTTCTTCTTGCCCACGGGCGTCAGGTCTACCTCGCGGTATCGCTGGTTGACGCGGTAGTCGTCGCCGGCGGCGAACGCCGCGGCCATGTCCGCCGCCTGCGTGAAGGCCTCCACCTGTTCCTCGTTGGGGGCGTTGCCGGATATGATCAGCGGCGTGACGGCCTCGTCGATGAGCACGCTGTCCGCCTCATCTATTATCGCGTATTGCAGGCCGCGCATGACCAGGCGGTCCGTGCCGGCGCCGGCGCCCTGGGCGATCTTCGTCAGCAGCGCCATCGGCAGCCCGCGAAGCGTCCCCAGCGCAAGCCGGTCGCGAAGGAAGTCCGCGCAGACCTCCTTGTTCGTGCAGTACGTGATGTCCGCCTGGTACGCCGCCCGCCGCTGCGGCTGGGGCATCTGCCCCTCAATGTAGGCCGTGCGCAGGCCGCAGAAACCGTATATCTGCGACATCCACTCGGCGTCGCGCTTGGCGAGGTAATCGTTGACGGTGATAACGTGGCAGCCCCGCCCGCGCCAGCCGTTGATCGTCGCGGGAAGCGTGGCGGTGAGGGTCTTGCCCTCCCCGGTGGCCATTTCGGCGATGCACCCCGCGTCCAGCGCCATCGCCCCGGCGACCTGGACGAGATAGTGCTTCTCGCCCAGCTTCCGCCACGCCACCTCGCGGACAAACGCGAACGCGCGGTAGAGTATTTCCCGCGTGTCCCGCCCGCGGAGAAAGACCTCGCGGAACTTCTGGGCCTCCTCGCGGAGCCTGGCGTCGGAGAGGTCCTTGTAGTCCTTCTCGTGGGCCAGGACCTTTTTCGCCATGGCCAGGAACCACTGTCGCCTGGGCGCGAGCTTGCGGACCATTCCGCTGGCGGCGTCCCACACGGCGTCGAGGCCCTTGGGCAACTCGGCGCCCCGGGGCCTGCCGGCAAGCATCCGCCAAGTTGTCGATGGAATGCCGCTCACGTCAGATCTGGAACCTCCGCTGCACCAACTGGAGGATCGAGCGGTACCACTGCTGAATCAGCGGCCTGGGCGGCATCTCGACGCGGACGACCACTCGCTGGCGGATAAGCAGCGGCACGCGCCCATGCCATGGGCTGGCGGGATCGCTGACGGGCTGGGGCTCGATCTCGACCTCGAAGAACCGCTCGGACGTCTTCATGCCCTTGGGATCCTTGGGGTCCGTGCGGATGGTTCCCCCGGCCGCATAACCAAGCGCCGGCGTCGCGAGGCGATCCTGACCGGCCTGGATAACCCGCGTGATCCGGCCGGTCATCTCGACGTCCGGCAGGCCCTTGATGCGGATCTTCAGTTCTCGCCACCGCCCCCGCGGCTGGGTCGTGGCGGGCGGCACCGTCCGGTCGCGCCCGGAGTCGGCATCGGCCTCGCCGGCCAGGAGCATGTCCACCACGTCCTGCGAGACCATCGCGCGGATCACGACTCGCGAGCTTGTCAGCACTCCGATGGCGTCTCCGCGGCGGATGTACGAGCCGCGGGTACGGTCTATGTCCGGGGATATCCACTCGGCGCCGAATGACGCCCTGATGGTCAGCGAGTCGATCTGCTGGGTTATGCGGATTTGGCGCTCATCGAGGGCGGCGATCTGCTCGGCGATGATCTGTGCCTCGGCGTAGTCCTTGACCATTGCCTGCCAGCGGCGCGCCTTGAGCTCGCGCTGCTGGGCGAGCAGTTCGTCGAGTTGGGCAGCTAGTTCCGGGCTGCGGGCTGTTATCAGCGGCTCGCCGCCGGGCTTTGCCTGGCGGTTGGACTCCATGGCGCTCGTCACGAAGCCGTCGGCGGCCGCGTGAACGATCTCCTGCCGCACCGGGTCTACATAGCCCTCCAGCCGGAAGTTGTCCGGCGCCGGCACGAAGCCCACGCCGATAACAATCGCCGCCAGCGTCGCTGCCGTCGAGCCTATGGCCCGGCCTCGCACTCGCATCAGTTCGCCGCTGGTGAGCAGGTAATGCACGAACTTGCCCATCGGCACGAGCACCCACGCCACCGCTGCCGCCGCCGCCAGGATCAGGCCGAACATGAACAGCTTGTCCGCCACGAACAGCAGGATTCGCACGCAGATGAAGACGCGGTAGATCGTGCTGGCGATTCCGTAGAAGACGAACCAGCCCTTCTCGCCGCGGCTGTGGGCGGGGTTGCGCGCCTGCTTGACCGACCAGACGTACTTGCGGACGAGATAGTAGATGTACTGCTTGGACCGCTGGGCGAGGTTGGGTATCTCCAGGATGTCCGACAGGATGTAGTACCCGTCGTACCGCAGCAGGGGGTTGGCGTTGAACAGGAGCGTCGAGACGCTGGCGATGAACATCACGTTGTAGGCGATGGTATGCACCGCCCCCTCGCCGGTGTAGTACCAGACGATTGCCGCTACGGCCGCGACAGCCAACTCGACGATCATCCCGCCGGCGCCCACGAGCATCCGCTGGCGGCGCGAACGGAATGCCCACGCGCTCGACGCGTCCACGTAAGGCATAGGCGTGAACACCAGGAACATCACGCCCATTACGTGGACCTCGCCGCCTGTGCCCGTCCGCCGGCCGAAAACCTTGCACATGAAGGCGTGCCCGAACTCGTGGACCACCTTTATCAGCACGAAGCTCAGGTACAGGAAGGGCAGATTTTCTGCGTCCAGCACGCTGTCGGCGCGGTTGTACAGGTCCTGCCACTTGTCGATGGCGAAATACAGCCCCGTGCCGATCAGCCCAAGCCACAGCGCGAAGCCGAACCACGTGAACAGCCAGCTCACGGCCGAGACCCACGCGTTGAGGAAGTTGTCCGGGTCCAGCAGGGGTATGCGGATGAACATCAGGTTCATCAGGTATCCCTGGACCTCCCGGTGGACACGCTTCTGGTGGCGCTTGAACAGCCCCTCGGCGTCCGGCGGCAGCTCGGCGTGCAGGAGGTTGGACGTGTAGAGCTGCCCGAGAAGCTGAATGGCCTCGCCCTGAGTGGGGGCCGAGTCGCCGAGCTGGTCCTGGCAGATCCGCCAGACCTCCGCGACGTTCTTTCGACCGTCCAGCAGTGCCACGAAACGGTAAGCCGCCTCGTTGAGCCTGAAGAACTGGTTGCTCGACGGGTCCTGGATGACGTGCCACATCCGCCCGCGGTAGTGCTGGCGGTGAACCTGCACCGTCGCCCGCAGCCGGGGAGCAAGCTCCGCGACACGATACCACGACTCGCTGAATGTGGGGCGTTCTACAGGCACCGGTTCATATCCACAGTTTCATCCGCACCCAGTTGATCATCCGCCGGGTCCAGATGAACCCGTAGCTGCGGCGTTCGATGTCGATCTTGCCTACGCCCTCCATGCCGGGCCTGAATATCGACGGCGTGTTGACCAGCCTGACGCGGACCTTGAAGACGTTGTTGTCCTTGACGACCTCGGCGATGGGGTTGATTCGCTCGACGACAAAGTCGATGTGCTCATCCGGCCTGGCCGTGGTGGCAAGGGCGCCGCCGAGCTGCTCGCCCGCGGCCTTTTGACGCTCCAGCGCGGCCTGGACGTCGGTGATCAGATCCTCCGGCACGGCCAGTTCCGCTCGCAGGTCGGCCATGGCAGCCACTTCGAACAGCACGTCGCCGGTCTTGACCGGCGCGCCGAGCTGCTTGCGAAGGTCGCCGGACGTGACGTATCCGTCCATCGACGAGACGATCACCGCCTGGGCGATCCTGTGAGCCAGCAGGTCCATCTTCGCCCTGACCTGGTCGGCCTGGGCCTGGGCGATCTGGGCGTCGGATCGCTTGTCCTCTCGCATGGCGGCATCCGCCTGCTTGCGATAGCCGAGCCACTGGGCCTCGGCGCTCTTGAGTTCCAGTTTCAGTTCGGCCGTCTCCAGCGTGCCGAGAACCGTCGGCCCCGGCATGATGATCCCCGGCAGGGCCGAAACCAGCAGGCTGCGGTTGAACTCAGCCAACCGGTCGCCATCAAGCCGCCCGGCCTGGCGAAGGGCCAGCAGGTCTCGCTGGCGGTCCGAGAGCGTATCATCTGCCCGGGCGCCGGCGTCGTACAGCGCCGGGGCGGCCAGGACGGCGTTGAGGTCGCTCAGCACGGCCTTGCGGACCTGCTCGGGCACGTCGGCGGTCGACAGGGCCGGCGAGGTATTGGGGTCCTCGCCAGTCGATGTGATTATCACGCTGCGCGTCGGTTCGGACAGTTGCGACCATATCCGCTTGCCGGCCGGGGTCGCCGTAGCATTGCCGGCGTCTTGGCGGCGCAACTCGCCCAGCAGCGCCGGCCAACTCGCGACGGCGTTTTCCTTCAGCAGCCAGGACGGTCGCTCGCCGTCGCGGACGGCGCTGGTGCCGACAACCTGGTCGCCCGGGCGGACGTAGACCTGCTTGAGATAGCCGTCGAATGGGGCCGGGACGACCTGCTGGGCGACGGGCTCGAGCACGAACGGCGCCTCGGCGCGGTAGTCGCCCTTGGCCAATATCAGGAAAAGTGCCGCGGCGAACACGCCGACACCGGCGACCTTTATCCACGTGTGCTTGGGTCCCAGGATCGTGGAGAGGCCCTTTCTCAGGCCCGCGGCCGCCCGCGCGCCGAACCAGCGGTCCTGGAGGTGCATGGGCACCAGCCGCGGGCTGACAAGGTCGATCGTCAGACGCAGCGACTCGATCTCGCCCAGCCCGAAAGGCTGGTCTACTGGCCGCTCGAGCGTGATTACGGCCGCGGGTTCCCCCTCGCGGCGAAGCGGGAGGCTCAGGACCGCCGTCGGGCCGTGACGCTTGGAAAGCTCCGCCGCGGCGCGCCCGACGAATGTGGCCTGAGGGTCGGAGGGATATGTCACCTCGACGTCCTGGTCGAGCGTTTCCTCCATTGCCGACTCGATGTCCTGGACGACCTTCATCTTCCGGCTGAACTTCTCGGTGTGGCTCATGGCCGCAAGCTGCACATATCGCCCCTTGAGGAATCCCAGGCAGACACGGTCGCACTTCCATCGGCTGGAGACCTCGTTGCACAGTGCCATGGCAGCGCCGGAGAAGCGGTCCTGCTCGTTGACGGCGGCGGTGGTTTCCATAGCCAGGCGAAGGCGGGACAGGTCGCTCTGCCGCTGCTGGAGTGTCAGCCGCATCTCGTAGAGGCTAAGCAGGCTGACGGTCAGCTCGAGCCGTTCGCGCGTGGCGGCGAGTATTCGCTGGTCGCCCGTGGTCACGAGGAACGCGGCCAGGCCCTGCACGCCGCTGCCGCCGCGAAGCGGCAGCAGGATGATGTTATGGTTGGCTGGGGCGCCGTAGAGGTCGTCGGGCCCGTGAAGCGGCTTGACCGCGGGCTTGCCCCCGGCTGCCACCTGCGGCGCCGACTCCGCCGACTGTGCCAGCCAGACCGGCGCCGCCGCCCCCTGCGCCAACGGAGGATAAACCGCCAGCACCTCCGCGCCGCCGGATGGGTTCACGCGAAGGATCGCGCCTCCCGCGGCCGAGGCAAGGTGGCACTGCACGGCCAGGAGGTTGACGAGGAACTGCTCCGGCGGGCCGTCGAAACGGCTCAGGCGTTCGATGATCTCGGCCGTCGTCGGGCGATGAGCCTCGCTGTCGGACTGTGAAACTCGTGTCGGGTTCACCGTCATTGGTCATTCCCAGGCTTCAGGCTTCAGGTACGGCAAGGGCTTCTCCGTTATCTTCTGTTGCTTCTACCTGTAGCCTGTAGCCTCTCTTCATTGGCCAAGGCTTCGCTGGCTTCTTTTGTTGCGCCTGAAGCCTGTCCCGGCGCGCCGGGAGAAGCCTGTAGTCTTTCTTTAGTCTTTCTTCGTCGGGAAGCTGACGTACACGTGCTCGCCGGCGGGGCGCCTGGCGGCGTTGGGGCACTCGACGCGAACCGTAAGCGTGCCACTGGCCGAGTCCGCCACGGCCGCGATGTGAATGATCTTGCCGCTGACACTCGACCGCCGGGCTGGGTCGGCGCCGTCGAACTCCACCACGGCGTTTGACTGGCCCTTCTTCAGCGTGCGGGCAGCCGCCAGCGGCGCCGCGACGTCGATCCACAGCGGGTCGATTTGCACGACCTGGGCTATCTTTCCCGCAGCCTCGACCGATTCGCCAGGCTCGACCAGCAGCCGCTCGACTACTCCGTCGATGGGGCTGACCACCCGCATCCGGTCGATCTGGAGGCGCATCTCCTGGTACTTCAGCCCGGCCTGCTTCTGCTCGAACTGGGTAAGCTCGAGCGACAGCTCGCCTATGACGACTTCGAGCTTGGCGTGATCGACTTCCAGTTCCGTGGCGGCCCCTTCCTTACGCGCGCCCTCGGTCTTTCTGAGGTCCACGCGCTTCTGTTCGAGCTGTGCCTGAGCCGCCCTTGCCCGCGTGTCGTCGTCGGCCTGGGCCTTGAGTTGAGCCATATTGGCAAGCTCAGCCTTGTCGTCCTGGCGTATCAGCACCTGACCGGCCTTGACCGGGTCGCCTTCCTTGACGAGCACCTCCGCCACCTGTCCAGGCCGGACGAACGACAGCACCGTGTCCTGGCTGGGCTTGGTGACGGCCTCGATCTTGTCCTGTGCCGCCAGCGGCGCCGCCGCCGCCAACAACGCGCATATAAACACTCTCATAGGCACCACCCGCATTCTAATGGCGGTCTTGCCGTATGTTCGCAAGACGATTTCCCGGAACCACTACCGATTATACCTATCGCCACTTTCGCCCGTTCAGCCAAACAAAAAAACCGCCGCCCGGCGATGGGTGAACGCGTCGGGGGAACAGGGGGAGAAAGGTGGGCTGGGCATTTTCCGGAAAGCGGGGGCGCGAAAACGTTTAGCGTCCCTGTTCAAAGGCCCTGGCAGGGGTTATTCCCCTGCCGCAAGGCGGCGGAGGGATTCGTGGGATCGGCGCTGGAAATACCGCTCGCGGGCGGCTTGTTCCTGGGGGGTAAGGGTGCGGTATTTCAGGGCTGCCTGCCAGTGCTCGGGCGGGATTTCCCGTGTCCTGGGCGGCAGGTTCGCGGCCTTGATGAACAGCTCGTAGTGGAACATGGCCTGGTCGTCGGCCAAAACTGCCAGCACGTCGTCCTCGGTGAAAACGTCGGTAGCTTTATAAGCACGTGTCGTCATTTGCGAGCCCTGTTCCTGAATAAGAGACCGGCCCGACCGAGTCCGCCGTACACCGTAAAGGACTCGGCCGGGCCTGAAGGTTTACAATTACACCAGCGCCAGCACCACGGCGGAGAAGCAGGCCTGTATCTGTGCCATGCTCAGCCGCAGCAGGCCGTCGTTGTAGTTGCTGTCGTAGCTCATGCCGTCGACGCCCCAGGGGTTGTAGACGGTGACGTACGCGTCGGCGTCGGCGCCCTCGATGGACTTGACCATGTAGGCGTGGCCGCCGACGATTGGCGAGACTGGGTTGCTATAGCTGCCGAGCGTGACCGAGTGTCCGGCGGCCAGGCTGGTGCTGATGCAGCTGGCCAGCGACGCGGCCGATCCGCCGGTCCATTGCGTCTGGCTCGATGCGCCCGTCAGTTCCGTGATGACGGTGCTCATCCAGCCGCCCTCGATCGAGGAATACGAGTTCGACCCGTATCGGAAGAACGCGTACGCCTTCTCCATCAGCATTACCCAGGTCTCGCCATCGGGTGTCAACTTGGCGTAGGCGCTCGGCATGTCGGCATCCAAGCGCAGGTACACTTCCGCGCCGCCGCGGTAGAACCGCACCGCATACGTGCCGTCGCCGAGGTCCGTAATGGCCTGGCGGATCAGATTCGGATCGGTGTCCGACATGCTCGCCAGCACGGCCAGGTAGTAGCAGTCGCCAAGGGCGCCCTGGTGGATGTCGTCGTACTGTGGTCCGTCGACGAACAGCGGCCTGTTGGCGTAGTTGCTCATGCCGTACGAGCTTGTCGGGTCCCGCAGGCTCTGGCTGTTGATGTCCTTCGAGACGTAGTCCACCGAAGCCGGGTTGGTCGAGTAGGGCTGGTAGAAGCTGGCGATGCGGTGGACGTTCTTTGCCGACACCTCAGCCGCAGTCGAGTCGGCCAAGGTGTCGGTGCTGTCCACCCAGTAGCTGTCGGCGCCCGCCTCGCCGTAGATTACGTCGTTGCCGCCGCCGACGGCGATCAGCAGGTCGTCGCCCGCGCCGCCGTAGATTGTCGCGGCGCCCTGGCTGTTCTCGTAAACCTTGTCGTTGCCGTCGCCGGCGTAGACCAGCGTGCTGCCCATGATCGAATAGTCCAGCCGGATCACGTCGTCGCCGCCGAAGCCGTATACCGAGATGTACCCGTAGTACCCGGCGAACGTCCGCGTGCCAGCCCCGCTGGTCAGGCTGGTCGCCGAACCGTTGTAGGACAGCGTTATCACGTCGTTGCCGTTGGTGCCGGTAATGACCAGGCGAGTCGTCCCGCCGGACTGCTGGACCGTGCCGGCCACGCTGGCGCCGGGCGCCAGATCAGGCGCCGTAACCGTCACGGTGTGCGTGTCGGTCGTGCTGCCGCCGTCGCCATCGGTCACCGTCAGGCTCACAACGTACAAGGCGTTGTCGTCAGGAGTGAACGTGTAGCTCGTGCCGGTCCCGGTCGACCCATAGGCCACGCCGCCCTTCGTCACGCTCCAGGTGTATGTCAGCAGATCGTTCGCGCCGGCCGGATCTGTCACCGTCGCGCCGAAGGTGATCGCCGTGCCTTCCACGCCAGTCGTGGCGCCAGTGATCTCCACCGAAGGAGCCACGTTGCCAACCGTCACGGTGTGCGTGTCGGTCGTGCTGCCGCCGTCGCCATCGGTCACCGTCAGGCTCACAACGTACAAGGCGTTGTCGTCAGGAGTGAACGTGTAGCTCGTGCCGGTCCCGGTCGACCCATAGGCCACGCCGCCCTTCGTCACGCTCCAGGTGTATGTCAGCAGATCGTTCGCGCCGGCCGGATCTGTCACCGTCGCGCCGAAGGTGATCGCCGTGCCTTCCACGCCAGTCGTGGCGCCAGTGATCTCCACCGAAGGAGCCACCGGATCGGGGGTCGGATCCGCCTGGGTCGCCACGTTCAGGACATACCGCCCGGCTGTCTGTTCCACACTGGCGGCCGAGAGGTAATAAGTCTGGCCCGCCACCACGTGGAAGGTGATCTGGGCCGTGCCGTCCGAGGCGTCGTCGGCCGACAACTGCGTGCCGGCGACATCCATCGCGCTTACCGCGCCGATGAGGTCGCTCGAGCCGTATTTGGCCATCAAGACCGTCATGTCGCCCGTGACGGCGGCGTTGAACTTGAACACGTCTACGTCCGAGCCGTAGTTGACGGTGCCAACCGCGGTCGACGAGCCCGAGGCCGCCATAGCCATTGCCGCCGCCGCGGCGCGATCGTTGCCAAAGTCGTCCGTCGGCTGGCTGGTGAAGGTGATCGCGAAGTCGCCCGCGGTGCCTTTGGCGCCGCTGAGGCGGATGTAGAACTCCTGGCCCTCGGCGACGGCGAGCCTTACGCGGCTGTCTTTGGTGCCGGACGAGACATTGTCGTTGTAGGTCAGGCGGCGCTGGCCCTCGGTGTAGACCTCGATGTAGGAGTCGATCGAGCTGCCCTGAGAGGCTGACATGTCGAACTGCATGTACCCGCCGGCCGGGGCGGTGAATGCGTACGTTTTGTACTGCCCGACCGCCAGCGTGCCGGAAGCGGTTTGCTCTCCGGCGGCGGCGATGGTCACGTCCGTCGCGTCGATGAAGTCTTGCCAGACCGTCGGCAGGACCTTCAGGCTGTACATGCCCAGGCTCGCATCGGCGCCGGAGACGCTGAGGGAATACGTCTGGCCCTGGACGGCGGTGAAGCTCAGGTCCATCGCCCCGCCGGCGGCGGCCTGGCCCGTGCCCACAACGTTGTCTTCGGCATCGCGGACCGTCAACACGCCCGCCAGCGAGCTGCGATAGCCGTAGGCCGCCAGGGTCGTCTGCACCAGCCCGCTGGCCTTGGCGGTGTAGGAGAAGCAGTCGGTGTCGTTGGAGTACTGGATGTTGCCGTACTTGGTGGACGAGCCGTTGGCGCTGACGTACATCGCCTTGGCGCGGGCGGCGTCGTTGCCGGCGTCGTCGAAGGGCTGGCTCTCGAACGAAAGCGCGAAGTCGCCCTCGCTGCCCTTGGCGGACGAGGCACGGACGTAGTACGTCTGGCCCGCCGTGACGTAAATCCGCACCCGGCTGTCGGTCGAGGAGCGGCTGACGTTGTCGCTGTAGGCCACTCGCCTCTGCGAGCTGTTGTAGACCTCGAGGTACGAGTCGAGTTGGCTGCCGTCGGCGGCTCGCATGTTGATCTCGAAATACCCGCTGGCCGGGACGGTGAAGCTGTACGTCGCCCGCCCGTCGGCAGAGAGTGTGCCGCTTGCGCTCTGGCTCTCCCCGCCGAGGACGTCCACGTCCGTCGCGTCAATGAAGTCCTGCCAGACCGTGGGCAGGGTCTTCATGCTGTACCTGCCCTGGCTCGAATCGGCGCCGGAAACGCTGAAGAAGTAACTCTGGCCCTCGATGGCGGTGAAGTTCAGGTTCAGCGAGCCGCCCTCGGCCGCCTGGGCTGTGCCCACCACGTTGCCCTGGGCGTCGCTGACCGTCAGGACCGCCGACAGCACGCTGCGGTATCCGGTCGCCGCGACGGTAGTCTGAACCAGCCCGCTGTACTTGGCGGTGTAGGCGAAGCAGTCGGTGTCGTTGCCGTACTGGACGTTGCCGTATTTGGTGGACGAGCCGGTGGCGGCGATGTACATCGCCTTGGCCCGGGCCGCGTCGTTGCCGGCGTCGTCGAAGGGCTGGCTCTCGAACGTCAGCGTGTAGTCGCCCTCGGTGCCGCCCGTGGCCGAGGCGCGAACGTACAGCACCTGGCCTTCACGCACATAGATCCTGACCTGGCTGTCGGCGGTGTCCCGGCCGGCGTTGTCGTTGTACGCCACGCGCCTCTGGGCCTCGTTGTAGACCTCCAGGTACGAGTCGATGCTGCTGCCTTCGGCGACCGACATGTTCACCTGCATGTACCCGGTAGCCGGGACGGTGACCTTGTACGTGGCCTTGCCGTCGACGCCCAACGTGCCGCTGGCGCCCAGGTTTCCATCGGGGATCCCGCTGTCGCCGCCCGTGCCCAAGGTGCCGACGACGGTCTCGGTGGCGGCGCCGGCGACGTCCACGTCCGTCGCGTCAATGAAGTCCTGCCAGACTGTCGGCAGAACCTTCACGTTGTACATGCCCAGGCCCGCGCCGTCGCCGCAGATGCTGAAGTAATACGTCTGGCCCTGGACGGCGGAGAAGCTCAGGCCCAGCGTGCCGCCGGCGCCCGCCTGGGCTGTGCCAACCTCGTTGCCCTCGGCGTCGCGGATCGTCAGGTTGGCCGCAAGCGGGCTGCGGTATCCGTACGCCGCCACGGTGGTCTGAACCAGCCCGCTGTACTTGGCGGTGTAGGCGAAGCAGTCGACGTCGTCTGAGTACTGTATCTTGCCGTACTTGAGGAACGCGCCATTGGGGCTGACATACAGGGCCGCGGCGCGGGCGGCGTCGTTGCCGGCGTCGTCGGTCGGCTGGCTCTCGAACGTCAGCGCGTAGTCGCCCTCGCTGCCCTTGGCGGCCGAGGCGCGAACGTACAGCACCTGACCCTCACGAACATAAACCCGCACCCGGCTGTCGCCTGTGCCCACGCCGGTGTTGTCGTTGTACGCCACCCGAACCTGGTTCTCATTGTAAACCTCCAGGTACGAGTCCACCAAGCTGCCGTCGGCAGCCTTCATGTCCAGCACGTAGTAACCCGTGGCCGGGACCGTGATCTTGTACGTGTCCCGGTCGCTGGCCCCAAGCGTGCCGTCAACCGTCTGTTGCGATGCGGATGGGACGTTCACGGCTGAGGCGTCCACGAACTCTTGCCAGACCGTCGGCAGGACCTTAAGCACGTACCGGCCGGTGCTGTCGCCGGCGCCCTCAATCCGGAAGAAGTACTGCTCGCCCGCCACGGCCGAGAACTGAAGGTCCACCGAACCGGACGCTTGGGCGGTCTGCGAGGCAATCACGTTGCCATCGGCGTCGTAGACCGAGACCACGCCGGCAAGCGTGCCGTAGTAGGCGCCCAGGTTCGCCCGCACCGTTCCGCTTTCGCGGACGCTGTAGCTCATCACGTCTACGTCGCCGCGGTAGTTGACCGTGCCGTACTTGGTGGCTGCGCCGGTGGCGCTGGAGTACATCGCCGCCGCGGCGGTCGCCGAGTTGGCCAGGTCATCAGTCGGCATGCCGGTGAAGCTGATGTCGTACGCCCCATCGGTGCCGCCTGCCAGCGAGGCCCGAACGTAAAATGTCTGGCCGTCGCGGACGTACATCCTGATGTGGCTGTCAAGCGTGCCGGCCCTGGCGTTGTCGTTGGTGTAATACAGCCGCTGCTGATCGTTGTAGACCTGCAAGTATGGGTTGGCCGAACTGCCGTCGCCGGCCGACATGTCGATCTCGAAGTAGCCGGTGGCCTGGGCGGTGAAGCAGTACATGTCCGACTGGCCCGCGGCGATGACGCCGGACTCAGCCGCCTGCTGGGCACCAGGCACGTCCATCACCGAGGCGTCTACAAACTCCTGCGCGATGGTCGGCAAGACCTGGGCGTAGAAGTAGCCCGTCGCGCCCGCAAGGTCGCTTATGCGGATGAAGCTGCTCTCGCCCTCGGTGACCAGGAACGTGGCCGTAAGCCAGTAGCCGTCCTGCGACTGCTGAACGTCAACGGCTGTACCCTCCAAGTCGAAGACCGTGACGGACCTGTCCTTGGAAACCGAGTACAGGCGGACCGTGGCCCGGCCGGTCTCGGCCGCAACGTACTGCACGAAGTCCTGGTCGCTGGAGTAGTTGAGAGTCCCGGAGAATGCTGCCGAACCGGTGGCGTAGACGTAAACGCTCTTGGCGGCAGCCATTGTGTTGCTGAAATCATCGACCGGGTTGCTCGTCAGGCTCAGCGAGAAATCCCCGGTGGAGACCCCCGCCCCGCTGGCCTCGACGTAGAACGTCTGACCGGCCGAAACGTAGCGAGAGATAAGACTGTCCGCACTGCCGCCCTGGTTGTCGTTCGAGGCCAGCAGGCGATGGTAGGAGTCGTAAAGCTTCAGATATGGGTCGAGCTGCCCGTCGGAGGCATCCATGGCCAGGCTGATTGTGCCTGTGGCCTTGGCGGTGAAGCTGTACATCATGGAGGCATCAGACGTTGCCAGTTGCCCATCTGCCGAGACAGTCATCCCGGGCGTGATGTCCAACAACTCGGCCGACGCAAAAAGACTCTCCAGCGTTGGCGTCCCGCTCATCAGCAGGCGGGGCTCAAAGGGTTCAAATGTCGGCATCTGGCGATTCATGGCAACGACTTCCTTCCGTACAGCGCAGCGCAACAAGCGATGACACGTAACACGCTTGGGCAAAAAGATTTAAGGCGAGGCCATCCCGTGGGGAGGCAAGATGCGTCTCTGGGACGCTCAGGGGAGTATGGGGCGGACTTCTGCTTCGCTCCTGCAGAGTCCTGTTGCTGCCAGAGGGAACGTAGGATTCAGGTCCCCATCAGGCAATAGAATCCGACGGGCAAGATAAATAACCAGTAAAGGCGGACAGACGAGGTTGTTATATCTAATATATTTCTACATAAGGTTTTATGTGGCTGCGAGCCACAGAATGACAAATCCGAAATTCGCCCTGTTTTCCGTATCTTAACAGGCTGGACGAGACGACGGATTCACTGCAGAGAGGCGGGGGGGAAGGAAATAGTGATAAGTAGTTAGCAGAAACTGCGTGATATTTGATGATGGCATCATTAGTATTCAGGCATGAGCTACAAGAAGCGTATTTTGGCGGACAAGTTGCGGCAGATGCTGGGGCGGTTCGCGGTGGTGGTGGTCAGCGGGGCTCGGCAGGTGGGCAAGAGCACGCTGCTGCAGCACGAGTTGCCGGATTGGGAGGCGGTGGTGTTTGATCCGGCCGTGGACATTGGCAATGCGCGGCGGGATCCGGACTTGTTCCTGGACAATCATCCCGCGCCATTGATTCTGGATGAAATCCAATACGCCCCGGAGTTGGTGGCGGCGATCAAGCGGCGGGTCGACCGCTGCCCCGCGCCCGTGCGGGCTGTCGCGGAAACGGGCAGTCGAGCGGGCGGTCGAGCGGCTGGACGCAAGGGCAATGACTCTGACGCCCAGGAGGTCGGACGTAAGGCGGGGATGTACGTACTGACCGGTTCGCAGCAGTGGTCGGTACTCAAGTCGGCCAGTGAGTCTCTGGCGGGCCGGGCGGTGTTCCTGGATTTGGAGGAGTTCTGCCTGGCGGAGATTGCCGAGGCGAGCGTGGAGGAACACTGGCTCAAGCAATATCTGGACTCGCCCAAGGAGTTCGTCGCTTCATCTCACAAGCGGCTGCCAACTGGGCGAACTCTGTACGAGCAGCTTTGGTGGGGCTTCTTGCCGGAGGCGGATTCGCTGGAACGGGACTGGGTGGCGGAGTTCTACCGGGCGTATCTGCGGACGTACATCGAGCGTGACGTCCGGTTGCTTACGGATGTCGGTGACTGGCAGCAATTTGGGCGGTTCGTGCGGCTTGCGGCGGCGCTGACGGCCCAGGAGATCAATCACTCGCAGTTGGGGAGGGAACTGGGAGTGACGCCGCAGACGGCGCGCCGCTGGCTGGCGACGTTGCGGGCCACGTTCCAATGGTTCGAGGCCCCGGCCTATCACGGCAACATAATCAAGCGGATCAGTTCCAAGCCCAAGGGATACCTGGCCGACACGGGCCTGGCGTGCAACCTTCAGACGATCTCGACGCCGCAGTCGCTGTCGGGCCATCCACTGGTCGGGGCGATTTTCGAGTCGGCCGTCGTGGGGGAAATCCGCAAACTCTCCGGCACGCTGGCCACGCCGCCAAACATGTATCACTGGCGCAGTCACAGCGGGGCGGAGGTTGATCTGCTGTTGGAGCGAGACGGGATGTTCTATCCTATTGAGATCAAGCTGACTTCCCGCCCATCACGGCAGGATACCAGGGGAATCGAGGCATTCCGCACCGCGTACCCAAGGCTGAGCGTGGCTCCCGGGCTGGTGATTACCCCCGTGGAGCACATGGAGCAACTATCCGACACGGAGTATTCCCTGCCCTGGGACTGCCAGTAGGCAACACGCCCGCTCCCGCAGGCGGGTGCAGGAGCATTCTTCCGCAGCCGTCGCGGAAGCAGGGCGCCAAACAAGACGGATTCGACAATTCCGCCGGCCTAAGCTGGTAGGCGAGACGAGTGCGACATCTTCCCCGTTTTCCAATGGGCCAAAGTTAAGGCTTGTCAGGATGAATGGATGCGACAATGTGGATTTATGAAACCAACAAAACTCCCACCTCAAATCGTCGGCAACGCCGGTCTTTTCTACGTGTGCCATAAGCTCTCGGCGCTTGGGTGGAACGCTATGCCCACTTCCCGAAATGCCAGAGGCGTTGATGTCATGTGTTTCAGTTTGGATGGTCACGCAAAGTATCTTCTGCAAGTCAAGTCGCTCTCGAAACGCAATCCCGTCCCACTGGGCAACGACCGAGACAAGTTTATGGGTGACTACTGGATCATCGTGACAGGGGCCACATGCGATAAGCCAACCTGTTACATCCTCACTCCAGCCCAAGTTGGGCGAATGGCTCACAGGGGCGAGAAGAATGGCAAAGTTTCCTACTGGCTACAACCGAAGCAGTATGCGGTCGATGAGTTCCGCGAGAAATGGGACTTGATCGGAATGGGTAGTTGAAATCCTATTCCGGGACTGTTTGCTTCTTCCCCCTCCGCGTCTCCGCGCGGTAATCCTTGCCTTATCGCGGCGGGTCGATCTCGTACTTCTTTATGCGATAGCGGATATTGTCGCGGGTGATGCCGAGTGCTCGGGCGGCCTTGGTCTGGTTCCAATTGCATTCGCGGAGTGTTTTGACGATCATGCCCTTTTCGCTGGCGGCCAGGACGCTCTCGCCCTGTGCGGCCGGGGGAAGGTCTCCGGCGAGCTCTCGCGGGAGGTTCTCCAGTTTGATCGCATCGGGCTGGGGCCACGGGCCGTCCATCCGGCAGCACAGGAGGCAGGCCCGTTCGAGGATGTTCTGGAGTTCGCGGATGTTTCCAGGGTAGTCGTATCGCGTGAGCGCCGCCATCGCCTCGTGCGAGATGATCGGCACTGGCATTTTCATGTCCGACGCCACGCGGCGGATGAAGTGGTCCACCAGCAGCGGGATGTCATCCCGCCGGCAGCGAAGCGGGGCGATCTCGATCGGAAAGACGTTCAGGCGGTAGTAGAGGTCTTCGCGGAAGCGGTGGGCGGCCATCTCATCGGCCAGCTTGCGGTTGGTGGCCGCGATTATGCGCACGTCGCAGGCGATGGTCTCCGTGCCGCCGACGCGGACGATCTCCCGCTCCTGGAGCACCCGCAGCAGCTTTACCTGTATGGCGGGGGAGACCTCGGCTATCTCGTCGAGGAACAGGGAGCCTCCCTCAGCCAGCTCGAAGCGCCCCATCTTCCGCTCGCGAGCACCGGTGAACGCGCCCGCCTCGTGGCCGAAAAGCTCGCTCTCCAGCAGCGTCTCGGGCAGGGCCGCGCAGTTGATGGCCACGAAGGTCTTGTCCGCCCGGTCGCTGTGGGTGTGGACCATTCGGGCGGCCAACTCCTTGCCCGTGCCGGTCTCGCCGAGCAGCAGCACGGTGGCGCTACTGCGCGCGACGCGATTGATGAGTTGGCGGACGTCTTCCATTGCCGCGGAGATTCCGACGATCTCCTCCGGCGGCTGGTATGTCTGCTTGAGCTGGCTGTTTTCCAGGCGGATGCGCTCGTAGAGCTGGGCGTTGGCCATCGCGATTGCGGCCAGGTTGGCGAAGACCATGCACAGGGCCCGGTCTTCCTCGTCGAATGTGCCTCGCTGGAGGGGGTTGAGCACCTCGACGACGCCGAGGGCCTTGTCCTTATACATCAGCGGCGCCGCGATCAGGCTGTGGGTGTGGAAGGCGACGAGGTCGTCGATCTTCGGGTAGTGGTTGCGGTCCTTGGAGACGTCGTTGACGATCTCGGCCTGGCCGGTCTTGAGAACCCGCCCGGAGATGCCCGCCTGGCGGTCGTATGCCACGCCGAGGAGTTGGTCGGCCCTGTCACCCACGGCCGCCGCGAAAACCTGCTTGCCGCGCTGCTCGTCCAGCACGATAACGCTGGACGCCTCGGCCCGCATGACCGACGCGGCCGCCCTGGCAATAGCGGCGAGAGTCTCGTCGAGCCCCTGAGCGGAATTGATGGCCGCCGACGCGTCAACAAGCGCCGACAGCGATTCCGGCGGCAGATGTCCAGTGACGACCTTGGCCATGCGATCCCTTTACGGACTTCTTGCTGATTTGCTCTTGTTGACTTGCCCTTGCGCCAACGCGAGTTAAGTATGACTTGCCCTCGCCCATCCGGTCAAGCCCGATTTGCCCGGGGCGTAATTTACGGCTCCGCGGAGCGTTCGTAGTGTGCCCGCGCGGCCGGAATTATTTTCCAACTACCCGGGAACTTTTCGCCGCTGGGGCGTCCAATCAGGTAGAGATTCCCTGGAGTTTCCGGAGCTGCCGGGGTATCGTCACCACAAGACGTAAGGGAGTGCCAGGGTGGCGGGCAGACGAGTGGCCAGCGTTGTTGTCGTGTGTTTCGCGTTGGTGGGCGCTGCATTTGGGGAGCCCCAGCCGTCGCGAGAGGATTTTGTCCGCGCACTCATGCAGCAAAGCCGGGTCGTCGACGATGTCCGCTTCCAGTTGCCCGTCGAAATTTACCGGCTGTTCCTGATCGAGCAGGCGGGCCGAGGCCAACCGGTGCCCGTGGCGTTCATCATCGAGCGCGGCATCTATGGCGTGGCGCTCGACGCCAACAGCCAGCCAACCATGCACGTTGAGCTTTCCGTCCGCGTTCTCGACCCGCCCAGGTGCCGGGAAATCCCCATCCTTTCCACGGCCCTGGCGTGGGATGCTGTCACCGTCAACTCCAAGCCGAGCCCACTTGCCGCCAAGGCGGGATGGCTTGCGTTAATGCCCGATAAGCCCGGCGTATATGAGCTGACCGCCACGGCCAAGCTCGGGCGGCAGTGGGCGGATCAGGCCCGCGTCGCGCTGGATTCGCCGCGCAGCGTACGCACGGCCGCGAAGTTCGACGCCGAGGGCGCCTGGCACATCTCAGCCGCCGGTTCGACGGGGCTCACCGCAAGCGGGGCCACGCGGACCGCAAGCGCCCCCGCCGAGGCGGGCACGCATGTCGAGCTGGCGATTCCGCCAACGGATCGCATCGACATCGCGTGGACTCATCCCGTCAAGCTTCCGCCGCGCCCGCCGCAATTCGAGGTCACCGGTGCGATCGCGTGGAACATCGACGCAGGCAGGCAGCAGGTCTCCGCCAGGATGAACATTCGCTTCCTTGGCGGCCCGGCCGACCGGCTGGCACTTTCCATTCCGGCCAACGCCGTGCGATGTGCGATAATCGGCCCGGACGTCCGTGAGATGCGGGTCTCGGCCGGGTCGGCGGAAGTATTCCTTCGCGGCAAGGTTACCGGGCAGACGCGGCTGAACGTGAGCTACGAGTTGCCCACCGGCACCGCGGGCCAGGGCACGGGGGCCGTCAAGCCGCTACCGGTGCCGCGTCTGGCCGAGGGGCACTGGTCCGGCGGAACGCTGGTGGTGACCAACACCGCCGGCGCCAGCGAGCTTATCGCCGACAACGTCCGCTCGCTCCGCGAGATCTACGAGGGCGACATCCCCGCCGACGCCCGCGCCATCCTGGCTGGCAAACCCGTGCTCGCCTACGAGATAACCGCACGAGACTTCGACGCGTCGGTCGAGGTGCTGGACCTCGGCGAGTTCGCCCTCCGCGAGAGCATCGCCGACCTCGCCCACTACCAGGTGCTCTTCCGCCCCGACGGGTCCATCATGTGCAAGGTGGACTACGAAATCCGCAACCGCACCAGCCAGTTCCTCCGCGTTCGCATGCCGGCCGGCGCGAGAGTGCTGAGCGCCCGCGTCAACGACGTGCCCGCGGCGCTGACGCCGCTGGCGGGCGAGGCCGGCGTGTCACTGCTGCCGCTGGTCCGCTCGAAGGCGTCGGTGAAGGGGCTGGTGAGCTTCCCCGTGCAGATCGTGCTTCTTTACCGCGCAGCCGCGCTGGCCCGTCGCGGCCTGGCCGACGTGCCCCTGCCGACCATCGACCTGCCCATAGCCTACGGCTGGTGCGACCTGTACGCGCCCGAAGGCATGGCTGTGAGCCAGTGGTCCGGCCCGATGCGCAGCGTCGAGCGCCTCTCCAGCGAGACAGCCATCGCAAGCCTCGGCTACGGCGCGGGCGAACTGGCGGAAGGCTACCGCGAGGACAAACGAATCAAGATTGTTACGGCGCCCAAGCCTGCACCCAAGCCGGAGCCGGCGAAGTCGCCGACAGCGGGGTGGTTCGGGATGAAGTTTGGGCCGGATACGGAGCACAAGCCGACGCCCAAGCCGGCACCCAAACCGGAGCCCGGCAAGCCCACGGTTGAGGCCAGGCTCGGGGCGAAGTTCGGGCCCCCGATGACCCAGCGGGCTCAGCAGTACTTCAACGCCTTGGGCGGGCTCAATCGCCCGACGACCCAGCCGGCTGGGGGCCAGTCGCGGATGTTCGGGCTTCCCACGGTCGTCACCGCGCCACAGCCTGTCACGGTTCCACCGCCGCCAAAGTTGACGCCAACCGGCTCCGGCCGGGGCGGGGACTCCGCCGGGGACTACGTTGACACTGACGGGGGCGGGATCCCAGATCCCCAGTCCGGTAATGACCCGGTGACGATCAACGGAACGTATCCCGGCAGCGGCGGCACGCTGCTGCTTGGCGGGCAAAAGGCGGGGCAATCCCTCCTGGCCCGGAACTACTATAACGCCGGCAAGGGCTACTACGAGGAGGGCCGGTACGAACAGGCGGCCGAGTCCCTGCGTAACGTCGAACGGATGGCACGCGGTTCGGTCGAGGCCGACAACGCCAAGAGGCTGCTCGCCAACATCGACGTCGTCCAGGGCAAGGCTAAGGGCAAGGCCGCCAGTCAGCAGGAAAAGGCTCTCGGCCGGCAGGTCCAGACGGAGAATGCCGGCCAGAACGTCGCGCTCGAGCAGCGGCAGCAGGAGCTTATCGAGCAGGGCGGCAAGGCCCTTAAGGGCGGCAAGTTCGGCGAAGCCCAGGCCGCTTACAAGGCGGCCGAGGGGCTCGGCGGGCAACTGCTCGCAAAGGGGGCGGGCAAGGGCGAGCAGGATGCCCGCCTCCGCCAGTCCCGCAAAGAGCTTGCTCAACTGGAAGAGCGGCAGAGCAGCCAGGCCGACCAGCTACGCACCCAATACGAGGTCTTCAAGAGCAGCGGCGATTTGAACAAGGCCCTGGCGGTCGGCAACACGCTGAAGGATTTCACAACCGAAGGCGAGGAGAAGAAGGCCCTTACCGGTGAGTTGGAGAAACTCGCGATTGCGTCCGTGCGGCGACCTGTTCGTGTTGATAGTGTGGAGATGATGGCGAAGGCGGAAGATGTCCCTGCTCCGGACAAGCCGGGTTCGGGCATGCCGCTAACGAATGTGTTGGACCATTCGGGCAGCATGACGACGGTCCCGCAGACCGGAAGCCTCTTCGCGCGGAATGGCGGGCATGGTGACACCCAGGATGCCTTTACGGAAGGGCCTTCGCGTGGGTCGGCCGACACCAAGGAGGCGACCAACCAACTGAAGAGGCTCGAGGATCGCCTCCAGAAGCGCACGGAAACGGAGACGACAAATGCCCCCACCGGGCAGCCCGCACCGGCCGGCGGTCAGAGGGGCGGTCTGAGGGAAACCTGGGACTTGAGCGAACGAGATTACCGCCAGGCCCCCGGGCGGCAAACCCCGCAGCCAGGCCGCGCGGATGGCCTCGCCGTGCAAGGCGGCAGCAGCGGGCCGGGCATCTACGATGACACGACCAGCAGATCGCGCCGCACTGCTGATGATGCGATGACGAAAGAGAAGTTGATGGACAACTTCGTCCGCCTGGTCCAGGACGAAATCGACCGCCAGTCAAACCAGGCGGGAGCCCAGCCGAACGCCGGGGCCAAGACGCTGGTCTATGACGTTCGCGACCTGTTAGTGCCGGTGCCTGATTTCGAGGGTCCGCGAATCGAGTTGCGGCAGGCCGCACAGGCCTCACCCGGCGCGGGCGGCACTGGCGGCGGCGGTGGCGGCCAGAGCACCTTTGCCGACAAGGCCGGCGGCGGGCAAGGCATTTTCGGGGATGAGGGCAGTGGCGGCGGCGGTACAGGCATCTTCGCGGACAACTCTGACTCGGACGCCCATAGGCGCAAGATGACGCCCAAAGAGAAGGCGATGGAGAACCTTGTCGCTCTGATGCGAAACTCCATCGACCGCGAGTCGTGGGCCGATCCCGACGCCGGCCCGACGGATGGAACCCCCGGCTTTGTCCAGATCGAAAACGGGGCGCTGGTGGTGACCCAGAGCCCTCAGAACCAGCGGGTTCTGGCCGAGCTTCTGGAGAAGCTCCGCGAGGCCCGTACCCCGCCTGACCGACGTGGGGCGGCCCCGGCCCCGGCCGGAACCGCCGCCGACGCGGCCGTGCTCGACAAGCTCAAACGCCAGATCGTGCGCCTGAGCTTCCAAGACATTGACCTCGAGGTCGTCCTCACGTTCTTCCAAGAGTATTCTTCCGACGCGAACATTCGCGTCAACTGGGATGCCATGAGGCAGGCGGGCATCGAGCAGACCACGAAGGTCAGCGCCGAGTACCGCAACATCACCGTCAAGCGTGCCCTGGAACTTGTGCTGCGGGATGTGAGTGGCGTCGGCGCCGCGGCCGGGCCGGAGTCCGAGGTTCAATACGTGATTGACGGCGGGGTGCTGACCATCTCGACCAGGGCGGACCTGGCGAAGAAGACCGCCCGCAGGGTGTACGACGTGCGCGACCTTGTGGCGGCCGTGCCGGACTTCGAGGGTCCTCGCATCGGGCGCACCGAGGAGACCAAGGCCAGGAAGGTCGCCACCCTTGCCGCGCAGGCCCAGGGTCCGGACGATATTCGCCAAGCCGACATCCCGTGGTACGAGTACCTCCGCTACCCTCGCAACTGGAAGCAGTTGACCGAGAGCCGCAAGGAGTTCCAGGCTTCGGCTGCGGGCGAGACCGAGGCCGACGCGGCCCTTCGCGACAAGCTCAAGCGGGAGATCG
>CAZSBS010000008.1:31367-35762 GCA_964605095.1 uncultured Planctomycetaceae bacterium | reverse complement strand
TTCGCCGGGCAGATCACCCGGAAGCCGACGTTGTAGACCTTTTGCCACTTGGGGTAGCTCAGGCGGAAGGCGCTGGTGCTGCGGAAGGGCCTGTCGGCCCAGGAGCCGCCGCGGATAACTCGCTCGCCGGGGGCGGCGTCATCGTCCCGGCCGTCGGTTTTGTAGGGGTATGGGCGGTATTCCGTGCGGGTCCACTCAGCCACGTTGCCGTGCATGTCCAGCAGGCCCCAGGCGTTGGGCTGGTACTTTCCGACCTCGCAGACGATCCGCTCGCCGTCGTCGAACCGCCCGTCGCGGGGCGTGAAGTCCATTGTGACCGGGGCATTCTTCCTGGGCTGGGGGTTGACGCCCTGGACTGCCAGCAGGGCTATCGAGGCGTCGGCGAGGTTGGCGTACTTGGAGAAGTCGGCGTCGAGGTCGCCCGTCGGCAGAGCGGTGGCCGAGCCGGCACGGGCGGCATATTCCCACTGGGCCTCGGTCGGCAGGGAGAAGGCCTCGCCGGCCTGGCTGCTCAGCCAGCGGCAGAAGGCCGTCGCCTCGTCACACGACACGCGGATCACAGGCTGATCGGGCTTGTTGGCGGGATAGCCCGGCGTGGTATGGTCCTTCCACTGCTGGTCGATGTACCGGCTGTCGTGGACGCCGTCGAAGGCGGCGTACTGCTTGTTGGTGACCTCGGTCCGGCCTATCCAGAACGGTTTGTCGATCCGCACACGGCAGCACGGCAGGCAGTCGGCCTGGCCCTGGGGATCACCCATCACGTACTCGCCCGCGGGTATGAGCACGAGTTCCAGCGCCTGCCCGCCGGGCAGCGTAACTGTGCGGGTAACGGCGGCCCCGGCCGCAGCCTGGCGGCGTTTGGCTTCGGCGGCGTCGAAGGGCCAGCCGGCAACCGTCGGCACCGTGCGGTCCAGTGGAGTCTCCGCCGGCGGGCAGAGGAACCGCTCCTGCTTTGCGACCGGCTCAGTGGGAATGGCCTCGGGGTCCTCGGTTACGCCGGCGTAGAGCTTGAGGATCTTTTCCCGTCCGTCGTGCGACTGGCCCACCGGCTTGCCGATGTCCTCCTGCCACGTGCCCTTGCATGGCACGTTGAGGTCGATCCACGTCAAGAGCCTGTCCCACCCCTCGGCGTCGAGCCTGACGGCGTGGTGGCCCTTGCGAAGCATCTGCACGAGCTCGCTGGTGTTGGCGCGGTACTCGCAGGGCGCCAGCAGGTGGTAGTCGCTTTCCGGCCCGGGCCGGCGGACATACGGATGCAGGGCCAGATAGCTCGGCGTGAAACCGAGGGACTGCTTGTCGGCGGGCCGGGCGGAGAAGTTGGGCCGGCCCGGGCTTTGCCCGTCGTGGCAGCCGACGCAGTAGCGATCGAGCACCGGCTGGACCTCGCGCGGGAAGCTCATCCCGCGCACCGGCCCGTACCAAGGCTCGATCTCGCTGGGCGTACGCCGCACGGCCGCGACATTCAGCGACGGCGGCGGGCTGTCGGACTGACGCTCGTGGCAGCCGACGCATGAGAGCATCTCGCCCGGCATGGCGGTGAACCAGCTCCGCATGAGTTGCAGGGCCTGGCCGTGCTCGTCCAGCGGCAGGACGGCGATCGGCCTGTTGGCCGGGACGCGGAACACCGCCGATCCGTCAGGCTCGACGGGCACCGTGCCGAGGATCCGCTTGACGTCCCAGGGGCCCTCGACGCCTATTCTGCTGTGCCCGCCGGTATTGTTGTACGAATAGTGGTACTCGAAGAGCCTCAGGCTGCGGACCGTGCCGCGCGGCACGCCAGCCAGGCCGGACCCGCGATAGACGTCCAGCAGGTAGACGATGGCGTCCTTTCGCTTGAGGTCCACTTTGTCCGGGATGACGGGCGGGCGCGGCCTGGCCACAAGCGGGATCGGCTCGAGAAGCGCGTTGCCTGGCATGTCCTTGATGAGCGTCATGTTGTCGAAGACATCGACGAGGTATATGCCCCACGGCGTGTTCCGCTGGAGTTGGGCGGCGACCAGCACGTACTTTTCGCTCAGGGGCCAGGGCGTGAGGAATCGCGGGTAGACGCCGGCGACCAGCCTGTCCTTGATGACAGGCTCGACCTTCTTGCCCCAGCCGGGAATCCGCTGGACCACGCCGTCGGCCTCCTGCCGGCCCTTGGCGTTGTCGAAGATAACCAGCTCGCCCATTCGCTTGTCGCCGTGGTGCCCGCTGATTACGGCGACGACCTTGGTCGGGCAGCCCGGCATCGGGCGGGCGTAGAAGGTCGAGTTCGGCCAGAACGAGTTGCTCCCGTAATACTCCGCCTGGCCCGTGCCATCGGGGTTCATGCGGAACAGCAGGCGGGTGAAGTAGTGCGGCGTGTCGGTGTACTCCCACCGGGTGTAGAGCACGCTGCCGTCGGGCATCATGGTGGGATACCAGTTGTGGTCCTGGTCGAAGCACAACTGCCGCACGCCCCCGCCGTCATAGTCCATCCTGAAGAGGTTGCCCACCGGGCTCTTGCCGCCGACGCAAGGCACGCCCCGGCAAACGGAGTTCGAGACGAACAGGATGCGGTCGTCGGCCGTGTAGGCGGCGTCGTAGTTGTCGTACTGGGCTATCTCGCCTTTGCTGACTTCCCGAAGGCCCGATCCGTCGAGGTTTACCTCGTGAACCTGCCACTTGCCGTTCTTGCCGATGGCCGAGAATAGCATCTTGCCGGCGTCCCAGTGCAGGTCCACGTCGGCGGTCATCGAGCCGTTGGTCGGCTTGTAGACGGTGCGAAGTTGCCCTTCAGGCCGGAGGGGGCTCAGCACGGCGATCTCGTCGTCGAAGCCACTTCGCGGCAGGCTGCAATCGCCGACCCAGTTGGCCGGCAGGGACTTGTTTATGTCCCCGGCCCGGCGCACCAGCAACAGCTTGTCAAAGGCCAGCAGCGGATTGCTCAGCAGCACCTTGGCCTGGAAGTCGAGTATCTCCTTCGCCTTATCCTCCGCGCCGGCGTCCTTGCCCGCCAGGCCGGACAGGATGTCCGGCAGAGCCTTCTCGTACTGGGCCAGGCGGGCAAGAGTCTCCCGCGTCGCCGGAAGCGCCTTTGCCGCCGGCCCAGCCGGTGCCATGTCCGCTATCGCGCGGCGCATCGCATCGGCATTGAACGCCTTGAGGCGCACCTCGAGCTGCCTGGCGATGCCGGCCTCCGGGACCTTGGCGACGGCGTTCTTCTTTGCCTTCCTGGCGGCAGCCTTGGCGGCCTTGTCAGCCTTTGCAGGCGCGGCGGCCTTGGCGGGCGCGGCAAGGGCGCCATCCGCGATCGTCAACGCAGCCAACACGGCAATAGCCGCAATAGCAAGCAAACGGGACGGTTGCTCAACTCGGCAAATCATCATTCTCTCCGGAGTACTCTCAGCCGCGGGCGCCCCGGGCCGCAACACGGGCTGACACAACGATACCACATAATACCTTCAACCCGCCGCCGTAACACGAGGCCCGCGCCCGCATCCCTGACGCGGACTCACCGGCTGTCCGCTACCAATTCCCCAGCTTGATCAGGATGAGTCCTGCCAGCACGGCCGCGATTCCGGCGAGTTTGCGAGCGGGCATAGATTCCTTGAGTACCGCAAAGCCAAGCACGCAGCCCAGCACGACGGCCAGTTCGCGGAACGCGACGATCGAGCTGACCGGCCCGCCGAGGTGATAGGCCAGGAGGATCAGCAGGTACGTCACCAGCGAGGCCGGGCCGATGAATAACACGTATACACGCCGGCGATTCCATGCCTCGGCTATTTGCCTGACCGGTCGGGGGCGGGCAAGGACGTAGGGAATCATGAACACCGCCGTGCCGAAATACTGGCCGCAGGCGTACAATACAGGGTGCATGTGTCCGCCGGGCCAGAAGCCCTCCCGCCGCGTCGAGACGCCCAGCTTGTCCGCCACGGAGAAGGCCGCTATGCAGACGCCCACCATGACGGCCAGGCCGATGGAATGGGCCTTGCTGTGACCGCCGAGGCCGTTGTTGACGTGCCCCAGGCCGATAAGCAGTATGCCCGCGACCACCGCCAGTATTCCCGCCAGCGCCAGCGGGCTCAGCGGATCGATCGCCAGCGCCAGCGCGATCACGCCCGTCAGGGCCACGCCCGTGCCCCGGCAGACCGGATAGACCAGCGATATCTCCCCGCCCTCGTATGCCTTGCCCAGCAGGCTGAAGAAAATCGCGTTGAGCACGCACGACGCCAGGAGGTACCAGAGCCCCGCCGCCTGCGGCGGATACCACAGGGCATACGCAATCGCCACCGGCATGCCGACAACCCCGGACAGCATGAGGCTCAGCCAGAGCACCATGAGATCGCCCCGGGTCCTTCGCATGGCAAAGTTCCACGATGCGTGCAGCACGGTCGAGGCCAGCACAAGCAGGATAACGGTGCCGTTCATCGC
>CAZSBS010000008.1:25327-31267 GCA_964605095.1 uncultured Planctomycetaceae bacterium | reverse complement strand
TACCAGTTCGACATGGTCATGAAGTGCCTCGACCCGAACGTCGCCCAGCGAATCCGCGACCGCAAGCTGCTGTGCCTCCTCATAGCCGCCAGCGAGTTTACATCCGACCTGCCGCAGTTCCACAGCGACAAGACGGGCAAGGAGTTGGACTTCTCCAACTGGCGAAACCGGGGGTTCCTGTCCTGGAAGGATGGCCGGCCCGTCGTCGTCTTCGCCGAGGAAGACGTGCTCGAGTACGAGGGCGGCATGCGGCTCGAGAGCATCCTCATCCACGAGTTCGGCCACGTCATCCACGGCGCCGGCTTCGACAAGGACCTGCAAACCCGCCTGTCCGAGACATTCGCACAGGCCAAGGCCAAGGGCCTCTATAACGATGGCCTGGCCGCACAGCGATTCCGGCGCGTCAAGAGCACCGAGCCGGTCAGCCTGCTGGAGGCGATTGTCAAGTCGTTCCCGGATGAGTCGCCCGAGTTGATCAAGAAGTGCCTCGACGGCGGGGACATTCTGGTCGACGGCAAGCCGACGAACTCGGCCGTCAAGGTCACCAAGGACAACAAGGTCCTGATCGTCTTCGGCGGCCCCAAGCAATGCTACGCCGGACTGAACCGCTCGGAGTACTGGGCCGAGATCACACAGGACTGGTTCGACACCAACCGCACCATGGATCACGACCACAACCAGATCCACACCCGCGCCCAACTCAAGAAGTATGACCCGGGCGCGGCCGAGCTGTGCAGGCAGGTGCTCGGCGACAGTCAATGGCGATATGTCTCGCCACGCGAGCGGGCCGGCAAGGGGCACCTCAAGGGCTACGACCCCGCCACCGCACCCAAGGCAGTCCAGCCTGAGCACATCGAACTGGCCGCCTACGACTACTACGACAAGTATTGGAAAAGCTACTGGCAACGCCTCTATGACAAATACGGCATGACGAGGCCAGCGGCGACGACCCGGCCGGCAACGCAGCAGGCTGGGGAGTGACGGCAAGGGCGAAGCGTTTGGAGTGTGCCCGTAAGGGCATATTCTTCTTCTTTGTCTCCCGGCGCCACGAGTGACAATAAGAAGAAACATATGCCCTTACGGGCACACTACAAACGCCAGAGGCAACATTCAGGCGCAGGAAATACTGGCCATTGGTCCTATTAGACCCATAGGACTTATGGGACCTATGGGCCACCCCGCAAGTTCAGTTGACAGCCGCCGGAGGCTCGCGCATAATCCTCGGGCTACACTTACCAGGTTGCACCTGGAAGGCATATTTGAGAGGCAGATAGGCACACATGACCGCAAATGCACTTGACATCCTGAAGACCAAACTGGACGCCGCCAACTTCGCCCGACTGGCCCGGCTGGGCAACGAGCGCCTCAATGCGTTCATCCTCGACAGCATCGAGCTATGCACCCCGGCCGAGGTAATGATCCTCGACGACTCGCCCGAGCACTTGCGGCTCACGCGGCAAAAGGTGCTTGAGACAGGCGAGGAGCGGGTCCTGACGACCAAGGGCCACACCGTCCACTGGGACGGTCCAGCCGACCAGGGGCGCGACCGCGAGGTGACCAAGTACCTCGTGCCGCAAGGCAAGACGTTCTCCAAGGCCCTGAACCAGATGGAGCGGCAGGCGGGGCTCGACGAGGTTCGCGGGCTGATGGCGGGCTCCATGGCGGACCGGACGATGATCGTCCGCTTCCTCACGCTGGGGCCCAACAATTCCGCCTTCAGCGTGCCGTGCGTCGAGTGTACCGACTCGTGGTACATCTCGCACAGCCTGGACCTGCTATACCGCGGCGGCTACGAGCAGTTCGCCCGCATGGGCGCTAAGGGCGAGTTCTTCGCCATCCTGCACTCATGCGGCAAGATGGACGAGCGCATGGTCAGCGTCGAGTCCGACAAGAAGCGGATCTACATCGACCACACCACCGAAACCGTCTACAGCGTCAACACGCAGTACGCCGGCAACACGGTGGGCCTCAAGAAGCTCGCCCTGCGCCTGGCCATCCGCAAGGCCGACCGCGAGGGCTGGCTTGCCGAGCACATGTTCCTAATGGGCGTCCAAGGCCCCGGCGGGCGGAAGACATACGTGGCCGGGGCATTCCCCAGCGCCTGCGGCAAGACCTCCACCGCCATGCTGCCCGGCGAGAACATCGTCGGCGACGACATCGCATACTTCCGTAGCGTCAATGGCCGGTGCATGGCTGTAAACGCCGAGAGCGGCATTTTCGGCATCATACAGAGCGTCAACGCCAAGGACGACCCGGCCATCTGGGACGTGCTTGCAAAGCCGGGCGAGATCATCTTCTCGAACATCCTGGTCAACGACCGCAAGCCCTACTGGCTCGGCATGGGCAAGGAGATCCCCACCGAGGGCGAGAACTTCTCGGGCGCCTGGCACAAGGGCAAGAGAGACGCCAACGGTGCGGAAATCCCCCCCGCACACAAAAATGCCCGCTACGCCGTGACGCTCAAGGCCCTGGCCAACTGCGACAGCGAGCTGGACAACCCCGCCGGCGTGCCGCTGGAAGCCATCGTCTACGGCGGACGCGACGCCTACGGATACGTGCCCGTCCAGCAGTCTTTCAACTGGAACCACGGCATCGTCGCCTACGGGGCCTCGCTGGAGACCGAGACCACCTTCGCCGTCATCGGGCAGGAAGGCCAGTTCGAGATCAACCTGATGAGCATCCAGGACTTCGTGGCCATCCCGCTGGGCAAGTACGTCCGGAACAACCTGGACTTCGCAAAGAAGCTCACAAAACCCCCGCTGGTCTTCGGCGTAAACTACTTCCTCCGCGACGAGCAGGGCGCGTTCGTCAACGGCGTCCGCGACAAGCACGTCTGGATCAAGTGGATGGAACTCCGCGTACACGGCGAGGTCGGCGCGATCGAAACCCCCACCGGCATGATCCCGCTCTACGCCGACCTTAAGCGGCTCTTTAAGGAAACACTCGGCAAGGAATACTCCCCCGAGGACTACGTCAACCAGTTCAGCCTCCGCGTGCCGGAGAACCTCGCCAAGATCCGCCGCGTGGCCGAGTTCCACCGCACGCAGTCGGAGAACACACCCGAGGTGCTCTTCGAGATCCTCCAGCAGCAGCAGGCCCGGCTGGAGCAGGCCCGGGCGAAGTTCGGCGACCGAATCTCGCCGGAATGCTTCGGCGGAAAATGAGATAGGTCCTATAGGTCTTATAGGACTTATGGACCCTTCTTCCGAAAACAGAGGTGCAAAATGTTCGGATGCCACTTAGGTCGTCTGTTCCAGGTTACCGTCGCCGGCGGGTCGTACCAGGAAGGCCTCCAGGCCACGCTCCAGGGCGTGCCGCCTGGGATGCTCCTGAGCGAGCAGGAAATCTACGGCGACCTGCTGCTGCGCAAGCCCGGCGCCGATGAGCTGTCCAGCCCCCGCAAGGAGCCGGACCTGCCTGTTATCTACACCGGCGTGAACGCGGCCGACACCGTCGAAAACGCCGGTAACGCCAACTGCACCAACGGCACGCCGCTAACGATCCTGATACCGAACCTCGACCGGCACTTCATCCACATCAAGCAGTACCAGGACACCAACCGCACGCCGCGACCGGGCCATGCCTCGTACGCGTCGTTCGCCAAGTACGGGCCGTGCGACGACGCCATCGGCGCGGGAATCTTCAGCGGACGCTACACCTGCACGATCGTCGCGGCTGGCAATGTCGCCCGAAAGGTCCTCAGGCTACTTGGCATCGAGGTGTTCAGCCACATCCGCGAGATGGCCGGCGTCCGCGCGCCGAACGTGCCGCACGACCAAACGCTCGACAGCGTCAACCGCTACAAGCAGATGCGCCACGACACCGACCCGTTCTATCAGGAAGTCTACGTCAAGGGCCTCATCAGGCCCGAAATGCGGTTCCTGGAGAAGCTGGCCATCCTCGCCCGGATCGAGGGCGAGATCGACGAAATCCGCGCCAAGGCCCCGCGCATGACCCCGGCCGCCATCCGCGACAAGTACGGCGTGCATCACGTCATCAACTGCCCGGACCTCGCCGCCGCACAAGCGATGCTCGAGGCCGCAAACAGGATCACCGCCACCGGCGACTCATCCGGCGGCGTGGTGGAAGTGGTGGCCACAGGCGTGCCCGTCGGGCTCGGCGAGCCGGTCTTCAGCAAGCTAGACGCCGAGCTAGGCAGAATGCTCGGCATAGGCGCGGTCAAGGGCGTGGAGGTCGGCGCCGGCTTCGCCGTAAAGGACATGACCGGCATCCAGTCCAACGACCAGATGCGAAACGACGGCGGCAAGGTGGCCTTCCTGACCAACCAGGCCGGCGGCATAACCGGCGGCCTGTCGACGGGCCAGCCCATCGTCGTCAAACTGGCCATCAAACCAACGCCGACTATCGACAAGCCGCAGCAGACCATCGACAAGTACACGCTCCAGAACACCAAACTGGCCGCCATCACCCGCCGCGACCCGACCATCGTCGGCAGAATCTGGCCGGTCGCCGAGGCCTACACCGCCATCGTCCTGCTAGACCACATGCTGATGCACCTGGGCTACCAGGCCGTCAAGGACCGCGTCAGCGCGGTAGCCCGTAGCCGGTAGCCGGTTTACCCCTTTTCCCTATGCGTGCAGGAACAGCATCGCCACGCCGCCGACTGCCAGGACCGCGCCGCTTACCGCTCGCCAGGTTATGCGTTCCTTGTGGATGATGGCCGAGGCGGGGATCAGAATGATCGGAGAGACCGCCATTATTGTCGCGGCGACGCCAGTCTGTGCGTTTCTCACGGCCACCAGCGACAGCGTCACGCCGATGAACGGCCCGATGGCTGAGCCAAGCGCCGCCAAGCCCATCCCCGACCGGTGCCTCATCGCGCCCACAACCCGTGGCCACCAGCCTGCCAGCGTGAATATCACCACAAAGCCCCCTATTCCCGCGATGATGCGGATCTGCGTGGCGGCGGCCGCGTCGTAGTTGCCTATGCCTATCTTGCTGAGCACCAGCCCCACCGCTTGCCCCAGGGCACCCAACAAGGCGAACGCCAGCCCCAGCGGCACCACCCGCGACCTGACGTGCCGGACCTGCGGCACGATTATGCCGCGCTGCGCCACCACCGAATCGGATGATTCGTGATGCCTCTCCGTTACCACCCACGCCACGCCCGCCACGGTCATCGCGATGCCCAACCAACTCCACGGGCTCAGGGCTTCTCCTATGGCCGCCCACGCTATCAGTGCCGCCATCGGCGGCGAGAGCGTCATCACCAGCATCGTCACCCTGGCCTCGAGCAGCACCAGCGCGCGGAACAGGAAAAGGTCGCCGAACGTGAACCCCGCCAGGCCGGAAAGCCCCAACCAGAGCCAGTTGTGCCCCGTCGCGTCCGTCGGCAGCAGCAGCCCGCGGAACGCCCACACGAAGGCCGACAGCATCACAAACGCCATCACGAGGCGAATAAGGTTCAGCGGCACCGAGCCAATCCGCTTTCCCGCGGCCGTGAACGACAACGAGCTTCCCGCCCAGCAGAAGGCGGTGCCCAATGCGGCCATTTCTCCGACATACACCAAAGCGATCACTCCACCGGCCAAATCGGCTCGGATCCCGCGGCCCCGGCCGCAATGCCGGCATGTCCGATTCTCCGGGCTCCTGACGACCGCAGGATTGTAGCGAACCGCCGCCAAGTGCGACACAGGGAATCAGCCGACAACCGCCGGTGTTGGAAGAGTAATGTGACGCCCTAATTCCGTGTGCCGTGGATTAAGACCGGAAAGGACCAGCGTATGCGCGACATGACAATCGTAGTCGTGGGGTTATTCATTATTATTGCTCTGGCTTGTTGCTATGGTAGACATAGCAAAGCCCTCCTTGGCTGAGTCGAGCGGACGAAGCCAAGGAGGGCCAGTGCCATTAGTGGCAGAGCCGGATTAGTGCCTGTTCGTCGCTGTGCATCCGCCGGCACTGCCGGCTCAACCGGCT
>CAZSBS010000008.1:23221-25227 GCA_964605095.1 uncultured Planctomycetaceae bacterium | reverse complement strand
CTACCGGCTACCATGAACAATGACTATCAGCAAGGAAATGCTCGCCTCAGCCGCCAAGGCGGTCAAATTGCTGGGCAGGGCCCGCGCCGCCGAGATAGGCGAGTTCTACCGCCGACTGCTGAGGCCCGACGGAGGCTTCGCCGACCGCGCGGGCAAGAGCGACCTCTACTACACGGTCTTCGGCCTCCAGGCCTGTCGAGCCCTGGGCATCGAGTTGCCCCTCGGGGCCGTCAGATCGTACCTCCAGGGCTTCGGCGCAGGCGAGAGGCTCGACATGGTCCACCTTAGCTGCCTGGCCCGCTGCTGGGCCGTGCTTGACGGCCAGGCCTGCCCCGCCGGCGTGAGATCGGCCGTGCTCGAACGCATCGAGGCCTGCCGGTCCACCGATGGCGGATACGCCCAGCAGGCCCGCCGGCCCACGGGATCGGCCTACGGATGCTTCCTGGCGCTGGGTAGCTACCAAGACCTCGACACCGATCTGCCCGATGCCGACGGCGTCGCAACGTGCCTGGCCGGCCTGGCCATAGGCGACGGCTCGTACGCCAACGACGCCGCCATGCCAATCGGCTCGGTGCCCGCGACCGCCGCCGCCGCGGTAGTCCTGACGCACCTGCAAAGACCCGCCGATGCCGGCGCGGCCGCATGGCTTCTGGCACAGCACGCCCCGGCCGGGGGTTTCAGGGCCGTGCCAATAGCGCCCGAGCCGGACATGCTCTCCACGGCCGTGGCGCTTCAGGCGCTCCGCAAGCTCGGCGCCGACATCTCCGCGGTCCGCCTGGGCTGCCTCCAGTTCTGCCGGTCACTCTTCGCCGAGGGCCGATTCGCCGGACACGCCGGCGACACGGCGCTCGATGGCGAGTATACTTTTTACGGCCTGCTCGCACTTGGATGCCTTGAGGAATGATGGCCTTGAAAAAATCTGTTCTTCTGAACGCCGAGTTGCCGCCCGAGCTTGCCGCACAGGCGGCCAGGGAGAAAGTCCACCCGGACATAGCCTGGCTGTGCGTCCGGACAGACCTGAACCTCGAGGGGCACTACGAGGAAAACTACCTCCTAGCCGAGCCGGACAGGCTGATCGTGCTGGCGCAACCGACCGGTGGCGGCACGGCCGTGCAATTGGTCGTCGCCCGCGGCAAAATCGACGAGATTCGCACGCGCCAGGGCGTGGGCGGAGGCTTCCTCGATGCCCTGGTCGACGGGATATACGTCGAACTGCTGGCCTATTCCAACGCCAAGGCCGACACGCTCCGTAAGGCCGCGGGCAAGCTCAAGGCCTGGTCGCACGGCGAGAAGCCCCACATCGGACCCGAGGACGACATCGACCCGCGCCGCTGCCCCACCTGCGGCCTGCCGCTTCAGTTCAAGGGCGACGTCTGCCGACGGTGCATCAACCGCGGGGCCGTCTTCGGACGAGTGCTGAAGATGATGCACCCCTATGCCGGCCGGGCCGTGATTATGATGCTGCTCGTGCTGGTCGCCATCGCGCTGAGCCTGGTGCCCCAGCAGCTCGTCAGGCTCCTGATCGACCGCGTGCTGGCGCCCGAGCAGGCCCGCAACGCCGTGCTGGCCTTCGACACCGCCCGCGACTGGCTGCTGGGACTGGTCGCGGCCTTGCTGGGCGTTCACCTCCTGACCGCCGTCACACAGGTGATCACGGGCCGGCTGGCAAGCTACGTCGGCACGCAGATCACCTACGACATGCGGTCGCGAGTCTTCAGCCACCTGACGGGCCTGTCGGTGGCGTACTACGACCGCTACAACGTCGGGCAACTCATGAGCCGCGTCGCCGGCGACACCGAACAGATGAAGGGTTTCGTCAACCAGCTCACCAGCGGCTTCATGTCCCAGTTCATCCAGGTCATAGCCGTCGGCATAGTGCTGTTTGGCCTGAGCTGGAAACTCGCCCTCATCACCCTCCTGCCGGCCCCGTTTGTGGTGCTCTCGGCCATGTTCTTCTGGAAACGCGTCTACCCCCGCTACTACCGGGTCTGGGACGCCAACAGCAA
>CAZSBS010000008.1:0-23121 GCA_964605095.1 uncultured Planctomycetaceae bacterium | reverse complement strand
TCTTCTGGAAACGCGTCTACCCCCGCTACTACCGGGTCTGGGACGCCAACAGCAAACTTCACGGCGTGCTCAATACGATCCTCTCGGGCATCCGCGTTGTTAAGGCGTTCGGGCAGGAAGACCGCGAGCGCAACCGCTTCGGTCGCTCGGCCGGGTATGTCCGCGACAGCTTCCGCGGCGTGGAGTACACGGTCGCGACCTTCAACCCCGCAATCGGCGTGCTGTTCCAACTCGGCGGGATACTCGTGTGGTACTTCGGCGGCAAGTGGGTGCTGGGCAAGGAACTTACCCTCGGCGCGCTGATGGCGTTCCTGGGCTACCTGTGGATGTTCTACCAGCCGCTGGGGCAACTGACGCAACTGACCAACTGGCTGACGCAGTTCCTTACAGCCACCCAGCGTACGTTCGAGATCCTCGACACCCCCAGCCAGATCGTGGAGACCCAAGAGCCCAGGCCGTTTGACTCCACCGACGGGACGATCAGCTTCGAGAACGTGACGTTCGGCTACGACCGCCACGAGCCGATCATCAAGGGCGTGACCTTCACCGTGAGAGCGGGCGAGCACATAGGCGTGGTCGGCAAGAGCGGATCGGGCAAGACCACGCTGATTAACCTGCTGGCCCGCTTCTACGAGGTGGACGAGGGCTGCATTCGCATAAACGGCCTGGACCTGCGGGACATCAAGCTCGGGGAGTTGCGAAGGCACATCGGCGTGGTGCTCCAGGAGCCGTTCCTCTTCCGCGGCACGATCTGGAGCAACATCACCTACGGCATGACCGACGCGACTTGTGAACAGGTGATCGCCGCCGCCAAGGCCGCCAACGCGCACGGATTCATCATGCGCCAACCCCTGGGCTACGACACCTATGTCGGCGAGCGCGGGGCGGGGCTGTCCGGCGGCGAGAGGCAGCGAATCTCCATCGCGCGGGCACTGCTGTACAACCCGCGAATACTCATCCTCGACGAGGCCACCAGCAGCGTTGATACTGAGAGTGAGCAACTCATCCAGAGCGCTTTGGCGCGGGCAACAAGGGGCAGGACCACCATCGCCATCGCCCACCGACTCAGCACGCTGAAGAATTCCGACCGGATCCTCGTCGTTGACAGCGGAAGAATCATAGAACAAGGCTCGCACGAAGAGCTCCTGGCCCTTCAGGGAACCTACTACCGGCTGGTGAAAATACAGACCGAACTGTCCCGCGAGCCGGCCGTGGACTCCCTGGCGGCACAAAGCAAGTGACGGGAAGAAGAAAAGAAGAAGATGCAACCGCAGTCGAACATATACCCTCGATTCAACCTAAGACCGGAAAAGAAGGATATGGATCCTGACCAATCGGCCCCGGCGGGGCCGGGGATTGTAGCCACGGGTGAAGCGCAGCGAAACCCGTGGAACAGGAGTTCCCCATTATCCTATCGCCCCGGCCGGGGCGAAGGAACGACTCCGCCGCCCCTTCCGGGGCGGGTCTGTAAGACGATCGTTAACCACGGGTTTCGCTGCGCTTCACCCGTGGCTACAAGCCAACGCCCCTCCGGGGCGTGCTGTCTCGCCGTTCCCGAAGACCTAGGACCTTCTTTTCAGAGGCGCGGAGATTCAGAGGTAAGAAGAAGAAACGGACAGCAGAAGCATGGCCAATAATTTGAGAACGGATCCAACCGACCTGCCGGGTCCCAACCCGACGGAGTTGCGGTACCTCACGCCGGACATGTGCCGCGTGCATCTCGGCTCGCTGGGGGCCCTGCACGTGACGGTCGTCAGCGAGCGGATCTACGGCGGGGTCTACGCCGCCTACGCGTTCCCCGTCGCGCATCCGGGTGAGTTCATCTCGCTTATCCAGACCGGCGCGGACCGCACCGAGGTCGAGGTCGGCGTCATCCGCCGATTGAGCGATTTCCCCGACGACCAGGCCCAACTGATCCGCAAGGCCCTCAATCGCCGCTACTTCCTGCACACAATCCAGCGGATCAACCAGATCGGCTGGAAGCACGGCATGCTTCGGCTGGACGTCGAGACCGACAAGGGCCACATCGAACTGCTCATGCACTGGAAACAGGACCGCGCCGTCGATTACGGCGGCAGGGGCAAGGTGCTCATCGACGTCAGCGAAAACCAGTACGTCATACCCGACATGCAGAAGCTCACCCCACGCGAACGCCAGGACTTCACCAGGTACATCTACTGGTAGCCGGCGTCCTTGACCAGCGCGTCGTGGTAGACCTTCATCAGCATGTCCGTCAGCCGGGGGCTGATCGTCGCCAGCAGGACCAGGAACTTTCCGCCCAGCGTGAAGACCAACTCCGGGGTGTTCTTGCCGACAGTCGCGGCGATCTTTCGGCCGACAACCTCGGGGTTCGTCAGGCCGCGAAGTCGCGCGAAGGTTTTGCCGGATCGCCGGGTCGCGCCGCGCATCACGTCAAAGAACTCCGTCCGGGTCAGGGCCGGGCAAACACAGGTGACTCGGACCTTGTAGGGCGCCATCTCGACGCGGAGGCTGTCGGTAAGCCCGGCGACGGCGAACTTGGTGGCGCAGTACGCCCCGTTAAACGGCGAACCGCGCTTGCCGATGACCGACGAGACGTTGAAGATGTGCCCGCCGCGCTGGCGCATCATGATCGGTGCCGCGGCCCGGCAGCCGTAAAAGACGCCGTGGAAGTTCACGTCGAAAATCGCCCGCATCTGCTCGTCGCTGGTCTCGTGGACCCTTGCCCGCAGACCGTAGCCGGCGTTGTTGACCATCACGTCAAGCCGGCCGAAGCGGCTGACGGTCGATGCGACCAACTCATCGACCTGCGCCTGGTCGGACACGTCGGCGACCTTGACTATCCCCTCGCCGCCCGCGGCCCGGCACGCCTGGGCGACTTCGGCGAGTTTATCTTCCCGGCGGGCCGAGACCACCACCGCGTAGCCGCGCCGCGCTAGTGCCAGGGCGGTTGCCCTGCCAATGCCGGCCGAGGCGCCGGTTACGATAGCGACCTTACGTTGGTCCATTGGGGTCTCCACCTAGTGCTCTGTCGCGTGTCAAATGATGGGTCCCATGCTTCCCCTCGGGGGCCCAAGGTCCGGCTTTGCGGAAGCATGTTCCCGCTACGCTCATCCGTGATTCAAGTCTCGCTTAACCCGTCACGCACTGGGAACATGCTTCCGCGAAAAGCGTGCGGAAGCATGGCACCACATTCATCGAATAGCCTGCGACATAGCACTAGAAGCCATACGTCACCCGCGCGGCGATGACCGCGGTCGAGATCGCCGTCGCGGCCCAGAGGCCCATTTTGATCCAGCGGACTGGTTTGTCGGCATCGCCGCGGTTGCTGGCCGTGCTGCCCAGCCACATGACGTACGCCACCCGCCCGCGAATGGACCCGTGCCGCCAGTTCCATTGCCCCTGCCCGATACCGTTTAGCTGGGCGATCCGCTCGAGCGACCGGGCCATTGCGCAGGCGCCCTCGGGCGATATTCGCCCGTCGGGGCTGGGTCCGGAGTCGCCGGAGTACCACGCGGCCACAACGTCGCTCTGTCGCTCGAACCGCCGGCTGATCCAGCCGAAGCCCAGCAGCCACGCCGCCGCCAGAAGCGCCACGACAATTCCCTCGGCCAACAACCCATCAAGCCGCAGCCGCCAGGCAAGCACTTCCCCGGCCGACGAGCAGAGAATCACCGACGAGATGCTGAAGAGCAGCATGTAGAACAGGTGATGCCCGGCGATGTGCCCGGCCTCGTGGGCGAAGACCGCGCGGACCTCGCGGGTATCAAGCTGCTCCAGCAGCGCATCACTGAGAAGCACGTACCGCACCGGCGCCAAAAGGCCCATGACCATGGCGTTTGCGATCATCCCGCCCGTCCGCCAGACGAGCAGCCGCCGGAATCGCAGCCGCATGGCCTGGGCGACCTTCGCCAGTTCATCGTTCAGCGGCCCGGCCGGCATGCGAACCGTCCGCCATATGTGAACGATCAGCGTCGGGGCGATCACGATCACCAACAGAGCCCCGATGGTGGAGCCCGCGAACACGGCCGTCTCGCCCAGGCGCGATCTAAACAGGTCCAGCGTGTCCTTCACCAGGAGGATCAACCCGATTGGCACAGCCACGAAGAGGAACTGGTGCCGCAGGTTGTAGCCGATGAACTGGCCAAGGGACCACGGGCGCCTTGGCGCCAGGCCCATGAGCGTCTGCTGGTATATGATGCGTCCCTTCGCAATGCGGTAGAAGCGGTACTCCAGCAGCCAAGTGACGATCATCGCCGCGATAAAGGGCGCCATAAGCAGGACTTCTCCCACCAGCGGCACGCCTTGCAGGCCCAGGCCCTCCATTACCCACTGCCCATAGCCCACCAGCACCAAACCTGCCAGGCCGGCAACCAGCCAGGCGTTGGCCGCCATCGACAGGATGTTGTGGCGGGCAAAGGCGGCACGCATCGGCTGGCCCCCGGCCGGCATTGCCCGCAAGCTCAGCGCGCTGCGAAGAGAGCCGATTGCCACCGACCCGGCCAGGTACGCCGCCAGCGCCGGGATGACAAACCGCCCGCCCGCGGCGACCGGGGGCATTTCGGCCAACATGCCAGCCGTTATGAACGCTATTAGAACCACCACGTACATATGACCTCTCATTCTAACACCCAGGCGTGCGAAAGGGAATCGCCGACAGGACCGCCGGGCGCCGCGCGGCCTGCCTGACTTGCCGGGGCGGGACAAAAGATTTCACTTCCCGTCGGGAAGGGAAGTAGGTCATATTATCGCCTGCCTGGCAAGCTTGGCCGCGATGGGTCGCGGTGATCCGCGGGACGCTTGCGGGGCGCCGCTCCCGATCGGGGCAAGGGGGGCGAGCGAGCGTTCATACATAAAACGGCCCCTGGAGACAGTCGCGATGAAAAAGTTAACGTGGTTTGTCGGCGCTCTGGCAGCAGTGCTTCTGGCCTGCGGGCCGGCGATGGCCCAGGACGACGGCGCGGCCAAGGCGAAGCCCGAGAAGGCCAAGAGGGCAGCCAAGGCCCAAAAGCCCGACAAGGCCAAGACTTCCGGCCTGAGGGGCGAATACGGCATCATGGCCGGCGTGCTGGGCATGGACGACGCCCAGAAAGCCAAGCTCGCCGAGGCCGTCGAGGCCAACAAGGTTGCCGAGCAGCAGTGGAAGGAAGGCGACGGCAAGAAAATACAGGAGCTCAGCAAGGCTGCCGCCGAGGCAAAGAAGGCCGGCGACAAGGAGAAGGCCAAGAAGATCGCCGGGGAGATCAAGGCGATCAAGGAATCCCACGGCAAGCTCGAAGAGGCCAACAATGCCCGAATCCTGGCCGTGCTGACCGACGAGCAGAAGACCCGCTATGCCGCCTTCAAGATCGAGCGGCAGATCTTGCAAAGATTCGGCAAGAAGATTGAACTGACGGAAGATCAGCAAAAGCAGATGAAGGATCTCTGCGCCGAGGCCGTGAAGGCCCGCCCGGCCGGCGAGGATCCCAAGGCCGCCGCCGGGGCCAACAAGAAACTCCTGGGCGAAATCGAACAGAAGGTCCTCACCGACGCCCAGCGAGAGGCCCTGAAGAAGCCCGTCAAAAAGCCCGTCAAGAAGCCCGCCGAGGGCGACAAGCCGGTTGCCAAGTAGCCGCTTGTCCCGGCCGGGGAGAGTCATCGCAGAGAACGCAGAGGAAGAGAAGAAGAAGCAAAAGAAACTGGCTTCTTGTTTTCTTCTTCTTCCTCTGCGTTCTCTGCGATGGACTTCTCGACAGCTTTCGCCGACAAAGAGGCTTGCATTTTCCGCGAGGCTCGCTAATAGTAATAGAGCGTATCTTGGCGGCGTAGCTCAGGTGGTAGAGCAAGGGATTCATAAGCCCTGGGTCACTGGTTCAATTCCAGTCGCCGCTAGTTTTTGTCGGATGCAGTATTGTGTGCCGTGTGGCCGCGAACCGTTTTGATCGGTGCCGCCTGGCTTTGTGGGCCGGTGCGGCGATTCCGAAACGCGGTCAATTGATGACTGCTTTTTTAAGGAGACATGCACAATGTCGACTCCTCTGGCTGACTTGTGGGGAATTGAGTGGCTCTTCTGGTGGCAGCTTCCCCTGCTGCTGATTCTGATCGGCCTGATCTGGTTCCTCGTCTGGAACAAGAAGCGGCAGATGTAAGTCCGCGACTGTCCGACTCGATCCGGCCGCACAACCGTAGACCTGTTTTTCCGGCCAGGGCGTGGACCGGGTTTTCTTTTGTGTGCGCCTGTCAGCGCCCTGCGGAGGTGCGGGACGTGGCCTCTTGAAGCGAGTTCACGCCTTTGCGCGCATCCGTCATCCCGCGAGGGTGGTGCGGGCTATGCGCGGTTTCCCCGGCGGATCCGGGATAAGTAAGCAGTGGACGAAAACGTTCTGGTCCGTTAAGCTGTTGGCAATGCCCTGTAACGGACGGGTTTGTTGCGCTTGCCTTAAGGTGCAAAATGGCCAGGCAAAATCGAGATATCGAGCACCTAGCGGAACTGTGTCACCTCCTTGGCGACAAGACAAGGCTGCGGATCCTTCAGGTCCTTCGGGAAGGCGAGTCGAACGTCACCTGCCTGTGTAAGGAACTCAAGCTCCCCCAGCCCACCGTCAGCCGGCACTTGGCCATCATGCGCATGGCCGGCATGGTCGGCAACCGGCGAGCGGGCAAGGAAATCCATTACTCACTGAACGACCAGAAGGGCAACGGCGCAGCCGCCGCCGCCCTCAAGCAGGTCGCCAACGGGGCTTCTGCGGTCCGAATCGGGCCGATAATCATTGGCCTGGTACAGAGTTGACGGATACCCATCAGCAGTGAAGATTTCGCTTAATTGGTTGACGGACTACGTGGATGTCTCGCTGCCCGCTGGCGAGTTGGCGAAGATTTTCAAGCATATCGGCCTGCCGGTCGAGGAAATCATCTCCACCGACACCGACGTCGTCCTGGACCTTGAAGTCACAAGCAACCGCTCCGACTGCCTGGGCCACCTTGGCGTCGCCCGGGAGTTGGCGGCCGCGACGGGCAAACCATTCAATCCGCCGCAAATCGGCGAGCTTCCCATTTCCGGCAAGGCGTCCGAGCTTACGAGCATCGAGGTTCTCGCGCCGGACCTGTGCCCTCGCTACACCGCCCGCGTGATTAGCGGCGTTAAAGTCGGCCCGAGCCCGGCCTGGATGGTCGAGCGCCTCGAAGCGGTCGGGATGCGGAGCATCAACAACGTCGTCGACGCGACCAACTACGTCCTGATGGAGTACTCCCAGCCGCTGCACAGCTTCGATTACGACAAGCTCGAAGGTCGGCGCATCGTCATCCGCCGGGCAGCCGGCGGCGAGGTGCTCGTGAGCATCGATGAGACCAAGTGCGAGCTGGACGAGACGATGCTGGTCATCGCCGACGCCCGCAGGCCCGTCGCCATCGCCGGAGTAATGGGCGGCCTGAACACCGAGGTGTCGGACGCCACGGTGAACGTGCTGATCGAGTCGGCGCAGTTCGACCCGCTGAGCGTCCGCCGCACGTCGCGGAAGCTTCAGCTTATGAGCGACAGCAACTACCGCTTCGAACGCGGCGTGGACCCGGTCGCCATCGACGCCGCGTCGCTGCGGGCCTGCCAGCTTATCGTCGAATCCGGCGGCGGCACGGTTGCCGAGGGGCTCGTGGATGTCTGGGCGAAGCCCCACACACCGGCTGAGGTCGCCATGAGGCCGGCGCGCTGCAACTCGATTCTGGGCATAGAAATCCCCGCCGAGCGCCAGGAGCGGATCCTCGCCGGGCTTGGCCTGACGCCGCGGCGCCGCGGCGAGCGCCTCATCTGCACCATCCCGCCCTACCGGGCGGATCTCACGCGCGAGATCGACCTCATCGAGGAGGTCGGCAGGATTCACGGGTACGACAATATCCCCGTCGGCGGGCAGGTGACTCACCCCGTCGTGCCGGACACCCTGGCGACGCAAATCCGCCGCCTGGCCGGCGAGGCCCTCGCCATGGCAGGGTTCGACGAGGCGGTCACGTTCTCGTTCGTCGATGCGGTCGAGGCCGAACTGTTTGGCCATGAGCGCCATGTCACCGTCGACAAGCTCACTCGCAAGACCAACAACGTCCTTCGCCCGACGCTGCTGCCAAGCCTGCTGTCGGCATGCAAGACCAACCAGAACGCAGGCAACGACGAGGTCTGCCTGTTCGAGATCGCCGCGTGCTTCCCGGCCGCCAAGGCGGGCGGCGGCAACGACAATGACAACGACAAAAGGCTGCCGGACGAGTACACGGAGTTGGCGCTGGTCTCAACCGACGACCTGGCTGAGCTTCGCGGCGCCCTGGAGACCGTGGCCCTGCATCTGGCGCCCAAGGCAAGCCTGACCGTCAGCCCGCGGGAGCATCCACACCTGGCCCCCGGCCGGGCCGCGACCGTGCTGCTGGACGGCAAGCCCATCGGCACAATCGGGCAAATAACCGACACAATCCTGCATCACTACGGCCTGGAACGCCCAATCGCCGCCGCGGCGGTGAGGTTCCAGCCGCTCATCGACGCCGCCCAACTCGTCCGCATCTACGAGCCGCTGCCGCGATTCCCAGCCATGCGCCGCGACCTTTCAATCATCGTCGACGAGCCTGTGACCTGGCAGCAGTTGAGCGAGGCCATCGCAAGGATCGACCAGCCTCTGCGGCAGTTGCTGGCGTACGTTACGACCTACCGCGGCAAGCCGGTGCCGTCGGGTCGCAAGAGCGTAACCGTTGCCCTGGAATACCGCGCCGCCGACCGCACGCTGCGACGCGAAGAAGTTGATGCGCAGGTTGAAGAGATTATCGTGGCGATGCGAAAAGATTTCTCCGCCGAGTTGCGATCCTGAGGCCCCTGTTTTCACTTGCGGCATGCATCGGCAGTTGCGGCGGATGCGCGATTCGGCACAACTTTACCGCCGCGCCTTAACCCTTCCATCCACGAATTGCTCAAGGATTCCGACTTCACAGACGATGGCATGTGTGGTATAATGCTGCACGACAAGTATAGAAGAAGCCTCTGCCGTGCTCGACACGGGGCCTTCGTTGAGAAGAACCGATATCCTGTTATTGGGAGGCGACGTCCAAGGCAGCTTCGGCTGCCGGCGGCCACCCACTTGAAATAATGGGTTCTTCTTCCATGGTCTCGACCGACACAATGTGGAGGCCTTCTTTTTGCGCTGACAAAGAAGAAGAAAAAGAAAAAGAGGAAGGTTCACGCAGACCAACGGTCCCTGCGGGAGGCCGCAGAGAACGCAGAGAGAAGAAGGTAAAAGAAACAAAAGCAAAAGCGAGAGGGGTATTTCTTCTTCTTTTGCTTCTGCCCTCGGCGTTCTCCGCGACCTCCCGCAGGGACCGTTGGTCTGCGTGAACCTGCTTCTTCTTTGATTTTCATAGGCTTTTCGGGCTGTTAGTTGTATACTTTCCCCGCTGAAAAGAGGACGCGGCGCGCGTAGCCCGAGGCCTGCTTGGCCTTGGCCGGCGGGCATGCGGGAAAGTATGCCCCGGGAGGGAAATCCGCGGGGCCTTCCCGCTAAGGCGGCGCCGAAACCGGACATCAAGAATCTTCGCGACAGGCCCATGCTTTCGGGCCGATGGGAGCTTGAACTTATGGCTTGGTACGTGGGAGTCGATATCGGCGCGGTCAGCGTGACCGCGGCCGTGATCTGCACCGACCGCAGCACAAGCCTCGCCGACAGCGAGGGCAAGTTCGAGCCCATCGCCACCGTCCCGCCAGCCGTCGGACAGGTGTGGGTCAGCGAGTATCGCCGCACGCACGGTCAGCCCGTGGCGGCCGGGGCAAGAATGCTCCAGGACATCCTGGGGGCAATCGGATCGAGCGGCCTTGGCGGCCTGTGCCTGACCGGCAGCGGCGCGAAGGTCCTGGCCGACCGGATCGGGGCGTCGACGATCAACGAGTTCAAGGCCATCGCCTCCGGCCTGGCAACCGCGGGCGTAAAGGTCCGCACGGTCTTCGAGATGGGCGGCGAGACGTCCAAGTACCTGCGCCTGGCCGACGGCGCCGACGGCAGCTACGGGATCGTCGACTACGCCACCAACGGCGACTGTGCGGCCGGGACGGGCTCGTTCATCGACCAGCAGGCGGGCCGGCTGCGTTACGCGGTCGAGGACATCGGCGAGATTTGCCTCTCGGCCGAGCGCGCGGCCCAGGTGGCTGGGCGATGCAGCGTGTTCGCCAAGAGCGACATGATCCACGCCCAGCAGAAGGGCTACAATCCCGCCGAGGTTCTCCGGGGGCTTTGCAACGCGGTTGCCCGGAACTTTCGCACTGCCGTCGTGCGGAGCCACCACGTCGAGGCGCCGGTGGCGTTTCTCGGCGGGCTGGCCGCCAACCGCGCCGTCGTGCGGTCGCTTCGGGAGACATTCGAGCTCGACGAGTCGCAGCTCTTCATTCCGGCCGGGTACGCCCACATGCCGGCGATCGGCGCAGCCGCGGTCGCGGCCCAGGCCCCACGGGCGGTGGACCTGTCCGTCCTGGCCGAGCTTGCCGCCACGGGCGACACCATCGGCGAGCAGTTCCCGACGTCGCCGCCGCTGACGATGGACAACGTGATGCTGCTCCGCGACCAGGTCGAGCCGTTCGAGATGCCCTACGGGACCGATCGCATCGACGCGTACCTGGGCATCGACATCGGCAGCGTGTCGACCAACGTGGTGGTTATCGACGAGGACGGGCGGATGTTGGACGAGATCTACACCCGCACCCAGGGCCGGCCCATCGAGGTGGTCAGCGAGGCGCTCAAGCAGATCGAGAGCCGCTGGGGCGAGAGGCTGAACATTCGCGGGGCGGGCACAACCGGCTCGGGGCGCGAGCTTATCGGCGCGCTTGTCGGGGCCGACACCGTCAACGACGAGATCACCTGCCACAAGACCGGCGCGACGTACGTCGGGCAGAAGCTGCTCGGCGGGCGCGTGCCGGACACGATCTTCGAGATCGGCGGGCAGGACTCCAAGTTCATCAGCCTCCAGGACGGCATCGTGGTGGACTTCACGATGAACGATGCATGCGCGGCCGGGACGGGCAGCTTTCTTGAGGAGCGGGCCGAGGAACTCGGCATCGCGATCAAGGACGAGTTCGCCGAGTTGGCGCTTTCCAGCCAGGCGCCGGTTCGGCTTGGCGAGCGATGCACGGTGTTCATGGAGCGCGACGTGAACAGCTATCTTCAGCGCGGGGCCGAGAAGGCGGACCTCGTGGCGGGGCTGGCGTACTCGGTGGTCTACAACTACATCAACCGCGTGGTGCGCGGGCGGAAGATCGGCGATTGCATCTTCTTCCAGGGCGGCACGGCGTATAACGATTCGGTGGCGGCGGCATTCGCGGCGGTCTGCGGCAAGCAGATCGTCGTCCCGCCGTATAACGGCGTGATCGGCGCCATCGGCGCGGCCCTGCTGGCTCGCGACAAGATGCTCTTCGGCCCCGGGCGCGGGTCCGCCTCCGGCGAGGGCGACGGCGGCAAAATGATCGGCCAGTACATCCCCGTCGGCGCCGCCGACGACCAGCCGGGCGAGAGGCAACAGCCCGCCAGCCGCTTCCGTGGATACGACCTTTCGCGGGTGGACTACACGCTGCGGGAGTTCACGTGCAAGGGCTGCTCGAATGCCTGCCAGATCCAGGAATTCAACGTCGAGGGCGAGAAGACCTACTGGGGCGACAAGTGCTCGGAGCGGTTCCGCAAGCAGTCCAAGGCCGCCCGCGAGCCGGTTATCGAGGACCTTCTGGCGCTGCGGTCGCGGCTCATGCTGGACGAATCGGCCTTGCCGCAGCCTGGCGCCGACGCGCCGACGGTCGGCATACCACTGACGATGTTCGCCTACAGCATGCTGCCGTTCTGGCGGACCGCCATCGCCCACCTGGGCTACCGGACGATCCTGAGCGACGCGACCAACAAGAAAATCGTCCAGGACAGCCTGGACTCGGTCGTGGCTGAGCCGTGCTTCCCGATCATCGCCGCCCACGGGCACGTGGCCAACCTCGCCGCAAAGGGCGTGGACCACATCCTGCTGCCGAACATCATCTCGTTGGAGACGCGCTGGATGCACACGGAAAGCCACCTGTGCCCGTGGCACCAGACGCTTCCATTCGTGATCCGCCAAGCGCCCCAGTTAAAACACCTGGCCGACAAGTTCTGGACGCCGACCATGCACTTCCGCGAGGGCCGCCCAGGCGTTGCCCGCGAGCTGGTGGCGTTCTTCAAACCGCTGGGCCATTCCCGCAAACAAGTCGCCGACGCCGTCGCCGCGGGCTTCGCCGCGCAGGACGCCTTTGTGGACAAGATCCACGCCGCCGGAAGCACGGCGCTCGGCCAAATCGTCGAAACCGGCGAGACCGCCATCGTGCTGATGGGCCGGCCCTACAACCTCCACGACACCGGAATGAACCTCTCCGTCGGCCAGAAACTGCGCGACTACTACGGCGTGAACGTAATACCGCAGGACTTCCTGAATCTCGACGACTACGACGTGCGGGACGTCAACTCGTCGATGTACTGGACCCTCGGGCACAAGATCCTCGCCGCCGCCAAGCTGGTCGGCGAGCACCCCAACCTGCACATCATCTACATCACGAACTTCAAGTGCGGGCCGGACTCGTTCATCAAGCACTTCATCCTGCGGGCGTCCGGCAAGCCGTTCCTGACGCTCCAGTTCGACAGCCACGCCAACGACGCCGGCACGATGACCCGCTGCGAGGCCTACCTCGACAGCAAGGGAATTCTCCGCCCGTGGCGACGAGAGGCAATGGCGGTCGAGGCGTAAGAAGATAGGAAAAGAAGGTCCAGCAGTCCGTTTGTAAATGGGTACTTCGGAGAGAACTCGCTGACAAATGAGCCAGACTAGTGACAAGAGCCTGATTAAGGCTCTGCCACCCTAGGAGCTAAGAGCTAGGATCTAAGACCTTCTTTTCGGAACAGTCACGCCGGCAGGTCGGCGAAGGCCTCGGCCACGGCGCGGTTCACTATCCGCCCGTCGCGCATATTCACCGCCAGGGCGTGGCCGGCGTCGATGCCCGCGAACTTCTCCGCGCCAAGCGCCGCCAGCTTTCGCGCGTAGGGAAGCGTGGCGTTGCAGAGCGCCTGGCTGCTGGTCCGGCCCACCGCGCCGGGCATGTTGGCAACGCAGTAGTGAACCACGTTGTCAACGACGTACGTCGGCTCGTGGTGCGTCGTCGGCCTGGCTGTCTCGACGCAGCCGCCCTGATCGATGCACACATCCACGATGACGGACCCGCTCTTCATCGTCGCAAGCTGATCGCGCCGCACCAACCTCGGCGCCCTGCCGCCGGGTATCGGCACCGCGCCGATCACCAGGTCCGCCAAGGGCAGGGCGTCGGCCACGGCGTGGGGATCGCTGTAGATGCCCGTCACGTTGGCGGGCATGACCTCGTCGAGGTATCGCAGGCGGTCGAGGTCCACGTCCATGATCGTCACGTTGGCGCCGAGTCCCGCGGCCATGCGGGCGGCGTTGGTGCCGACCACGCCCGCCCCGAGCACCAGCACGCCGGCCGGAGCCACTCCCGTCACGCCGCCAAGCAGGACGCCGCGCCCACCCATCGGACGTTCGATGTACTTGGCCCCTTCCTGGATGCTCATCTTGCCGGCGACCTCGCTCATGGGGGTCAGCAGCGGCAGGCGGCCTTTGGAATCGGAGAGGGTCTCGTACGCCACGGCCGCGATGCCGGCGCGTAGGCAGCCTTCCGTAAGCTCGCGCGACGCGGCGAAGTGGAAGTAGGTGAAGACGATCTGCCCGCGCCGCAGGCGGGCTATCTCCGCGGGCTGGGGCTCCTTGACCTTCACGATCATCTCGGCGCGGGCGAAGACTTCCTCGGCCGAGTCCGCCAGCCTCGCGCCGACGCGGGCGTACTGCTCGTCGGAAAAGCCGCTGCCCTGGCCGGCGCCTTTTTCCATCAGCACTTCATGCCCATCGGCTCTGAGCAGTTCAGCCCCCACCGGCAGCAGGGCCACGCGGTACTCGTCCGCCTTGATCTCCCGAGGCACGCCTATAATCATTGACAATTCCTTTCCCGGCAAGTAGCCCACATGTTGGGTCCGTTTGTTGATCCCTCGCAATGTTGCTTGCAAGGTTGTGGGGCGATTCATATATTATGCTCGCGGCGGTGATTCGCGTATACAACGACTCTCATATAAATAAAGGAGCACATCATGGCCAAGAGCAAGACTCTCAACGTCGCCCTGATCGGTCAAGGATTCATGGGCCGCACCCACTCCAACGCTTGGTCGCAGGTCCGCAAGTTCTTCACTCCCCCGCTGGCGCCGGTGATGCACACCGTCTTCGGCCAGCCGGAGGAAAACCCCCAGGTCTTCGCCGACCGGTGGGGCTGGAAGAACATCTCCACGGACTGGAAGTCGCTGGTAAGGAGCGACGAGATCGACCTTGTCGACGTGGTCACGCCGAACTTCATGCACGCCCCGGTCGCCATCGCGGCCCTGGAGGCCGGCAAGAATATCTCGTGCGAAAAGCCCATCGCCCACACGCTGAAGCAGGCCCGCGAAATGGCCGAGCTGGCAAAGAAGAAAAAGGCCAAGACCTTCGTGTGGTACAACTATCGCCGCTGCCCAGCCGTGGCAATGGCGTATAAGCTCGCCCGCGCGGGCAAGCTCGGCACGATCCGCCACGTCCGCGCGTACTATCTCCAGGACTGGGCCGGGCCGTCGGTTCCGCTGGTCTGGCGGTTCGACAAGAAAAAGGCCGGCTCCGGCGCGCTGGGCGACCTGGCCGCGCACGTTGTGGATATGACCCGCTTCATCATGGGCGAGGAAATCGTCCGGATCGACGGGGCGGTGCTCGACACGTTCATCAAGGAGCGGACGCTGATGGAAGGCGTCGCCGCGGGCGGGATCGCCTCGGGCCAGAAGGCCGGCTCCGGCAAGGGCAAGGTAACAGTCGACGACGCGGCCCTGTTCCTCTGCCACTTCTCCGGCGGGGCGGTCGGAAACTTCGAAGCCACACGCTTCGCCACGGGCCGGCAGAACCTCAACGGCTGCGAGATCAACGGCGAGAACGGCTCGATCCGCTTCAACTTCGAGCGGATGAACGAACTGGAATACTACGACGCCCAGGCCGAGCGCGGCGTCCAGGGCTGGAACACCATCATGTGTACGCACGGCGGCAGCCATCCGTACGCCGAAGCCTGGTGGCCCGACGCACACGTGCTGGGCTACGAGCACTCCTTCGTCAACCAGGCGTCCGACATCATCAGCGTCCTGGCCGGCAAGAAGCCGGTCGTGCCTCTGCCGGACTTCAACGACGCCTACCAGACCCAGCGAGTGCTCGAGGCCGTCGAACTGTCAGCCAAGAACCACTGCCCGGTGAAAATGTCGCAGGTGAAGTAGCATACCATTCCATATGCGGGCACGAAGAAACAGTTCGATCAATGCGATTCGAAGCCTGGTCCCTCGGCGCCGCTTGAGGGGGTCGTTGGTATTGCTGCTTCTCGCGGCCGGGAGTTTGGCGGGCGCCCTGGCGCGGGGCGCCGCCACGCAGCCAGGCGCAACGGGCGCCGCCGCCCCCGCGTCCGCGACGGCCCCCGCCACGCAACCTGCCGCCGCGCCGCCAAACGCGAAGGTCACCGATGAAGGCTGGTTCGCCCCGCCGGTCCGAGGCCGCAAGCTTCCCCCGCTGCCTGAGCAGGTGACCATCGCGTTCGTCATACCGATTCGGGAGCCAATCAACGAGAAGACCCACGACGCTATCAAGCGCAAGCTCATCCGCTGCCGGACGGCCGGCGCCAAGTTCGTAGTCCTTGACATGGACACCTGGGGCGGCGAGCTCTTCGCCGGCATGGACATAGCCCGGCTGCTCAAGACCTACGCGGAGGGCATGCGGGTAGTCTGCTACACGCGCACGCGGTCTATCTCGGCCGGGGCGCTGATCGCCATCGCCTGCGACGAGATCGTCATGACGCCAGTCGGCTTGCTGGGCGACTGCGGTGTGGTCATGACCATTCCCGAGGGCGTTAAGCTGGTCATGCCCCCGGACAAGCAGGAAACCGTAGTCCGCGCGGAGTTCGAGGAGTCCGCCGAGATGCACGGTTACAGCCAGGCGCTGGCACAGTCGATGGTCGACGACGACCTCGAAGTCTGGCTGGTCCGAGACAAGAAGACACGCGAGTTGCGGTACGCGCTATCCAAGGATTACCGCGGGAAGGTGACGATCCCGCCGGGGCTAAGCAACGTGGAGTCCAACCCCAAGGCCGAGTGGGACCTGCTCCGCATCGCGGTCCCCGAGGGCAAGCTGCTGACGATGACTTCCAGCCAGGCTCTGGAATACGGTTTCGCCTCGGCGATTGTAAAGGCCCCACCAGACGATCCGCTGGCTGGTTTGGCCAAACACTACGGCCTGGCCGGCAAGTTCGAGGTCCTGGAAGACTCATGGTCGGAATCACTTGTGGACTTCCTGACCAGCGGGATTGTCACGTCCCTGCTGTTTTTCGGCATGATCATCTGCGCCTACATCGAGATGCACACGCCGGGCTTTGGGCTTTTCGGCTCCATTGCCTTGATCTGCCTGGGCCTGCTGGTCGGCAGCCGGTACCTGACCGGTATGGCACAGTGGTGGGAAATCGCCGTGTTCGTCCTGGGCCTGGCGCTGCTGGCCGTGGAAGTGTTCATCACGCCGGGCTTCGGCGTGACGGGCACGCTGGGGATAATCTTCTGCCTTATCGGCCTGTTGGCCTTCATCGTGCCCAACGCCCCGGACAAGCTGCCGCTGCCGTCGGGCGAGTTGGCATGGTCCGTGTTTCAGACCGGCGCTACCGCGATGGGCATCGGACTACTGGCCTCAGTGGCGGCAATGTTTCTGCTGGCGAAGTTCCTGCCGAAGGTGCCCATGGCGAACTGGATCATCCTCAAACCCGCCCCCGCCGCCTCGGCCGCGACGAGCGACCCAGCCCTGGCGGGCATGCTGGCGATTAGCCCCGGCCAGACGGGCGTTGTAACCGCCATCTGCCGCCCGGCCGGGCAGGTCCGTTTCGGCGAGGCAATAGTCGACGCCGTCACCGAAGGCGAGTACATCCCCGCCGGGACCGAAGTGAAAGTGATCCGCAACGAGAGCAACCGCGTGGTTGTTACGAGGACTTGAAGGACAAGAACATGGGTCTGGCCGAAACGGTGCTGCTGATCGTCGCGTTGATCGTCGTGGCGATGATTCTGATCGTCGTGGAGATCTGCACGCCCACTTTCGGCGTGCTGGCGGCCGTGGCCATCGCGGCCGTGGCATGGGCGGTGTACCTCTGCTACACGCTTGATCCCGTCGCGGGTGTTGTGGCGGGTGTCGCGGCGCCGATTGTGATGGTGATCTACACCGTCGCGGCGGTCAAGATTCTGCCGAAGACGAGCCTTGGCCGGAAAATCGGCCTGCGGCGCGAGACGGTCGCGGCGGGCGAGGGCACACCCGAGGCCGATGACCTGAGCCGGTACGTGGGCCGGGTCACCACGGCCGAGACGCTCCTGAGGCCTAGCGGCTTCGTGCGGATCGACGGAAAGCGGATCGTCGCCGAGGCCGAGACCGGCCTGATCGAGAAGGGCGGGCAGGTAAAGGTGATCCGCGCCGGCGGAACGTCGGTAATCGTGCGGAAAGTGGAAGCCTGAAGCATTGGGCATATAACTTGAAGGAAGCGACGCCGGCCGGGGCTTGCCCGGAGTGCTTAGCCAAACAGAAAGGGACGGACAATGATGAACATCCTGGCGACAATGCTGGCGCTCGGTGAGAACTCTGAAGGCCCAAGCATCGGGTACATATTGCTCTATGTCGGCCTGGGCCTGGTGGGCCTGGTCGTACTGATCGTGTTCCTCATCTTTACCAAGTTCATCAAGCTGTGGGCGCAGGCGTACTTCGCCAACGCCGGGGTGCGGATGGTCGAGTTGTTCGGCATGGCGATGCGGAAGGTGGACCCGCAGGTGATCGTGATGGGCAAGATCCGCGCGATCCAGGCGGGCCTGAATGTCACGACAAGGGATCTCGAATGCCACTACCTTTCCGGCGGGCACGTGCCAAGCGTCATCACGGCCCTGATCGCCGCCAACCGCGCGAACATCGACCTTAGCTGGAAGACCGCGACCGCAATCGACCTGGCCGGTCGCGACATCCTCGACGCGGTGCAGACGTCGGTGAACCCCAAGGTCATCGACTGCCCGAACCCCAAAAGCGGTCGAAGCACCATCGACGCGGTTGCCAAGGACGGCATCCAGGTAAAGGCCAAGGCCCGCGTGACGGTGAGGGCGAACATCGAGCGGCTCATCGGCGGTGCCACCGAGGAGACGATTATCGCCCGCGTCGGCGAGGGCATCGTGACGACCATCGGCTCGTCGGATTCGTACAAGACCGTGCTGGAGAACCCCGACACCATCAGCCAGCGCGTGCTGGAAAAGGGCCTCGACGCGGGCACTGCCTTCTCGATCCTCTCGATCGACATCGCCGACGTGGACGTGGGCGAGAACATCGGCGCCAAGCTCCAGGCCGACCAGGCCGAGGCGGACAAGCGGCGGTTCCAGGCCGAGGCCGAGAAACGCCGTGCCATGGCACTGGCACGCGAGCAGGAAATGGTCGCACAGGTCCAGGAGAACCGCGCCAAGGTAGTCCTGGCGGAGGCGGAAATCCCGCTCGCCATCGCGGAAAGCTTCCGCTCCGGACACCTCGGCATCATGGACTATTACCGGATGAAGAACATCCAGGCCGACACGTCCATGCGGGACAGCATCAGCAGACCCAGGCCCGGCGGGCAGGATAAGCCGGAGAACAAGTAACACGGCATGACTTCATTATCCAACATCCTGGCCGCGGGCGAGGACGCCGGGGATCTGCTCCGACTGATATTGATTCTCGGCGCGGCCGGCGCGGTGGCGGTGGTCCGGTGGCTGGGCAAAAAAGCCTCGCAAAAGCAGGCCGAACAGCAGGCCGCCGAGCAGGCCCTACGCCTTCAGGAAGACCTCGAGGCCGACCGGGCCGCACAAACCCTGCGAGCGCCCATGCAGCAGCGTCCACTGCGGCAAACCCAGCAGCGGCACCGTCAAAAGCCGCCCACCCAGCCGATAGAGCCTGTCGTGCTTCAGCCGACGGAACACAGCTTGGTCAATGCCCAGGCCGACATGCCGTCGACAAGCCGCCACGACTTTTACGACAACGCCGACAAGTCCGGCGCACCCGGCCCCCGCGCATGGGCCGTCCCGACCATGGCGGTGGACCTGTCGAATCCCGACACCCTCCGCCAGGCCGTGATATACCACGAGTTGCTCTCGCCGCCAAAGGCGCTGCGGCACGAAAGCGAACCGTGGGAAGTCTAGCCGGCCCAATGGACGAACTCGACCGACAACTGCTTAACCGCATCCAGGCCGGCGTGCCGCTCGTCGCCAGGCCGTTTTCCCAACTTGCCGACGAGTTGGGCTGCGACGAGGCCGCCGTCATAGATCGCATCGCCGCGCTGCGGCAAGCCGGAATCATCCGCGAAATCTCCGCAATCTTCGACGCCGTCGCACTGGGCTACCGCCAGGCCCTGGTGGCCCTGAGCGTGCCGGCTGACAGGCTCGACCAGGCCGGCAAAATCGCAGCCTCGCATCCCGGCGTCTCACACTGCTACGGACGCGCCGGCGAGTTGAACCTCTGGCTGACCCTGGCGACAAGCCCTCAAAGCCGGCTCGGCCTGGATGCCTCGGCCGAGCTGCTGGCCAGGCTGGTTGGCGCGACCAGGCACATGGTGCTGCCGACGATCCGGCGCTACAAGCTCCAGGTCCGTTTCGACATGGAAGGCGACGAGCCGACGCCCGCCCCAGCCGCCAATGACGCCCCAGGCGCCTCCGGACCCGCCCGCGCCGAAGCGCCGGCACCACAGTTGACCGACACTCAGATACAAGCCATCCGCGCCCTTCAGATCGACCTGCCCGGCCAGGCCGAGCCGTTCGCCACGCTGGCGGCGGCGGAAGGCCTCGACATCGATACGCTGCTGGACTGTGGCCTGGCAATGCTGGAGGCTGGGTACATGCGACGCTACTCGGCCGTGCTGCACCACCGCGCCGCCGGCAGCAAGGCGAACGTCCTGGTCGCCTGGGCCGCGGACGCCGCCCAGGCCGACGCCGACGGCCCGCGCGCCGCCCAGGTCGCCGGCATCAGCCACTGCTACCTCCGCCCGACCGGCCCCGCCTGGCCCTACAACCTATACACCATGATCCACGGGCGAAGCGAGCAGGACTGCCGCCTGGCAATCGAGACCATCCTCGCCACGACGAGCCTTACCGACCACGTCGAACTCTGGACCATGGCCGAGTACAAGAAGCGGCGAGTCCGGCTCTTCGGGCCTGATGAGGCCCAGTGGGAATCGCGGAATGCCTGATCCCCCAAAAAAGCGACGCCCGGGCCTCGGCGGAACTTGCCGAGACTCGGGCGCTGGCCAACGGCTCGCACTCTTGACGTTCGCGGCCGGTCAGTAAGCAATTATCTCCCGCGGCGCCGGATCTCTTGTTCCCGCGCCATGCCGGGCCGGGCCGGCATCATGCCGGCCCGCGTGATTCAACTGTCTGATTGGCCTATCGGCAAACCGGCCCTGTTGGGAACATGGGAAATACCGCCTTGTCGGGCGAATTCAGAGAATTTTGATCGCGAGGAACTGCTCCAGCAGTTCCTCCTGGCGGGCCTGCATGCGGACGGACCCGCGGATGGACTCATCCTCGTAGCCCATCATGTGCAGCAGGCCGTGGACTATGTACAGCAGCAACTCGCACGCGGGAGTCAGGCCGCGCGAGGCCGCCTCGGCCGCCGCAACGTCACCGCAGACGATCAACTGCACGCTAAGCCCGATCTTGGGGGCCTCCGACAGGTCGAAGCTCAGCACGTCCGTGGCCCCCGAGTGGCGCAGGTAGCGGCGGTTGAGCTCCGCCATCTTCGCCGAATCGACCACCGCGATGTCCGCGTCGGCGACGCGATATCCCTCGGCCGACGCCACGAACGCCACCAACTCCGCGATCCGTTTTCGCGGAACGCGGATGGCCTTCTGCGTCGAGGAGATCGCCACCTTGGGTTGGGTTGGTTTCTTCCGCTGAGCCATGATCGGCACAATACCCGCCGACGGTGGCGTATGCAACGGTTCGGTGCCGTGTAGCTGGCCGGCACGCCCCAGTACCTCGCCCGATTCGCCAAATAGTGTCAGAACTTCCAGACCAGGTCCGCCATGGTTGTCATGTCGTCGTAGTCAGCCGCGGCTTCAGACCCGGCGACGGGTTCGGTCAGGAATACGTTCAGGCCGAACGTCAGGTCGTCGGTGATGTTGTACGTGCCGCCGACGACGTGGCCCTTGCGGTTGGTGCCGCCAAAGTCGCTGTCGTTGAATGCGCCCGGCGTGCAGTTGGCCTCGATGTAGGCGTACTTGTATCCCAAGGACCAGTCGCCCTTCTTCTTGTTCTCGCCGACCTTCAGGCCGACGGCGTAGCCGTTGTCCTGGCCGCGGAAGCCCTCGGCCTCAACGTTGTCGCCGCAGTTGTGGACAATGTCCACGTACGCGGACCACTTCAGGTTGCAAAGCTTCCATGACAACTGGCTGATCATGTCTATCATGCGGAAATCACTGACGCGCTTGTAGGTGCTCGTGGCCCCAAGCGGGCTTGTCAGCGTATCGGTGGTCTCCGTGTTTCCGTTGGCCCTGCTGTAGGTCTGATCGTAATTGCTGAACTGGTAGTACGTCGCGGCCACGGTCCACTTGACGTCCTTTTGGATCCGCCAGTCCACGCCGGCCTGGTACGACATCATCGTGGCGTTGACCAGCGTGTAGTCGACCGCCATCTTGCCCCCGCCGATGTCGTCCAGCCCGTGCTTGTGCTGGACGCGCTCCGAGAGGCTCCACATGCCGACATTGGCGAACGGCGAGAAGTCGCCGTACTTGGGCTTGTACTGAACCCATGCGCCCTCGGGGTTGACGTCGCTGTCCCAGATCAGGTCGGTGTTGACCAGCGGAACGCCCATCTTGCCGGCCATGACCGTCAGGCCGGGGGCGCACTTGGGCGTGTACTTGGCATAGGCGCGGTCTATCCAGACCGGGTGCTTCTCGAAGTTGGTCTCGAAGGTCTGGTTGGTGGATGTGGGGTTGTTATCGCTGCCGCTTGCCAGGCGGAAGCCCACTTCCATCTGGTCGTCCAGCCAGGTCTTGACCAAACCGACCCGCAGGCGGAATCGCGCCTTGTTGCCGGCCTTGCTGTCCGGGCGGCCGCTGCCGGAGTACCGGTCGTTCTGGAGCCGCAGCCGCAGATCGCCGGAGAGCTTGAGGTTGTCCAACCAGCTTGGCATGGAGGGCTTGCTGGCGGCGCTGTCGGCCATGTCCTTGGCGATCTTCGCCATCGACGCATTCTGGGCGGCCTGCTGGTTCTCCAGTTCCGCCAGGCGGTTGGACTGGTCCTTCAGGCGCGCCTTGAGGGCCTCCACTGTAGTCTTGAGGTCCTCGCTGTCAGTTTCCGCCGCGGGCGCCAGGGCTGTACAGGCAACGACAATCCCCACCGCCATCCACCTGATGATTCTCCGCATCCAACGTCTCCTTCCATAGGTATCCCAAGCGTCATCTGTCTCGCCCACCGCGGGCGCCTTGCCGGCTCATCCTTCCGCCGTATGGGCATGAGTCTCGACGCGGGCCGCTAAGGTTTGATGAAGGCGCGGTGAAATGCGTGTGAAAAAGAAGAAGAAGGAGAAGATTCACGCAGAGGCCGCGGAGAACGCGGAGGGTAAGAGCGAAAGAAGAGGAGACATGCTTCCCAGGGTGGAAGCAGCGCGCACAGAGCTTGTTTCTTCTCACCCCTCCGCACTTCTTGCGACCTCCGCGCGAAACGCTTCTTCTGTTTCCTCTTTTCCCCTCAGCGTTTCTCTGCGCCCTCCGCGTGAACCCGTTTCTTCTTCTGTTTCTTCTGTTTCTTCTTCTGTATCCCCCGCATCCCCGCTACGGCCGGCTTTCGCCGAGGGTGTCGCTGTGGCGGACGATGTCGCCGGTGCGCAGGAAGATGATGTCCTCGGCGATGTTCGCGCAGAGGTCGCCGATTCGTTCCAGGGCTCTTGCCAAGCTGATCAACGCCCAGACGCCCTCGACGCCCAGCGACGCGGCCTTGGCGTGAAGGGCCGAGCGGACCAGCGCGCGGTTGTCCTCGTCGATGATGTGATCCATCTCCAGGATCG
>CAZSBS010000007.1:19358-37371 GCA_964605095.1 uncultured Planctomycetaceae bacterium | reverse complement strand
GCAGGCCACCTCAAGAGCCGTAAGTCCAACAAGCAGTTGCGCCGAATGCGCAAGGCATGCCTCGTGGCGCCGAAATTCGCCAAGCAGGCATTAGCCATGTTGGGCCTGAGATAGCCGCCAAGACACCAGGTCCAGGTGGGAGCCCTTTAGGGCGGGCCCGCCCGCGCGATGCAAGGCCACAGGCTATTGGCCAAGCGCGGGCCGGCATGAAACATCCCGCAAACCGGCAGATAGCCGGTTCATCGGGAGTCCACCGGCCAAGAGAGAAAGACAGGAGAGTTCCATGCCACGCGTTACCAACGCCGTCGCACGCCACCGTAAGCACAAGCGGATCCTCAATAGAGCCAGCGGGTTCTATGGGGCCGGGTCGCGACGATATCGCATCGCCAAGCAGTTGCTTTTCAGGTCCGGCGTCAATGCGACTCGCGACCGCAAGCGCAAGAAACGCGAGTTCCGCCAGCTCTGGATCACCCGCATCAGCGCCGCCTGCACGCAGCGCGGCCACAAGTACAGTGAGTTCATCAACGGCCTGTTCCTGGCTGACATCGACCTGAACCGCAAGATCCTCAGCCAACTCGCCATCGACGACCCCGAAACCTTCACCGTGATCCTCGATAAGGCGATGGCTGCCCGCACCGCCGCCAAGGCTTGATTTTGGTGGTCGGTAACCATTAGCCGGTTATGCTGGTGCAGATAGCGACCTCCAGCCGTTTTCGCCGACTACCGGCTACCGGCTACCGGCTACCGGCTACGGGCTACGGGCTACCGACTACAGAGAAACACCCATGTCGCTTCTGGAAGATATTCAGCAGATCCTCGCCGAGGGCCAGGAGAAGCTCCAGGCCATCACGGGGTCCGATGCGCTCGAGGCGTGGCGGATCAAGTTCCTCGGCACGAAGGGGGCCGTCAAGGCCGCCATGCAGCGCCTGCGGGAAGTCACCGGCGATCAGAAGCGAGCCGCCGGGCAGGCCGCCAACGAACTCAAGAACGCGCTGACCGAGGCGTTCGAGCGCCGCCTGGCCGCCGTCGCCGCCGGCTCCAAACGCCGCGGCCCAGCCATCGACGTCACCATCCCAGGCCGGCGCCGCCGCATCGGACACACCCACATAATCACCCAGACCATCAACGAGATCTGCGAGATCTTCGCACGCATGGGCTTTTCCGTCGCCACCGGGCCGGAGGTCGAGGACGACCGCCACAACTTCGAGGCCCTGAACATCCCGCTGTCGCACCCCGCGAGAGACCCGCTGGACAATTTCTACATCAACCCTCAGGTCATGCTCCGCAGCCAGACCTCCACCGTCCAGATCCGCACGATGGAAAGCACCAAGCCGCCGGTGAGGATCATCTCCCCCGGCCGCGTATACCGCCCCGACACCGTCGACGCCACACACTCGTTCATGTTCCACCAGGTCGAGGGACTTTACGTCGACGAGGACGTAACGATGGCGGACCTAAAGACCTGCCTCGATCAGTTCTGCAAGACCTACTTCGGGCGCGACATCGTAACGTGTTTCCGCCCGAGCTTCTTCCCCTTCACCGAGCCGTCGGCCGAGGTGGACATCGAGTTCCACCGGCCGGACGGCACGCGCCACTGGATCGAGCTCGGCGGCTGCGGCATGGTCGATCCCAACGTGCTCGCGGGCGTAGGCTACGACAGCGAGAAGTACACCGGCTTCGCCTTCGGCCTGGGCATCGAGCGGATGATCATGCGCAAGCACCGCATCACGGACATCCGCCTGCTGTTCGAAAGCGACGTGCGGTTTTTGCATCAGTTCTGACGGGGGCAGGAAGCAGGTAGTAGGTAGTAGGGAATAGCAAGGGTGGCAGAGCCCAATGGCCCTAGAGCAGTTTAAGTTTTTGTGTAGCAGGTCGGCCGTAGCCGAGGACGAGCCAGGCAAGGAAGCCGAAGCAGGCGATGCCTTAGCATCGCCGATGCAGGCTGACGCAGCATGGCGACGCCACAGGCAGGCCGAACGCTACAGAAAAAGTTAAGCTGCTCTAAGTTAAGGCTCTTCAGCCTGAAGGGCTGACAACTGCCTGCCGACGGCGGGCAGGTTTGAGCCCTTCGGGCTCCGGGGAAAACACCCCAAAGGCTTAACTACGGGCCATTGGCAACTGTCCCCGAAACTCTTAGCGATGGCTATCCTTGGCCATCCGCTCCTTGATTTCCTTGTACTTCGCGTCGGCTTCGGCGCGGGTCAGATCGCCTCTCTTGACGGCGCCCTCGATTCGCTCCTTGATGGTCTCCCAGTTGGGCGAATCGCCGCGGCGCTCGGTCTGCTGAGATATCGCCTTGCGCATACCTTCGAGTTTGGCTCGGGCGTCCTTTTCCGATATCCTGCCCGCGGCGACCGCCTTCTTGAGCTCCGCCTCGGCCCGGCCGTAGTCCTCACGGGTGATGCTCTTACGCTCTTCGCCCTGCTTTCTGGCTGCGGGAGCGGCAATGCTCTTACGGTAGGCCTCCATCTTGGCCCGGCCCTGTTCCGCCGTAATCTTGCCCGCCTCGACGGCGGCCCGGATTCTCTTGCCGACTTCCTCCATCTCTTCGCGACTCGGTTCTGCCTTGGCCTTTGGTCCGCGGTCGCCTTCCTGGCTGATCCCCTTCCACTTGGCCATGGCTTGCTCCGCGGTCAGTTCGCCTTTGGCGACGGCCGACTTGAGCCGCTCGCCGATCTCCGCCTTCTCCAGGCCGCGCCACACCGACCGCGCCCATTCTTCGCTCACCTTGCCCATTGCCACCGTGGCCTTGAGTTTGGGCGCGAGTTCGTTCTCCTTGAAACCCTGCCACTTATTCCGGGCATCTTCCTCGCTCAACTTGCCAGCCTTCACGGCCGCTTTTAGTTTTTCGCCAACGGATCCAATCCATTCACCAAATCGGCGTTCGATGTCGCCCTTGTCGTCGGCCCCGGCCGCTCCTCGGAGCGCATCCATCATGGTTGCGGCTTGTCTCAGCGAAAGCTCCCCCTTGCTCACGGCCTCCCCAAGCCGCCTTTCGACTGCGCCGTAGTCCTGGGCGTTCGCCAGGCCCAGAGGCAACACTACCACCGCACACAGCAGCACACATGCCTGCAACCAACGCGAGGTCAATCGGTTCGATGTTTCTGATGCGATCATCTTGAGTCTCCTTTCAAAGAATCCGCCACTGTTGATTTCGCTTGCCACGGCCGGCGAGGTGTCGGGGCTATCTCCGGGGTATCGCTGTTCCACGCCGACCGAACCACGACGAGCCCTAGTATACGTAAAATGTTCGGGGGGAGCAACAGGATGTCACGAATGTCACGATTTTTTCGAGGCCGGGATGCCCAGGGAGCGGCCAGGCGTTTCATTGGTGCGGGAGTCGGGACCAGATGGCGGCGCCGTCACGGGCATGGCGACGCATGTAGCCTGAGTCGCACAAGAAGAATATGCCCTCACGGGCACACTACGAACGCCAGAGGCTCCTTCGAATCTCGCGGAGCGTTCGTAGTGACGCCGTCAGGCGTTATGTTTCTTTGCAATGGCCACCGCGCGAGATTCATTCAGGATGCTTATGACAGGGCATTACTTGCGCTTGAGCGCGAATACCGACCCCGGCCTTTGCGCGACCACTCCCCTTATCGCGAGCATCGTCAGCGTCGAGATGACGGCCGAGGTGTCCAGGCGGGTCTCGCGGACGAGTTCATCCAGCGACTTCTCTCGTTCCTTCAGGGCCGCGACCAGGCTGTGCTCGGCGGGGTTCAGGGCGGCGGCTGCGAGTTTCTCATCGTCGGTCGGCTCGGGCGTCGTCAGCGTCTCGCCCACCTGGCCGAGGCCCTCCAGTATGTCGTCGAGGTTCTGGACGAGCTTGGCGCTGCCGGCGCCAATGATGTCGTTGGTGCCCTGGCTCATCACGCTGTCGATCCGCCCGGGAATGGCGAAGACCTCGCGCCCCTGCTCGATGGCCTCGCGGGCGGTTATCATCGCCCCGCTCCTTCTGGCGGCCTCGACAACCAGCGTGCCCAGCGACAGGCCCGAGATTATGCGGTTGCGAAGCGGGAAGTTCCCCGACTTCACGCCGATAGCCATCGGCAGTTCCGAGACCAGCGCCCCGCGGTCCTCGGCCACGATCTGCTCGAACAGCTCGGCGTTCTCCGATGGGTAGGTTTTGCTCAGCCCGCAGCCCATCACCGCCAGGGTTCGCCCGCCGGAGGCGAGGGCACCACGATGGGCGGCGGTGTCTATCCCGCGAGCACCCCCTCGGTGTACACAGTGTAACGGCATCCGGGACGCGTTCTGGATGCTCTGGCAGCGGGCCCAAGAGGCGGCGTGACGCCCGAGCACCGGCCAGCGCCTATAACCGGCCGACCTTGGGTCCGATTCCGGCCACGCAAATTCCCCCAAAGAAGCACCGGTTCCCGGTGATCAAATGGCCGAGGCCATTTGCACACGGGGAATCGTGGCAGAAGCGTTCTGGAGCCGGGTTCGAGAAGCGGCTTAACTCCAAGACTTATAAAGGGCTATACGTGTGTCGTTCGCCCTCCGGCGAGATGTCACGGGAAGTTCTTTCGTCGGGCGTCGGCATCGTTCCCAACGCGCGCCGAACAGGGCGTGTGTTGGGGTACGTATGCTATGGGGCGTAAAGGTACTCGGAGAGCCATTACGGAGCGGTTTCGTTCACCGATCCCTGTGATGCCTGGAGACCCTTGGATACCCGTCTTGCGGATACGGTGATTACCCTACTCCCAAGTAGCTGAAGATTCATGATATTACGCCGCGTTTCCATGTGCCCAAACCGCGATTCTGCTGTACAATAATGTCTCGTTCGTTAGCATTGCCCCGGGCTGGAGGAGTTCACGTGTGTCGGCCCAAGGGCGAGTCAGTTCCGGTAGTTGCTGAGGATGCCCTCCGGCTGCGTTGCGTTCTCGCCGGTGGTTCCTTGAAGAGCGAGATGACCATGCCGTCTGCGGTTGGGCGATATTTGCGTTCGCTTCTGCCGGGGGCCAAACACAAAAGGAGTGACGAAATGGAATCGACGCACCAACTCGGCGACAGATCTCGTTCGCCAGTATTCGAGCCTCTCGAACCCCGAATGCTGCTCAGCGCGGTGGAGATAACGGCGCCATTTACGGACGCCTACACCACTGAAACGGCGGAACGGACGAGCTGGCTTTTCGGCGACGCGGGCTATTGCACAGTGGTCAATCCCGATGCGGGGCAGATCACGCAATGGACTCTCGCATACGCTGCCGCTCTGGGTGGGGCTGGCGTTTTTGCCGGCAACACAATGAGTGACCAGTTCTCCGTTCCCAATAGCGGCCAATATCTTGTGACGTTCTCTGGGACTGCTTCCTGGCAGTTATGGTCTGTCGGCGACACATATCTGATCGGAGCCCAGAAAGGCACTTTTGACATCGCCATGGACATGGGTGTCCAGGCCAACCAGATTGTTGAGGTCTCGCTGTATGAGTCGGACTTGAGCGCCACGGCATTCTTGGGCGAAGTCGCATCGGACACGCTATCGGCATTACTCGACGCGGCACCGGCATCGATGGGGCTGAAGGTGGGCCAGAAGATATGGGAGGCGGCAAATGTAATCGAATCGGTTCTCCCCGAAGATATCGCCATAAACCTACCATTTGAGGTCAGCGTCCCGGTCTATCTCAATGCGGGCTCCCACAACTGGTGGTTCGATGTGAAGTCGGAGACGATAGCTGCGGCCTTGGGGCTCTCCGGCTGCTATGCCTCGTCGATCGTCCAGTGCACCTTGGACAGTATCACCGTTGAGGCGAACTTCGACTTGCCGGAGATCACCGGCTTCTACGCCTACGGCACCCCTTACCCCCTGGTGACGGACGGGGCGCTCCTTCTAAGTGCCGCGGCGTTGGCCGGCAGCGAAAGCATCCAGAAGGTTGAGTTCTACCGCGATTCCAATTATAACGGCGTTTTCGACCTCGCCAGCGACGAACTGCTCGGGACCGACACCTCGCCACAAAGTGGACTCTATGACTGCATCCGAACGATCACGTGGTCGCCTGGTAGCCAACGCTTCTTCGCTAGAGCCCGTGACAATGAAGGGCGATGGAGCAGTCCATCGTCTATCCTTGTGAGCATAGGCTCAAGTCCCGCCCAAGAAGGCAGTGACTTGTCCCTATATACCGAAAAGTGGAATGACAACACGGGGGATGGTGATGGCATTATCGAAGGTAACGAACCTGTTGGACTGGAGATACGGCTTATAAATAGTTCCGGTAGTGTCATATCGGATATTCAGGGAGTGCTGACATCGCCGCTTGGAGATCTCAACATCACTGCAGATACGCTCTTTTGGCCTGATATCGGTCCGGGGTACAAGAACTGGAGCAGCGGAGACTTCGACATGTTCTTGAATTTGGATCAGTACTACAACGTCCCCTTTAGCCTTCACTTGACATACGAACAGAATGGCACGCGTTTCTATCAAGATCTTCTAGACATCAAAGAAACATTCCACCCCGACGGAGAATACGAGCCTGCCTTCGAAGTGATTGGCGTAACGATAGATGATTCCACCACATATGACGACAATAACAACGGCGATGGTATATTCCAGAGCGGAGAATCCGTTCGGTTCCGCCCCCAGATCGCCAACACGGGTACTGCGGACGCGGGGGGCGATGTAGAGGTCTTTTTGCTTCCATCATTGCAGGATGTTTTGTATACGGAGGACGATATCAGCTATCCAGACCTGTCTGCTGGCTCCTCTGCTTATCCCAGTTCTGATGATTTTCGGGCGGATGCGGCGTACTCGTTTGCGGGTATTCACTGGGTCAATCTGCGAGTCGAGTGGGCGGATGGGACCCGTTTCGTAGAACTGCCAAACGCCTTCAGTTTTGATGTCCAGCCGGCAGCATGGGGCTACCTGGCAGAGAACGCAGTCTCCTTAGGGCTTGTATCAGGCGGCGGCATAGTAACAACACCGATGACCATAGCGAATTATGGATCCGAACCGATGCTGGTTACTGGATTCGCTGTTACTGACGGCCAAGGCGCACTGGTGTCTGATACAACGACCGGGGTCCCCAGCCTTGTCGTTCCTGCAGGGCAATCTGTTGATGTCGATATTGCGATTGACACAGCCGACATTGACGGTTCATTTGTGCGACTGATTACATTTGCCACCGATGGACGCGTGCGGAGGCCGTATCATGCGACCTTGGAAATATCGGGATTTGTGGCTGGGGACGGGACACCAGTGTTCGCTGCACCAGGCTCCACGGGTGCAAGTACGGTAGACATCGGCGGGGAATGGGTCGTGTGGAGTGCCGACAACGATATCTTCGCGTACAACGTCCAGACGGGAGAGGAGAGGCAACTCACCAACGACGTGGCCATACAGCGCAATCCGAGAGTGTCGGGTGATTTCGTTGCATGGGAGGATTCACGCAATCAGGCCGAGGGGGAAACCAACTATGACATCTATGGCTACGATCTTGTGACCGATGTTGAACACGCGGTGGCTACAGATGCCGCTGATGAATTCCTGGCAGGGGTTGACGGCGCGAAGGTGGCATTTGCTAGATTCTATCATCATGTCGACAGAGATGGATGGTACGGGAGCGACCTGTACAACATGTGGCTTTTTGATCGTAACACAGAGGCGTCAACCAATCTTACCGGATTCTTGGCTGCGGGCAGTAATCCCATGCGATCTGTCACTCGTACGTGGCCAGGGGCCGATCCGGATTTCGGGGACGACCTGATTGTATGGCAGGAGCGCGAGGTGTATTGGCAAGCCGACAGGCTGCGGTGGAATGAGAGAAATAATCAAGTGTGGACATTCGGTATTGGGTCGGACCAACAGCCCGTGTTGGCTATTGCGGCCTCGTCCTTCGTATATGATAATGGCTACTCCAGTTATTTTCCGACAGCCGATGGGCAGTTTGCGTGGATTCGCTGCGAACAGGATGCTGACGGCGATCCCGACGCAGTCTGGGTCTGGAGTGCGGGATCATATCATCGCGAGATTCACGAGAATGACATTCAACAGGGGCAATTGGTGTTGGCAATGGGAGGGGGATTCATAGTTCAGGACATGCGATATACGCCTGGCATGTTCTACTGGGACATGACGAGCAATCAGCGGTCGCTTCTTTCGTCGGCGACCCCTGCCAGCTATTCCACACGAATGGATGGCCGAAGCGTGGTGTGGCGTTCTGTAGATGATGGAAGCGTGTTCTTCGCATTCATCGAGCAGCCTGATATTGCGGTCGCGTCGGCAGACATGACGTTCAGCAACGAATCCCCTGCCGAAGGCGAATCGATTGAAGTGTCCGCCGTCATTCGCAACCTGACTGATTACAACATTACAGATGATATTACCGTCCGCCTCTACGACGGTGACCCCGATGCTGGAGGAGTGCAGTTGGGTTCGGATCAGATGGTTTCTGGCGGTCTTGCCGGACAGGGCCAGACAACCGTTACTTTCACGAGCATTGCGGTTTTGGATAATGTTGGTGCAGGCGATTCTGAGGGGCATGACATGTTCGTGCGCCTCGCAGTACCCGGATTCGACAATCCGGACAATAATACAGCCCACCGTATCCTTGATGTCCATGATGATGATATGGCGGGTCCTGTGATCTCGAACGTCACCATTGTGGAACACGACGGTGATGGTGACGGTATCATCGGTTCGGACGAGCAAGTCCGCATCTCCTGGCACTTGTCGGACCCGAGCAGCATTGGCTCTGTCGAATTGCTGATCGGTGGCGAGCCCGTCACTCTTGATGGCGATTACTTCAGGGTCCTTGGGCCTCTCGCGGTTGGCCCGCACACATACGAGATTCGCGCCACCGATGCCGACAATAGCCCCGAGAATGTTATCTGGACAAGCACATTTAGCGTTGTGAATGCTGAAGAGATCACAGTCATATTCGATGCTTCATCCTTGGCGGACGGGCAGACTTCGGCGGTCGATTTCGGCACTGCGAGAAGGGGCAATCCCGGGGTGGACCGGATATTCATCGTGCGCAACGACGGGCAACAGGTTCTGACGCTCGGGGCTATCTCGGTTCCGGGCGGGTTCACCGTGGCCAGGCCCGCTGATTCGGTCGTTCAGCCGGGCGGCATGACGCATTTTATCGTCACACTGTCCACGGGATCACCGGGCACTTTCACCGGCGAAGTCACGTTGGCCAACAGCGACGGGGACGAGGGCCCCTTCAACTTCCCCATCGAGGGCTACGTCGACAACCTGCTTGGCGACGCCAACGGCGATGGAATAGTCGACGCCGCAGACTTCATCGAGTTGAAGCGAAACTTCGGCAGGGATGGTGGGGCCGCATGGGATAACGGCGATCTCGACGGCAATGGCGATGTGGACTTTGGTGACCTTCAGACGCTGACGACAAACTTTGGTGAATCGCTCGAGACCGTCCCGGCGGAAGAGCCAACTTCGCCCGAGCTTACAGCGACGGACTCGGTGAAGGCCGACATCATCAATCCAACGGAACCGGCACTGCCGCCCACACCTGTGGCGGATGCGCCGGATCCCGACATCCTGGCCATGGCGGCCAGCGTTCTCTGCAATAGCCTCGCGGCGGGCCAACATGTTGTTCCTCCATCGTCCTCGGGGCCTGCCAACTTGCTGCCGCCCTCGCGAGTGGCAGTCCACCTCGGACCTTTGCCAACATTCCCATCGCCTCTTCTGAGCCTTCGCAGGGCATGTCCAGTGGTTGCCGACGTTCTCCAACTGGCCGCCCCGTGGTGGCCCGGCGACTCGGCCAATCGCGAGGCGCCCGATGAACCGTGGATGACCAGCCTGGCCACGGACATTCTTGGCAAGCCGCGCAAGGGCCGGCTGGATCCCATCGGGCTGGACGTGCTGGCGGCGGGCAGGTAACCACGGAGCAGCAGTTGGACGCCGCGCGGATATGAGCACGAAACTCTCATCGAAGGAGAAGCTGAAGCGCAAGGCAGCTCGCCTGCGTACACGTGAGGCCGCCCTTGCTAAACGCATATCTGGGGACACCATACATAATTCCCTTGCCAACCCGGTGCACTTGGGATGTGAATTCGCCCCCCAACAGTGCACTATTTGCGTTTCAGCGCAAAGACCGCCCCCGGGCGCTGGGCCACCACGCCCCTTATCGCCAGCATCGTCAGCGTCGAGATGACGGCCGAGGTGTCCAGGCGGGTCTCGCGGACCAGCTCATCGAGCGACTTCTCGCGTTCCTTCAGGGCCGCGACCAGGCTGTGCTCGGCGGGGTTCAGGACGGCGGCTGCGAGTTTCTCGTCGGTACTCGGCTCGGGCGTCGTCAGCGCTGTGCCGACCTCGCCGAGGCCGTCGAGTATGTCGTCGAGGTTCTGGACGAGCTTGGCGCTGCCGGCGCCAATGATGTCGTTGGTGCCCTGGCTCATCACGCTGTCGATCCGCCCGGGAATGGCGAAGACCTCGCGCCCCTGCTCGATGGCCTCGCGGGCGGTTATCATCGCCCCGCTCCTTCTGGCGGCCTCGACAACCAGCGTGCCCAGCGACAGGCCCGAGATTATGCGGTTGCGAAGCGGGAAGTTCCCCGACTTCACGCCGATAGCCATCGGCAGTTCCGAGACCAGCGCCCCGCGGTCCTCGGCCACGATCTGCTCGAACAGCTCGGCGTTCTCCGATGGGTAGGTTTTGCTCAGCCCGCAGCCCATCACCGCCAGGGTTCGCCCGCCGGAGGCGAGGGCACCACGATGGGCGGCGGTGTCTATCCCGCGAGCACCACCCGAAACCACGGTGAACCCTGCCCGCGCCAGCAGGCCGCCGAACCGCTCCGCCTGCTCCAAGCCGTAATAGCTGCACCGCCGCGAGCCGACAATGCCCAGGGCGACGGCGTCGTTGCGGTCAAGCCGGCCCCGGACGTAGAGCAAGGCCGGGCAGTCGTGGATGTTCCGCAGCACCTCGGGAAACTCGTCGTCGCCGGCCAGGAGGATCCGCACGCCGGCGCTGTCGGCGAGTTCGATTTCCTCGTGGACCTGCTCGTCGGTGACGGCGGCGATGGCGGCGGCGGTCTTCTCGCCGATTCCATCGACGCTTCGCCACCCCGCAGGCCCGGCGTCGATCGCCGCGGCCGGGCTGCCGAACGCCTCGATAAGCTTGCGGAACGTGAGAGCCCCCACCCCGTCGGCCAGGTGGAGGCGCATGGTTGCCTCGATCGCTGCCGTGTCAGCCATTGTCGGTCCTTTCAGGCCGGGATTGTAGCGGCATTGTGCTCGGTGGACAATATCGCAGGGACACGGCTATTTCTTTACGTAGGCGGGCTTGAGTCCGTGCATCATTGGGTAATGCTTCACGTTTAGTGTTGCCAGTTCCGCATTCTCCGCCAACGCCGTCGCGGCGAGAATTGCGTCCGCAACGTCTACGCCGTGAGACTTGCCGAACTTACGCCTTAGAAGTCCGCCAGCCTTGGCAATTTTGGTTGTCACGGGAATGATCGGATGAATCGACAGAAGCTTATCAATCATCTGCTCTTCCGAATCGCCCCTGACACCCGCGTACAATTCCGCCACAACGATGGCCGAAAGGATAGACCGGTCTGAGTTGTTCTTGAAGAACAAAACTGCCTCGGGCTGTCCCCGGAGGTAGTCGATGACGATGTCCGTATCGAGAACCAGTTTGCCTTCCATCATCTCTCCCGATTCCATTCCTTGCGCAGAGCCCGAAAATCGGGGAGGTCGTCCCGGTCCTTCCACATCCCCGCCGCGGCAGCGATTATGGCCTGACGCCTTGAATCGGCAGAATGCTCCAGCAAATTGTCAATGGCCTGGCGTATGAGCTCGCTCTGCTTCTTGCCTGTCACCTCAGCCAAGGCCGCTAACTCGTCGCGCTCGGTTTCCGTAAGATATACCTGCGTTCGAACCATTAAGAGATTCTCCTGTCCATTTTAATGTATACATCGGTATTATACACCACCAAGGCGAGGCTGCAATGACGGAAATCGATAATTAGCTGGTGTCCTGCTTTCGCCACGAGCCCAGCCCTTGCACGCCGCGCCCACGGGCGGGTACATTGTCTTATCGCGGGGTGAATCCCGGCGCCATGGCGGGCTGCGATGGCGGCAAGAAGGTCAATAAGGAGTCGCAATGAAACGATTGGGGAAGCTCTGGCTGTGGCCGGTCACGCTGGCCGCACTGATGCTGGCCGCGGCAATGCAGGCTGGGTGCCAGCCCGGCGGGGCCGTCGAGCCATCCCGGCCAATAGACTTCCAGAAGATCATCGCCTCTGCCAAGCAGAAGGTCTATCCCTGCCTGGTCTTCGTCAAGCCGATCCGCGAGACGTTCGAGGGCGGCGAGCGGCAGCGAGTCGAGGTCTTCGGCTCGGGCGTGATAATCTCGCCGGACGGCTACGTCGTCACCAACAATCACGTTGCCGAGAAGGCCGTCGAGGTCAACTGCGTGCTGGGCGACCGCGTGCAAGTCCCAGCCACAGTCGTGGGCCTGGACCCCGAGACAGACCTGGCGCTGCTCAAGCTGAACCTGCCGCCCGGAACCGCCCCGCTGCCGGTGGCGGAGTTTGCCGACAGCGACAAGGTCGAGGCCGGGCAGTTCGTGATGGCGCTTGGCTCGCCGTTCGGCTTCACGCGGAGCATATCGCTGGGCATCATCTCCAACACGCGGCGGTACATCGGTTTCACCACGCAGTACCGCTACAACCTGTGGCTTCAGACGGATGCGGCGATCAATCCCGGCAACTCCGGCGGGCCGCTGGTGGACACCGAGGGCAAGGTGACGGGCATCAACACGCTTGGCATAGGCATGGCTGAGGGAATCGGCTTCGCCATCCCGTCCAACGTCGTTTCCGACGTGATCCGCCGTCTTCGCGCCGCGTCGGCGGGCACGTCGAAGGAGCAATGGCCCGTCAAGGTCCACCGGGCGTACACGGGCCTTCAGATCCAGGCGCTCAACGACTTCAAGAGCAACACCTTCACCGACGCCAACTGCGGGGTACTTATCCAGAGCGTGGACCAGGGCTCGCCGGCCGAGGCAGCCGGACTGCGGGACGGCGACATCCTGCTCGCCGTCGGGGCCAAGGAGGTCAACGGCCTGTACGTCGAGGACCTGCCGGCGCTTCGCGTGCTGCTGGCCGACCTGCCGCCGGATGCGCCGACGACGCTGATGCTGGCCCGCAAGGGCAACGGCGACGCCAACGGTGTCGGCAACCCCGCGCCCGCGCTGGCAGGCAAACTCGGCGGGCGGAAGGTGCTGACTGCCTCCCTGACACCCGTAACGCGGGGCAAGTTCGAGGGCGAGGACTTCGACTGCCGCCAGTGGAACATGACTGTCAAGGAGATCACCAAGTTCTCCAACCCGCGGCTTTACTTCATCCAGCCGACCGGGGGGGTGTTCATTCAGGGCGTTCGTGGGCCGGGCAACGCCGCCGACGCCGGCCTGAGGCCAAACGACGTGGTGATTAAGATCGACAAGTGGGAAATCAAGACCATCGAGGATGTCAAGAAGGCCTACGCCGCCCTTGTGGGCGATCCGAAACGCGTGGACAAGAAGGCCCTGGTAACCATCAAGCGCGACGGGTTCCTCGGCTGGAAACCCCTGAGCTGGGAAAAAGACTACCTCCAAGAGGATTGACGACAATGAAAATGATCGTGACATTCCTGGCCGCGGCGCTGCTGTCGGCAATCGCCGGTCTCGGCAGCCTCGGGCAGGCCAATGCCCAGGCCGAGGACAGGCCCGCAACGGCGCCCCAGCCGACAACCGCACCGACAACCAAGCCGGCTGACAAGGACGAGGACACCATCCCCCAGGCGCTTATCGAGGCATCGCGGAAAAGCTTCGTCGTCGTCGAGGTCAATATCAAGAAGGACACCTCCGAGCCGCTGAACCCCAACGCGACGGACTATCGAGTCAGCCAGTTGTACGAGGAATACGTCGATCAGAAGCGCCCAACCGAGACGGCCGGCATCGTGCTCGACGACAAGGGCCGGGTGCTCATCTGCGATTCCGGTCTCGACGACCGCTACATTGCCGGCATAACCATCGTCGCCGGCGGCAAGTCATTCCCCGCCAGGCAGGCCAGGCTGCTTTACGACGCGCCGGGGATAATCCTCCAGGCCGACGCCAACGCCGCCTCGCAGCTCAAGCCGCTTACGTTTTCGCCCCTGGCGGACAGGGGCGTCAACACCGTCCTGTATCAGTCGGCCCTGTACAGGATGGACGACCAGTGGCGGCTGCAGTTCGGCCTGAGCCACCCTTCAGTGCCGATGAGGCCCGGCGCCAGCTCGAACGTCTTCTACGGCGACTCCCTGGCCGCGGGGTCGTCATCCGCATACGGCTCGCGGTACGGCATGGAAGCGTACCTCCACATCGTCGCCGATGCCAACGGCCTGCCCGTCGGATGCGCGACGCTGCCGTTCTTCGACATCCAGCAGGCCCAGTGCCTCTGGCGAGGCCCGGACCTCGTCGCGGCCAAGGGAATCGACTGGGAAAAGCTCACCGCGGCCGAGCAAACATGCCGCGCCCGGATGCTCTCCTCGATGCACGAGGTGGTGTTGGTGCTGCGCCAGGGCGAGGACGCCGAGTCAAGCCGGTACAGTTCGCGTGAAGGCGCGGCCGGGCGGGAGATCAGCGTCTACGGCCTGGCCATCAGCGACACCGACGTGGTGGTCCTGCAATACGTCGACTCGAAGGTCGCCCGGCAGATCGAGAAGATATACATCAAGCACTCTCCCACCGTCCGCCAGGAGGTTCAGTTCGTCGGCGCTTTCAAGGAGATCGGCGGCTTCGTGGTTCGCCTGACCAAAGGCAAGCTGCCGTCGCGCGTGGAGTTGGCGCCGTCCGACCCGGCGCAGATGAGGCCCTTCTGGACGGCCAGGCTGCGAAAGCGGCTTGGCGAGAAGTACGTTGACCTCTCGACGAATCGCCTTTACGGCCAGATGCGCGGGTATCGCGGGGATTACTTCTGGTACCCGGCCAGGCAAATTCCACAGGACTCGTTCATGGTGGACTTCGACGGGCGGATAGTTGGCGCGTTCGCGCGCGAGAAGAGGGAGAACGAGGAAGAGCGTCGGCTCGACGAGTCGCGGCGATACCGCGGCGCCTCCGACGCGTACCGCGTGTTCACCGTTTCGGAGCTCCGCGGCCTGCTTACCGAGCCGGCGGCGCACCTGGACGCCAAGGTCGAGGTTACCACCAAGACGCTGGCCCGCAGACGCGCCTGGCTGGGAGTGGAGTTCGTGCCCGTCACGCCTAAACTCTCCGAGATGCTCAAGGTCGAGACGCCCACCAGGGACGGGCAGATCGGCTTCATCATCAACGCCGTCTACGACGCCAGCCCCGCCGAGGCCATGAAGCTGCAAGTCGGAGACATCCTGCTGAAGATACAGGGACCCGGCATGCCGTATCCGCTCGAGCTTGCCGGGCGCTCCGTCCGCGACGGCGAATCCTACGGCGGGCGATGGTACGGTGGCGGCGGCGAAGGGGAAGACGAGGGCGACGTCGAGCCGACGTGGAAGAACCGGCGCAACTTCCTCACGCAGGCCCTCGACGCCATCGGCGTCGGCAAGGCCATCCGCCTGACCTACTACCGCCCGACGGCCGAGGGAAAAGGCGAGACCCGGACCATCAACTACAAGATCGCCCTTGGGCCGCCGGACCAGGACTCGGCCACCAAGTGGAAGAACCGCAAGCTGGGCCTGACAGTCAAGGACGTGACCTACGAAGTCAGCTACGCTCTGAGCCTCAAGGCCTCCGCCGGGGTGCTCGTGGCGAAGGTCGAAAGCGGCTCGCCGATCCTCGTGGCCAAGATATTCCCAAACGAGATCATCACACGGCTCGACGACCAGCCGTTGACCAGCGCCCGGCAGATGCGGGACCTGATAGCCGCCGCCCACAAGGCTGGACGGGAAAAAGTGCGAGTGACCGTGCTCCGCCTGGGCAAGACCCGCCAGGCGGACCTGGCCATAACCGAATATGACCCCGCCGACGACGAAGGACTCGACGAGGAGTAGCGGGAAAAGGCCTCAAACTTCAGGCTTCAGCGCCCCTGCTCGCTGAAGCGAGCAGGCCTCAGAAAGCCAACAATGTGTTATGTGGTCCTGGGGGCCGCTTCTCCCAGGTTCCATGTTCCGGGTTCCCGGTTCCCAATACCTGGCTCCGCTTTTCTTTTCCCGGCTACCGGCTACCAAGCGGCCTTTTTTCGCAATTGCGCGTGACAACCGCCAAGATAGTCTGTAGTATACCCGGCTCGATTACTGCCGGTTCGCCGGCTAAGTTTGTTTAGATCACCAGAGGTATTTCATGGCCAAGCCGAGACGTAGAAGAAAGATCGGTTCCAAGAAGCGCCGCGAACGCCGGAACCGCCGGAAGAAGAAGTAACAGCCGCAGCCGCAACCAATCCGCGCATGCGGCCCGACGGTTCGTGTGCGCGGTTACTTATGCGCCCATCCGCCCGGGCACGTTCGGGCACCCCCTCCCGGCCATTCAGGCACCCTGACCCTTCAGTAGGTGTTTAGCGAATGCCTCAGCCCCGTTCACGGGGCTTTGACCCCGCCCCAGCGGGGGTATAGGCCAGGGCTTTGAGCCCTGGTTGGCATACAATACAGCGGTTGTTCTTGTCTCTTCTTTGCTCCAGCACGCTTTCAGCGCGCTTACCCGTGCTTGGAGGCCTTTAGGCTAAATCCCGCCCAAAGCGCGCTGAAAGCGTGCTAGACAGGAATAACAGGAGCGTCGCGATGGCCCCAGGCCTCAAAGGCCTGGTCTAAACCCGCCTTCGGCGGGCAAAGCCCCGTGAACGGGGCTGAGAGAAAGTCGCTAAACACGTATATCCTTCACAGGGAAGCGGTTATTCACCACCCACCCACTCCCGGCCGCTTCCAGAAACCCTCGATGGCTTCATTGCATTGGGGGCATCGGCCGTCACGAAGGTGCATGCCGCGGACAGAGTACCCCTGCCGGTCTATCAGCAGTTCGCGGCAGTTCGGGCAGTACGTGCTCTCGTCGGCATGGCCCGCGACATTGCCGCTGTAGACAAACCGCAGCCCGGCCTCCCGGCCTATCCTGCATGCAAGCTCCATCGTTTCGATAGGCGTGGCGCGGACGGTTTCCATCTTGTAGTCGCCATGGAACCGGCTGACGTGCCACGGCACGGACTCGCCGAGGTCCTTGGCGATGAACCGGGCTATGTCGCCGAGTTCCTGGGGCGAGTCGTTCATGCCCGGCACGACCAGGGTGGTGACCTCCATCCACACCCCCGCCGCCACAAGGGCACGCAGGGCCGTCAGCACCGGCTCGAGCCGAGCCTTCATGATCCGCTGGTACGTCTCGTCGCTGAACGCCTTGAGGTCCACGTTGATCGCGTCGAGGTAAGGCGCGATCATGTCCACGGCCTTGGGCGTCATGTACCCGTTGGATACGAACGTGTTGCCCAGACCACTGGCCCGTGCCAGCCTGGCTGTGTCGTACGCCATCTCGAAGAACACCGTCGGCTCCGTGTAAGTGTAGCTTATCGACGCGCAGTCGTGGGCGATCGCGCCCGAGACAACCTGCTCCGGACTGACAGCCTGGCCGCGAATCTCCGAATCCATACGAGGCGACTGGCTGATCTGCCAGTTCTGGCAGAACTCGCACTGGAAGTTGCAGCCGGACGCGGCGATCGAAAGGCTCTTCGTGCCGGGCAGGTAGTGGAAGAACGGCTTCTTCTCGATGGGGTCGACGTTCAGGGCCACGAGCATGCCATAAGTAAGGCTCCGCAGTTGCCCCGCCACGTTTCGCCGGACGCGGCACAGCCCGTACTTGCCGCCCAGGATCACGCACTGGTGCCCGCAGAGCTCGCAACGGACCTTTTCGCCGTCGAGCTTCTCGTAGAGCATCGCCTCATGCGATTTGGCCATGGCATTCACCGCCTTTCGAGCAAGGCCCGCCCGCGCTCAGAAACCAATCTCGTCACCACCCTCTATTTTCAGCATAGCCCCACCACAGGCAGTGTGCAACTCACGCCAACGGCGTTTGTTCGCACATGGGCAGTTCATTCCCGCCGCCTCGCCGCGGCCGCGAAACCCACCGCCGCCAGCACGATCATGTA